>NZ_QGKR01000316.1 GCF_003172955.1 Micromonospora acroterricola | reverse complement strand
TGGCGCGATCTCGCACGTCTTCCTCTGGGCCGGGCTGTTCACCATCGCGATCCCGGTGCGCGCCTGGTTCATCAAGGAGATCCCGCTGCGCACCGCGAACGTGGCGACGCCTCACCACCGCCCGACGCCGAGGCTGACCGGGGAACGGGAAACGCCGCGCCGTCCCGTGGGGACAGCGCGGCGTTCCGGTGTCGGGGTGCGCCCTAGGCGACCGGGGCCTTGCCGAGGGCGATCTCGGCCTCCTCCTCCGGGGTGGCCTGCGGCGGCGCCTCGTTCGCGGTGCGCAGCGGGATCTCCTTGATGAACCAGGCGAGCACCGGGATCGCGATGGTGAACAGCACGGCCCAGAGGAAGACGTGCGAGATCGCGTCGGCAAGACCGCCGAGCACCAGCTCACGCGCCTGGGCGGGCAGTTCCTTGAGCTTCTCCAGGTCCATGGCGCCGCCCTCGCCGCCACCGAAGGCACCGCCGGCGGCGGAGTCCGCCAACCGGCTGGCGAAGATCGCGCCGAACAGCGAGATGCCGAACGAGCCGCCGATGGACCGGAAGAAGGTGGCCGCGCCGCTGGCCGCGCCGAGGTCCTTCTGCTCCACGCTGTTCTGCGCGATCAGCATGGAGGTCTGCATGAGGAAGCCCATGCCGGCGCCCAGCACGACCATGTACAGCGAGGACTGCAGCTTGCTGGTGTTGGTGTCGAGCAGGGTCAGCAGCCCCATGCCCGCGGTCATCACCACGCCACCGATGATCGGGTACGCCCGGTACCGGCCGGTCTTCGTGATCGCCCGCCCGATGACCAGCGAGACGACCAGCATGCCGAACATCAGCGGCAGCAGCAGCAGGCCGCTGTTGGTGGCCGACGCCCCCTGCACGGTCTGCTGGTAGAGCGGCAGGAAGTTCATCGCGCCGAACATCGCGAAGCCGAGCAGGAAGCCGATCAGCGAGATCAGCGCGAAGTTGCGGTTGGCGAAGAGCGCCAGCGGGAGGATCGGCTCCGGGACCCGGCGTTCGACCAGGCCGAATGCCACCAGCGCGAGCAGGGCCAGCACGGCCAGGCCGAGGATCTGCGGTGAGGTCCAGTCGTACTGGTTGCCGCCCCAGGTGGTGATCAGCACGATCGCCGTGATGCCGACCGAGAGCAGCCCGGCGCCGAGCCAGTCGATCCGGTGCTCGGTGCGGTACTTCGGCAGGTGCATGGTGGTGATCAGCACGAGCAGCGCGACGCCGCCCAGCGGCAGGTTCACGTAGAACGCCCAGCGCCAGGAGAGGTGGTCGGTGATGAAACCACCCACCAGCGGGCCGGCCACCATGGCGATGGCCATGATGCCGGCGATCATGCCCTGGTAGCGACCGCGCTCGCGGGGCGGGACGAGGTCACCGATGATCGCCATCACGCCGACCATCAGGCCGCCGGCGCCGAGGCCCTGCACGGCCCGGAAGGCGATGAGCTGGACCATGCCGTCCTGGGGGCCGCCGAACATGCCGGACCCGGCCATGCCGCAGAGCGCGGAGCCGAGCAGGAAGATGCCGACCGAGGTCAGGAAGACGGACTTGCGACCGTAGAGGTCACCGAGCTTGCCCCAGATCGGGGTGGAGACGGTGGTGCCCAGGACGTAGGCGGTGACCACCCAGGTGAAGTGGTCGAGGCCGCCGAACTCGCCGACGATCCGCGGCAGCGCGGTGCTGACGATCATGTTGTCGAGCATCGCGAGCATCATCGCGATCATGAGGCCGAACAGCACGACCCGTACGTTGGGTCGCGCGCCGGCCTGGGTTGTCTGCGTCATGGGTAAGCTCCCCCCGAGGATTGCCACACTTACTTGCCGCCCGGCTAGTCACCTTACTAGCCGCACGGTAAGTTGGGCAGCAACTGACGGTCAAGCCAATTGGGGAGCGTGGGTGAGGGAGAGCACAGGCGGCACCCGTGAGCGGATCAAGGCCGTCGCGCTGGAGCTCTTCACCGAGCAGGGATACGAGAAGACGTCGCTGCGCGAGATCGCCGAG
This sequence comes from Micromonospora acroterricola, assembly GCF_003172955.1. Lineage (GTDB taxonomy): Bacteria > Actinomycetota > Actinomycetes > Mycobacteriales > Micromonosporaceae > Micromonospora > Micromonospora acroterricola. The sequence goes on along the minus strand of NZ_QGKR01000316.1, from coordinate 10,306 downwards.
CGTCTGAACGTGACCAAGGCAGCGCTCTACTACCACTTCAAGAGCAAGGACGACATCGTCGCCAGCTTCGTGGAGGACCGGCTGGAGCGGATGGACGAGCTGACGGCCTGGGCCGAGTCGCAGCCGGCGACCCTGGCCACGCGACGCACGCTGATCTCGCGGTACGCCGACACGATGTTCGCCGGCGACCAGCCGTCGGTGATGCGCTTCTTCGAGCAGAACCAGACCGTGCTCAAGAGCCTCGCCTCCGGTCAGCAGATGCGCGGCCGGATGATGCAGCTGGCCAACGCGCTCTGCCGGGGCGACGACTCCCCCACCGCCCAACTGCGCGCCGTGCTGTCGCTCTTCGCGGTGCACAGCAGCTGGTTCGCCGTCCGGGCGCCAAACATCACCGACGCCGAGCGCCGCCGGATCGCCCTGGAGGTGGCCGACGAGCTGCTGGCCGCCATCGGCACGGAGCCCGACCCGAGTGGGACCGCGGCCGGGTCGGGCCACCCGCAGGGCTGACCCGACCGGCGACTCAGCGCGGGGGCAGCTCCAGCCGCAGACCCAGCAGGTCCACGCCCGCCACCGGCGACCAGTCCTTCTCCGGAGCCCGGACGAAGCCGAGCCGCTCGTACAGGCGGTGCGCCGACGCGGCCATCCCCGCCCGGACGCAGATCATCAGTGCCGCGCAGCCCAGCTCGGCCGCCCGGTCGACGCACGCCTGGACCAGCGCCGCGCCGACGCCCCGGCCCTGCGCGGCAGGGTCGACCGCGAGCATCCGGAACTCCGCCTCACCCGGCCCGGACAGCTCCGCGAACGGGGTGCCCGGCAGCACGAAGGTGACCGAGCCGAGCACCGCGCCGGTCGTCTCGTCCACCGCGACCAGCACCTCGCCGCTGGCGGCCCGGGTCGACACGTCGGCCAGCACCGCGCCGTACCCGTGCTCGCCCTTGAGCTGGCCGTCCGCCTCGTACGCGGCCACGGTCAGCCGGGCCACCGACGGGAAGTCGGCCGACTCGGCGCGCCGGACCAGCAGGCCGGTCAACCGATCACCGCGATCAGGTCGCCGTCCTGCACGACGTCGCCCTCGTTGACGGCGAGCTGCTCGATCACACCGTCGGACTCGGCTACGACCGGGATCTCCATCTTCATGGACTCGAGAATCACCAGGGTGTCGCCCTCGGACACGGTGTCGCCGGCCGACGCGACGACCTTCCAGACGTTCGCCACCATCTCGGCGCGGATCTCCTCGGCCATGTCCAGGCCCTCCCTCTTCCCGATGTGCCTGCCGACGTATCCAATCATGCGACGGCGGACCGTGGGCGTGGAGCGGTGCGGCCCGCGGGCCCGGCCGCCCCGGGGGGAGGTGCCGGATGCCGACCGCACTACCATCACCGGGTCGGACCCGACGCCGGACCGCCGGTAGCTGCACCGGCGCGAGGTCGTGCGCAGGGCGGGATCCGACCCATCACGAGGAGGTCAGCATGGCGAAGAAGTCCCGCAAGAAGAAGGCTCGGAAGAAGAACGCCGCGAACCACGGCAAGCGTCCCAACTCCTGAACGCGCCGACGGGCCGACGGCCCGTCACCGGTCAGCCCCACCCGGCGGACGCCGGGAACGCCGGTGGCCCGGGTCGAGATCGACCCGGGCCACCGGTTTCGTTCGTTACGCCGACACGTCAGTCGGCCAGTTCGCGGGATTCGGTGGTCTCGAAGACCACCAGCTCGGTGAGCTTGACCCGCAGCCGCTCACGCAGCTCGTCCGGCGCGGTCTCGTTGCCGCAGCAACGCGCCACCAGCGCCCGCACCTCCTGCTCGAGCCCGTACTCGCGCAGGCACGGCCCGCACTCGTCGAGGTGGTGCCGGATCAGCGAGCGGCGCTCGTCCGCGCACTCCAGATCCAGGTAGAGGTAGACCTCCGCGAGCACCTCACGGCAGTCCGTCTCGTGCGGCTCCCCACAGCTCACGTCACACCTCCCGGCCGGCAGCGGCAGCGGTCGAACCCTTCGCGGAACGGGCCGGGCTGAAGCCCCGCTCCGCGGCGTACTGCTCGAGCAGCTTGCGCAGATTACGACGGCCCCGGTGCAGGCGCGACATCACGGTGCCGATCGGCGTGCCCATGATGTCGGCGACCTCCTTGTAGGAGAAGCCCTCGACGTCGGTGAGGTAGACGGCGAGACGGAACTCCTCCGGCAACTGCTGGAGGGCCTCCTTGACGTCGCTGTCCGGCAGCCGGTCCAGCGCCTCCGTCTCCGCCGAGCGCAGCCCGCTGGAGGTGTGCGACTCGGCCTCGGCGAGCTGCCAGTCGGTGATCTCCTCGGTGGGCGCCTGGATCGGCTGGCGCTGCCGCTTGCGGTAGGAGTTGATGTAGGTGTTGGTCAGGATCCGGTAGAGCCAGGCCTTCAGGTTGGTGCCCTGCTCGAACTGGTGGAAGGCCGCGTACGCCTTCAGGTACGTCTCCTGGACCAGGTCCTCGGCATCCGCCGGGTTGCGTGTCATCCGCAGCCCAGCAGCGTAGAGCTGATCGACGAATGGCATCGCGTCCCGCTCGAAACGGGCCCTGCGCTCGTCCGTCTTCTCGGTGGTCAACCGCACATCCCCTCGCGTCGGATGCTTTCCCGCCGAGGATACGCGCACAGACCTGCCCACAGATTCACTTCCGGCCGGTGTGCCCGTGCTCACCGCACCCACCCCGCCCGGTCCCGCCGTCGCGGGCCAGTCCGGACCATCCAGCAACTGCTTCAGCTGCCGGGCGTCCCGTTCGTCCCGTTCCAGGCTCCGTGTATCGGTCGGCACCGGTCACCCCCCTCGCAGAAAAGTCGTCCGGGGGTAGTAACGCGAAACGGCGGCGGGGGCATTCCGTCCCGCTCTCCCGTTCCTGGTCCCGGCCCCGGCGACGGCCGGCGCTGGGACCAGGAAGGGCCTGGGAGGACCGGTCCCGCCCGCCCGAACCGGACCGGCGGCACCATCGGATGCAACGACCCGCGCCCGGCAGCGGACACGGTTCGCGCGCCCGAGCCACGCCGGATCAGCCCGCCGCCCAGCCCTGGGCGCGCAGCCAGTCACGCACCACGGCCGCCGTGCCGGCCGGATCCCGTCGCAGGTCGTGCGTCTCCCCCGGCCGGGTCACCACCCGGACGGCCGGCCCCGGCTCCGGCACTCCGAACGGGTCCCGGTCGCCGTTGACCACCAGCGTCGGCAGGCCGGTGGCGAGCTCGCCCGCCCGGGAGCGTTCCGGCCTGCCGGGCGGGTGCAGCGGAAAGGCCAGCGCGACCACGCCGGCCGCCCCGACCGCGCGGGCCGTGCGGCAGGCCACCCGCGCGCCGCTGGAGCGCCCGCCGACCAGCAGCACCGGAACGTCGGTGTGCCGGTCGCAGAGCGCGCCGAGCACCGTCGTCCACGCCTCGTCGAGGTGTCCGGCGGGTGCCGGGGCACGCCGGCCGGCGACCCGGTAGGGCTGCGTCACCCGGACCACCGCCAGACCCGCCGCGACCGCGGTGTCGCGCACGGCGAGCAGGTCGGGCGCATCCACGCTGCCGCCCGCACCGTGCCCGAGCACGAGCAGGGCGGCGGGCGGCCCGGCCGGCAGGTCGGTGTCGGTCCGCGCCGGACCGCGCGGAGTCTCGATCTCGTCGCTGGGCAGCACCGACTCATTCTGCGCCGCTCCGACCAGCACCCGGGACGGGACCGGCCGGTGGTCAGCTCAGCGGGACCAGGGTGAGCAGGCGGTCCCGCACCGGTGGGCCCGCCTCGTCGACGGCGTCCGGATCCGGCTCGACCTCCCCGCGCCAGGCGACGAGCATCGCCCGCCGCTCGCGGGGTGTCGTGGCACCCCACACACCGTGGCAGTCGCCCACCTCCAGCGCCCAGGCCAGGCAGGACCCCTGCACGTCGCAACTGCGGCACAGTGCGACGGCGGCGTCCGCCGGCTCGTTCGGCGCCGGAAAGAACGTCTCCGGATCGACGCTCTGGCACGTCCCTCTGGTGCGCCACGCGTCGTCCTGCCGCCGTTCGTGCAAGGCCCGCAGCAGTCGCGGATCTCGCCGCGCCGCAGCCACCTCGTGCGGGCGGGGCATACGCGCCCGTGTCATCCACCCACCTCCCCCGTGGGACCGGCAAGATCGGTGGATGTCGTCCGCCCCGTGCGAATCGACACCCACTACCGGCGCTGTGTTCTATCGCACTTCCCGACATCGGGACAAGGGTCTGCCGGGAAGATGACTGAACGGCCAGGAGACGAATCACGCGCAACCCCGGCAAATCGGCGCTCGACGATGCGCATGGACCTCAGAACAGGGTGAGCTCCTGCGGCGCCACCGCCGGCGCCACCCGGGCGGTCAGCTGCGGCCCGTCGTTGCGGACGTCACCCACCGCCGGCCCGACCGGGCGGATCTCCAACCCGGCGAGTTGGCCGGCCGCTGGCGGAGCGAGCAACCGGTCCGGCTCGTCGGTCGACGCCAGCCACGACGACCACCGCTCGCGCGGCAGCAGCACCGGCATCCGGTCGTGCACCCCGGCCAGCTCGCCGAGCGCCGCGGTGGTCAGCACGCTGAAGGTGAGCCGGGTGTCGGCCCCGGACTCCCAGACCGACCAGATCCCGGCAAGGGCGAGCACGGAGCCGTCGGCGGGAGTCATGTAGTACGCCTGCCGCCCGCCGTCGGGCTGGCGGACCCACTCGTACCAGCCGTCGGCCGGGACCAGACAGCGGCGACGGGCGAACGCCCCGGCGTACGCCCGGCTGGTGGCGACCGTCTCCGCCCGCGCGTTGATCATGCGGGCCGCGCCGGCCGCCGACCGGGACCAGTGCGGCAGGAAGCCCCAGCGGCCGAGGCAGAGGCTGCGGTGCCCCTCCGGAGTGACCCGGACCAGCGGCACGGGGTCGGTCGGCGCGACGTTGTGGTCCGGCCGGAGCTGGCCGTCGGTGTCGTCGGACGACTCGAACAGCGCGCTCAGCTCACCGGAGCTCCGGGTCGTCGCGTACCTGCCGCACATGGGCACACGCTAACCCGTCGAGGCCGGACGGGCTGTCCCGCCAACCGGGAGTCGGACCGCCGGTCGCCGCTGCCGACCGGCGGACACGGCAGAATGTAACCGTGGGGAACCTGATCGCGACCCGGCCGCCGCAGCCGTGGACCGCACCGACCGCCTCCGACCCGGTGGCGGCCACGCTCCGCCTGCCCGGGTCCAAGTCGATGACCGCGCGCGCCCTCGTGCTCAGCGCGCTGGCCGCCGGCCCGTCGACGCTGGCCGGGCCGCTGCGCGCCCGGGACACCGAGCTGATGGCGGCCGGCCTGCGGGCCATGGGCGCGCACGTGTCGATCAGCGACGACGAGCGCTGGCTGGTCCGGCCGCACCCGCTGGTCGGCCCGGCGCACGTGGACGTGGGCCTGGCCGGCACGGTGATGCGGTTCGTCCCGCCGGTGGCGGGGCTGGCCGACGGGCGGATCACCTTCGACGGCGACCCGCACGCGCGCACCAGGCCGCTCGGCCCGCTGATCGGCGCGCTGCGCTCGCTGGGCGTCCGGATCGACATCGACGGCGAGGGCAGCCTGCCGCTGGCCGTGCTCGGCGCCGGCGGGGTCACCGGCGGCGAGGTGGTGATCGACGCCTCCGCCTCCAGCCAGCTGGTCTCCGGGCTGCTGCTGGCCGCGCCGCGCTTCGACCGGGGCGTCGTGGTGCGGCACGTCGGCCCACCGGTGCCCTCCGCGCCGCACCTCCGGATGACGGTGCAGATGCTGCGGGCCGCCGGCGCGGCCGTCGACGACACCACCCCCGACGTGTGGACCGTCGAGCCCGGTCCGCTCACCGGGCGCGGCTGGGAGATCGAGCCGGACCTCTCCGGTGCGGTGCCGTTCTTCGCCGCCGCGCTGGTCACCGGCGGTGAGGTCACCCTCCAGGGCTGGCCGCGCAGCAGCGCGCAGCCGGTCGAGCAGCTCCGCTCGCTGCTGCACCGGATGGGCGGCGAGGTCACCCTCTCCACCACCGGGCTGACCGTCCGGGGCACCGGCGTGGTGCACGGCCTGACCGCCGACCTCTCCGACGTCAGCGAGCTGACCCCGGCGCTGACCGCGCTGGCCATGCTGGCCGACTCGCCGTCGTCCTTCACCGGCGTCGGGCACATCCGGGGTCACGAGACCGACCGGCTGACCGCCCTCGCCCGGGAGTTCACCGCGCTCGGTGCGGACGTCACCGAGGCGCCGGACGGGCTGGAGATCCGACCCCGGCCGCTGCGCGGCGGCGTGTTCCGCACCTATCACGACCACCGCATGGCGCACGCCGCCGCGGTGGCCGGTCTGGCCGTGCCGGGCATCGAGGTGGACGACGTCGGGTGTACCTCCAAGACCATGCCCGAGTTCCCGGCACTATGGTCAGCGATGGTGACCGGCAAGAGCTGACGCGACGGAGGACGGGTCCTGGCGACCAAACGGCGGGAGTACGACGAGGACGACGTACGGGTCCGGCCCGGTAAGTCGTCGCGTCCGCGTACGCGTACCCGACCCCAGCACGCCGACGCGGTGGACGGCTTCGTCATCGCCGTCGACCGCGGGCGCTACACCTGCGTGCTGGCCGGGGCCGAGCACGGCGTGGTCGGGGCCGAGCTGCCCACGGTCACCGCGATGCGGGCCCGCGAGCTGGGCCGCAAGTCGGTCGTGGTGGGCGACCGGGTCGGTCTGGTCGGGGACACCTCCGGCGCGGAGGGCGCCCTGGCCCGCATCGTCCGGATCGCCGAGCGCCGCTCGGTGCTGCGCCGCACCGCCGACGACGACGAGACCACCGCCGAGGGCCGGCTGGAACGGGTGGTGGTGGCCAACGCGGACCAGTTGGTCATCGTCAGCGCGCTGGCCGACCCGCCGCCGCGCACCGGGTTCATCGACCGCTGCCTGGTGGCCGCGTACGACGCCGACGTCGAGCCACTGCTCTGCCTCACCAAGGCCGACCTGGCCGGCCCGGAGGAGGTGCTGGGCTACTACACCGAGCTGGAGCTGCCGTACGTGCTGAACCGCCCCGACTCCGACCTGGACGCCCTGCGCGCGCTGCTGGCCGGCCAGGTGTCGGTGCTGGTCGGGCACTCCGGCGTGGGCAAGTCGACGCTGGTCAACCGCCTCGTCCCGGACGCCGCCCGGGCGGTCGGCGTGGTCAGCGCGATCGGCCGCGGCCGGCACACGTCCACCAGCGCGGTGGCGCTGCGGCTGCCACCGATTCCCGGGATCGACACCGACCCGGGCTGGATCATCGACACCCCGGGCATCCGCAGCTTCGGTCTGGCGCACGTCTCCGCCGACAGCCTGCTGCACGGCTTTCCCGACCTGGTCGAGGGCACCGTCGACTGCCCGCCCAACTGCCCGCACACGGCCGACGAGGCCGACTGCGGGCTGGACGCCTGGGTGGCCGCCGGCAGGGCGGACCCGCGCCGGCTGGCCTCGTACCGCCGGCTGCTCGCCTCCCGGGCGGGCGAGGGTGACCAGCGCGGCGAGACCGACCAGCGCGGGCCCGGCGAGGGCGATCGGCGCGGGCCGGACGAGTGAGCGGCCGGGCGTCGGCTAGGTTGCCGGCATGACCGGGTACGCCGACGACCTCGCCCTCGCCCACCTGCTCGCCGACCGGGCCGACGCCATCGCCACGTCCCGGTTCCGCGCGCTCGACCTGCGGGTCGAGGCGAAGCCCGACCTGACCCCGGTCTCCGACGCGGACACGGCCGTGGAGCGGGAGATCCGCGCGCTCCTGGCCGAGCACCGGCCGGCCGACGGGCTGCTCGGCGAGGAGTACGGGGCCCAGCCGGCCAGCGACGCGGACGGTCGACGGTGGATCGTCGACCCGATCGACGGCACCAAGAACTTCGTCCGTGGCGTGCCGGTCTGGGCCACCCTGATCGCGCTGTTCGACGCGGATCGGCCGGTGGTCGGTGTGGTCTCCGCGCCGGCGCTGGGCCGGCGCTGGTGGGCGAGTCTCGGCGCGGGGGCGTACGCCGGGCCGGGCCCGGCCGCCGGCGAGCGGATCGGGGTCTCCGCGGTGCGGCGGCTCGCCGACGCCAGCTTCTGTTACTCGTCGCTGACGGGGTGGGAGCGGGCCGGGCGGCTCGACGCGATGCTCGACCTGATGCGGGCCAGTTGGCGCAGCCGGGCGTACGGCGACTTCTACGGCTACATGCTGTTGGCCGAGGGGGCACTGGACGTGATGGTGGAGCCGGAACTGTCGCTGTGGGACATGGCGGCGCTGGTGCCCATCATCACGGAGGCGGGTGGCACGGTCACGGATCTGGCCGGTCGACCGGCGCCGGCCGGCGCGCCGGGCACCGAGAGCAGCCTGGTGGCCACCAACGGTGTGCTGCACGCCGACATCCTCACGCGCCTGGATCGACCAGCCGAGCACTGACCCCCGGCAACCTCTATCCTCGCCAGGTGGTCTCCTCCGGCTGGTGTTTCCTCGCGGCGATGATCGTCGCGTACGGCGTCGCCAACCTGCTCCAGTCGGTGGCGGCGGCCCGCACCACCGTGCACCACACGTTCGACCCGGGCCTGCTGCTGCGGCTGGCCGGACACCGGACGTACCTGGTCGGGTTGGGCTGCCAGATCGCCGGCTTCGTGCTCGCCTTCCTGGCCCGCCGGGACCTGCCGCTGTTCCTGGTCCAGGCCAGCGTGGCCGCCGGGCTCGGGGTGACCGCCATCCTCGGTGTGCTGGTCTTGAAGTGGCGGTTGCCGGCGGCCGAGGTGGCGTTGCTGGCCCTGCTCTTCGCCGGAATCACCGCGCTGGTGCTGGCCGCGCGGCCGGCGCCGTCCCGGCAGCTCGGCACCGCCGGCTCGGTCGCCCTGCTGGTGGCGCTCGGCGTGATCGCGGTGCTCGGCTTCTTCGCCGTCCGGCTGCACGGTGCGCCCGGCTCGGTGGCCCTCGGCTCGCTGGCCGGGCTGGCGTTCTCCTCGGCCGCGGTGGCCGCCCGGCCACTGGCGTCCGCGCCGTCCGCCGAGGCGTTCCTCGCCCACCCGCTGTTCTACCTGCTGATCGTCCACTCGATCGTCGGCCAACTGCTGCTGGGCCTGGCGATGCAGCGCGGCTCCACCACCGCCGCGGTCGCCGCGATGGACGCCGCCGGGGCGGTGCCGGCGGCGATCGTCGGCCTGCTGCTGCTCAACGACAAGATCTGGCCCGGTCGGGAGTGGCTGGCCGCGGTCGGCTTCCTGGTCACCCTCGCCTCGGTGATCGGGCTGACCCGGTACGCCGAGCCGCAGCACCACCACGCGAAGGCGCGCCGCCGCGACCGTGCCATGGTCGCCGCCAGCCGGGCCGGCTGAGCAGCGTCCACCAAAGCCCACGACGGCGTACGGCCCCCGCTCAGGCCTCGACCGGCTTGCGCCGGCTCACCACCCGCTCGTAGAGGCGCTCCAGGGCGCCAGCGGTCCGTTCCCAGGTGTAGCTGCTCCGGACCCGGTCCACCGCGGCGTGGCCGTAGGCGAACCGGCCGGCGTTGTCGGCGAGCAGCCGGCGCAGGGACACCCCGAGCGTCCGTACGTCGCCGGGCGGCACCAGCCGGCCAGTGACCTCGTCGACGACCGCGTCCGCCAGGCCGCCCATCGCGTAGCCGACGACGGGCACCCCGCACGCCATCGCCTCCAGCGAGACCCGCCCGGCCGACGAGTAGTGCGGGGTGCACGCCACCACGTCCGCCGACCGGTACCAGGTGGCCATCTGGTCGTGCGGCACCGCGCCGACCAGCCGTACCTGATCGGCCACCCCGACCTGTTCGGCCAGCTCGCGTAGACGGCGCGCCTCCGTGTGGTTGACCAGCTGATCGAGCGGCGGACCGCCGGCGATCACCAGCTCCGCGTCGCCGACCAGCCGCATCGCCCGGATCAGGTCCTCCTGGCCGTGGCCGGGCGAGAGCCCACCCACGGAGAGGATCCGGGCGCGCTGCTCCCGCGGCGCCGCCTCACCGTCGGGGTGGAACTGCTCGGTGTCCACCCCGGCCGGCACCATCGCCACGGAGCTGCGTTGCAGCCCCATCCGGGTCAGCTCGTCCACCTCGTCGTTCGACTGGGCGACCGCGATGTCGACCGCCCGGGTAAGCGCACGTTCCAGCGGGATCCGCTGGCCCGGCCCGTCGTACCCGCCACCCAGGTGGCGCAGTTGCTCGACGCCGAGCGAGTGGAAGGTCTGCACCACCGGAATGTCGGTCTCCCGGACCGCGTGCGCGGCGGCGAGGCCGCCGATCCAGTAGTGCCCGTGCACCACCTCGGGCCGCCAGGCGCCGCCCCAGTCGTCGGCCAGCCAGCGGCCGAACGTCGTCACGTGCGGGATCAGCTCGGCGGTGGGCAGCGGGGTGGGCGGGCC
>NZ_QGKR01000313.1 GCF_003172955.1 Micromonospora acroterricola | reverse complement strand
CGCCGTACCCGTACACCATCACCACCGCCTGCGACATCAAGGCCGTCGTGACCGCACAGGCCGACCTTGCCAACCCCGGCCTGTGCGGTCACGACGGCCTTGATGTCGCAGGCGGTGGTGATGGTGTACGGGTACGGCGGGTTCGTGACGCTCCCACCGGTCTCACCCTCGCCCGTGTTGACCAGGCAGTTGTTCCGGGCGACCAGCCGACCGGGGCCGGAGGAGGCCTCGGCCAGGTGGTACGGGTCATCGACGTTCTCGAAGTAGTTGCCCTCGACGATCACGCCCGAATCCTCGGTGGCGGCGACGCCGTAGTCGCCGGTGTTGTAGTAGTAGTTGCTGTAGACGTGGACCTGGTCACCGAAGCGGACCCGGGGGTTGCGCTGGCGGGTCTCGTCGAAGAAGTTGTGGTGGTAGGAAACCTTCAGCCGCCCGGTGTCCTGCGCGGCGTTGCCGTCGTCGTGGCCGAGCAGCATGTTCTTGTCCGTGCCGTCGGCGTGGTTGTAGGAGACCGTCACGTACGACGAGCCGCGTTTGATGTCGACGCCGCCGTCCGCGCCGGTGGTCCAGGTGTTGTGGTCGATCCAGATGTGGTGGGAGAACATCTGCACGTTCACCGCGTCGTCGGCCCAGTTGCGGAAGTTGAGATTGCGCAGGATGACGTTGTGCACGGCGTTCGCGGGTGGGCTGGTGACCGCGTTGTCGACCGGCAGGCCGATGTTGAGGCCGCCGCCGGTGAAGCCCGAGTTGGCGCCGAGCCCGACGATCGTCTTGTCCGAGGTGACCTCGTGCATCGGGCCGGGCAGTGTGATCAGCCCGCTGACCTGGATGATCTTCGGGCCGGTCGATGCGGCCTCGGCGATGAACTGCGCCGCGGTGGTCACCGTGACGGTGGGGCCGCCGGCCCCACCGGTGGTGCCGTTCTGACCCCAGGCGTCGACCGAGGCCCAGCCGTCGGCCACGTTCGGGCCCGGGTTGCCGGGCGGGTCCGGCGTCGGGTCGGTCGGGTCCGGCCCGGGTCCAGCGCTGGTGACCTGGACGTTGTCGAAGTTCGCGCTGGCGTTGAACGTGGCCACGCCGATCCGGCCGCTGGCGAACTGGCTGTCCGTGGCCTCGGTCAGCAGCGTCCCGTTGACGTAGCCCTTCAGCGAACTCCCGGCGACGTCGATCCGCAGGGTGTACGCGGTGCCGACGGTCACCGTGGTGGTGGCGCTGTCCAGCGTGGTGCTGGAGCCGCCGGTCAGCCGCTTGAGCTCGACGGTGTTGTTGCTGCGCAGGGCCAGGTAGTAGTAGCTGGTGCTGCTCTGTGCCCGAGCGAGCAGCGCGACGAAGCGGTTGGAGCCGTTGAAGGCGGTCGGTTTGACGGTGGCCTGGACCGAGTAGTCCGTCCAGCTCGCTGTACCCGCCAACGAGCGGGCGTCGCTGCTGGTCCCGGACTGCCGGTAGACCCGGGAGCCGTCGGTGGCGACCGACCAGCTACCCCCGGATGAGGTCCATCCGGTGGAGTTGCCGTCCTCGAAGTCGTCGGTGAAGAGGGTGTCGGCGTACGCGCCGGTGGCGCCCATGCCGAGGGCTAGGGCGACCGCGGCGAGCGCGGCCCCGATGGTGATCAGGAGACCTTGGCGATGCCTTCGCCAGGTTTCGGTGGTCTGCACGGAACCTCCTTGGTGGTGGCCTGCCCAGGGCGTGGGCAGTAGATCGACAAACGCCAATCTATTTGTGCGGCGTGGTCCCTTGGTGGTTGGGGAGGTGGGGGCCGGCTCTGCGCACCGGCCCCCGTCGCCGCTGCTAGTAGCCGAGCTTTCCGGTGCCGGCGCCGGCCGTGACGACCGACTTGATCGCGCTCGGATCGGTGACGGTGTACGGGTAGTAGGTGCTGGGCTCCTGCACCGAGCCACCCGCGTCACCCGGCTCGCTGGTGCCGGCGAGCACGTTGTTCCGGGCGATCAGCCGGCCCTTGGACCCGGCGTAGCTGATCGACCACGGCACCTCGACGTCCTCGAAGTAGTTGCCCTCGACCACGCAACCGGAGTTGAGCTGGCAGGCGACCCCGACGTCGGTGTTGTAGACGAAGTAGTTGTTGAAGACGTGCACCGGCTCGCCGAAGCGGACCCGCGGGTTGCGCTGCGGCGTCCGGTCGTACCAGTTGTGGTGGTACGTCACCTTCAGATAATTGGTGTCCTGAGCGGCGTTGCTGTCGTCGTGCCCGAGCAGCATGTTCTTCGTGTGGTGATGGGTGTGGTTCCAGGAGACCGTGACGTAACTGGCACCCCGCTTGATGTCGATCAGCCCGTCATAGCCGTACGCCAGGTCGTTGTGGTCGATCCAGATGTGGTGCGAGAACATCTGCACGTTGATCGCGTCGTCCACGGTGTTGCGGAAGTTCAGGTTGCGGACGATCACGTTGTGCACCGCGTTGGCGGGCGGGCTGGTCGCGGTGCTCACCGGCAGGCCGATGTTCAGGCCGCCGCCAGTGATGCCCGAGCCGGTGCCCACGCCGACGATCGTCTTGTCCGAGGTCACGTCGTGCATCGGGCCGGGTAGCGCGAGCACTCCGCTGACCCGGATGTTCAACGCGCCGGCGGTGCCGATCGCGGCGAGGAACTCGGCGGGGGTGTCGACGGTGACGGTCGGACCGCCCGCGCCGCCGGTGGTGCCGTTCTGGCCGAGCGCGTTCACCGACGCGAAGCCGATCGGCGGTGCGCCCGGATCCAGTGGCGGCTCGGCGGGTGGCAGCGTCGGTTCGCCCGGCGGTTCCCCGGGCGCCCCGGTCTCCGTGTCCACCCTGACGTCGTCGAAGGAGGCGCTGGCGTACGACGTGGCGAGCCCGGCCCGGCCGGCGGTGAACGTGGGGTCGGTCGCCTCGACCAGCAGCACGCCGTTGACGTAGCCGTGCAGCGAGGAGCCGACGGCCTCCAGGCGGAGGGTGGCCCAACTGCCGGTGGTGACGCCGGCGGCGGCGGAGTCGAGCGCCACCGGTTCGCCGCCGGCCCGCTTGAGCAGCTGTACGCCGCCGCTGGCGGTGACCGCCAGCGCGTAGTAGCTGCTGCTGCTCTGCGCTCGGGCGATCACCCCGACGTGCCGGTTCGTGCCGCCGAACCCGGTTGGCCTGACCCGCGCCTGTACGCCGTAGTCCGCCCAGCCCGGGGCGGAGGTCAACGCCCGGGCGTCGCTGCTGGTGCCGGACTGACGAAAGACCAGTGAGCCGTCGGTCACCACGGACCAGCTGCCCCCGGACCGCGACCAGCCGGTCGAGTTGCCGTCGGAGAAGTCGTCGCTGAGCAGCGTGTCGGCGAATGCGGGTGGGGTGGCGATGAGCACCGCCGCAGCGGCGAGCGCGCCGGCGGTCAACGCCACGGCGGTCAGCCGCAGGCCCGGCTGGCCCCGGGTGTGCGTCGAATCCATCATGGACCTCCTTGGTGGTGGTGGTCGCCCGACCCGGTGGGGAGCGCTCCCGGCCGGGACGGCGGCCGGGAGTGGACCGGGCGCAGAAAAGCGGTTGGAGGGTGGGTACGGTCCGGGGTGTCCCGGTGGGTGACGCCTGTGAATCGCTGGGCGACGACACCGCAGAGTCGTGCTGATCCTGTTCATTGCTTGGCATTGCCGGGCTCGCTCAAAGGTGCCGGATGTCGTAACGGCCACGAAATGAGTTGCACACCGACGGTAAGCAAGCGCAGTGGTAAGAGTCAATGTGTTGCATGTGCAGTTATGTTGCATACAATTTCGGCAATGCGTATCGCTCGGCCGTCGACGGCCGAGCTGGTGAGCATTCGGTCCGATTCCTACCGAACATTCGTGCCTGTTGTTTGCAGCCACCCCTCCTTGCGTTCGCGGTGGGCACCGTCCACGGGTCTGTTCCCGGCGGAGTCAGGTGCGGTGCGGCCGCCCGTGGCGCGTCGGGCCGCGATGGCGGCATGGGTCCTCGGTGTCACCGCGCCGGGCGCCTGGCCGGACGGCACGGCGAGATCGCCAGCTTGAGGCGGGCCGGTCGCCGGCCGGTCGGGGCTGGGTGACATCGACAACAGCCTCCCGGACGCTGCAAAGGTTTGCAGCGAAGAGAACACAGAAGAGAGATCAACGTCAATGCCCCCTGAACAACCTGCGGCATTTATCCACGTTGATGGGCAGTGGCGCCGTGCGATCTGTGCGTGGTGGTCACTAGATCCCTGACGTAGACCATGATCAATGCAACAACCGTTTGCAGCAAGCGATGCTTCGCCGATTGACATGAGTGAATCCGGCTGCCTAGCATGGGCTCGGAAAGCGCTTTCCGAGCCCACCCACCACCGCCACGGATCGCCGGTCGATCCGGCGTTGGTCCGTGCCCCGGTCCGCCCACGTCTGGTGCCACCGAGCCCGCCCGGGCCCGCCGTTGCGGCCCGTCGGACCCCGCCCGGTCCGCGATCCGCCCCGCGAAAGGCAGTAGCCAGATGCACCCCACCCAACCCCGCCGCACCCGGCCGCGCTGGTGGTCACCCGCCGCCGCCGTCGGCCTCGCCGCCGTCCTGCTCACCCCACCCGGGGTGGCCGAAGCCACCCCCATCGCCGCGCCAGCGGACCTGATCACCACCGCCGTCGCCGGTCCCGCCGACGGGTTCGCCAGCGTCGCTGCGCTGGGCCAGAACGGGACCACCGGTGGTGCCGGCGGACCCGCCGTCACGGTCACCACCACCGCCCAGTTCCTGGACCACATCGCCCGGCCCGGGCCCTACGTCATCCAGGTCGCCGGCACGATCAACCTGCCCGCCGGCAGCAGCGACGGGATGTACGACGTCGCCTCCGACAAGACCATCATCGGGCTCGGCGCCGACGCCACGCTCTCCGGCGGCGGCCTGGACATCGGTGTGCCGGTCGACGCCGACGTCACCGCACCGCCGGCGAACGCCGTCCACAACATCATCGTCCGCAACCTGCACCTGACCGGCGCGAGCGACGACCTGATCAACGTGCAGATGTTCTCCCACCACATCTGGATCGACCACAACGAGTTCTCCAACGGCGACGACGGCGCGGTGGACATCAAACGGGGATCCGATTTCGTCACCGTCTCCTGGAACCACTTCCACGACCACGACAAAACACTGCTGTTGGGCCACGACGAGGATGCCGGCCCGCAGGACATCGGCCGACTGCGGGTCACCTATCACCACAATTTCTTCGACCGCTCCGACCAGCGCAATCCCCGGGTGCGGTTCTCCGCGCTGGCGCACGTCTACAACAACTACTACTACGACAACAGCTACGGGGTGGCCTCCACCTACGACGCGGCCGTGCTGATGGAGAACAACTACTTCTACTCCGTCAACAACCCCGGTCGGGTCGACTTCAGCGGCGACCTGGGCCGCATCGTGGCCCGGGGCAACATCCTCGTCGGCTGCAACCACCCGATCGAGACCCGCGGCACCGTCCCCGATCCCCGCGGGTACTACCCGTACCAACTCACCCCGACCGCCGACGTGCCGTCCACCGTCCCGGCCGGCGCCGGAGTCGGCAGGCTCCCGTCGACCGCGGGAGTCGCCGCGATCCCGTTGGCCAGCGGCCCGGACGGGTTCGCCAGCGTCGCCGCGCTCGGTCAGAACGGTACGACCGGCGGTGCCGGCGGACCGGTGGTCACGGCGACCAACGCGGCGGACTTCCTCGACCACATCGACACCATCGGGCCGATGGTCATCCAGGTCAGCGGCGTGATCCAGATCAGCAGCAAGCAGGGGGTGCGGCCGAACAAGACCATCGTCGGCATCGGTGACGCCGAGATCACCGGCGGTGGGCTGGACTTCTACCGGTCGTACAACGTGATCGTCCGCAACATCAACTTCACCGAGGCCGAGGACGACGCGATCAACGTCGGGCAGAACTCCCACCACATCTGGATCGACCACAACCGCTTCGCAGGGGCGATCGACGGCTCGGTCGACATCGTGCGGGGCGCCGACTACGTGACGGTCTCCTGGAATCACTTCGACCATGCCGACAAGAGCATGCTGATCGGGCACTCCGACGGCGCGGCGTCCACCGACATTGGGCACCTGAAGGTGAGCATCCACCACAATTTCTTCGACCACAGCCGTCAGCGCCACCCGCGGGTCCGGTTCGGCGAGCCGGTGCACGTCTACAACAACTACTTCCTCGGCAACGCCCTCTACGGCGTCGCATCGACGGAGAACGCCGGCGTCCTGGTCGAGGGCAACTACTTCCGGGACGTCCCGTACCCGCTGCATTCCGCGAGCGGGTACGCCGACAGCGGGCCAGGCCGCGCCGTGCAGCGGAGCAACGTCTTCGTCAACTCCGGCCAGCCCGAGACCGCCGGCACGGTCGTCGAGCCGCGTACCTACTACCCGTACCAGCTTGACCCGGCGGCGAACGTTCCGGCGCTGGTCACCGCCGGCGCCGGGATAGGCCGGCTGACCTGACGCCCCCAGCGTCGTACCGTCTCGGTCGGTGACCCCAGGTCACCCACTGAGACGGTACGACGGGGGAGAGGCGGGCCGGAGCCGCGTGGGTGGGCCGACTCGCAGTTGAGCTGGTCGCCGCGGCCGTCTCCGACCCGCCAGCCGCGTCCCGGACTGTCTATCGGAACCGGCGGAGACGGTAGGCAACGATCGCGAGGGTTGCCGCAGTGCCGGTGGCGGCGAGGACCGGTACGGGTTTCGCGCGCACCGAAGTGCCGATCTTGGTGGTGGCAGCGCGAGCGGAGGTGAGCAGGGCGGACTCGGTCTTGCCGGTGGTCTGCGCGCCGGCTTTCACCGAGCCTCGTACCGAGCCGATGGTGTGCTGTGAATTTTGCTTCACTGACGTGGCGCGCTCGGAGGCCTTCTGGCTCACCGTGTGGGCCAGCTGCGTCGCTCTGGTCTTCGCCGACTGACCGGCCTGGGTGACCCGCTGTCGGAGTCCGCCGACCGTGGTGGTGGCCTTGGTGCGCGCACGGGTCTTGACGTCGGTCTTGGCGGTCAGTGCGGCTACGGTTTCGCCGAGGTCGGCGCGTGTCTGCTGGATGTCGCGTCGGGTCTGGTCCGGGTCGCTGCTTCCGGATGGCGTGCTCATGGCTGCCTCCGACTCGCTGCGCCACGTATCGTCTCGGCGTCGGCTCGCACACTGTCCCTGGTCGCTGTGGGTGTGGCGGGCATGGCCTTGCTGACCTGCTTCTTACCGCGTTGGGCCGCGATTGCGGCGGCGATGGCAAGGATCACCGTGACGATCAGGGCGGCCACGGCGTCGGGCATGATCGCGGCCAGGGCCAGCACGATCGTGGCGACGGCGGTCGCGCCGGCGAAGATTCCGAGCGTCGCGCCGCCGCCGAGCAGCCCGGCACCGACGCCCGCGCGTTTGCCCTTGGCGGTCATCTCCGCCCGCGCCATCGTCAGCTCGTCGCGCACCAGCCGGGTGATCTGCTCGGTGGCGCGCTGCACCAACTCGGCGACCGGCGCGTCAGCCGACGCGGTGCCGGGGTTGCCGCTGGGTCGTTCTGGCATCAGTACTCTCATCTCTCTCACGCAGGGGGAGTGGTCCGAGGCGCTGCCCGGGTCAGCGGTGCTGCGCGGCAGGCATGCTCATTGGCCCCTGCGGCGAGGCGTCGATACGTCCGCCGAGCGACGGAGTGAGGCCGTCGTCGAGCTGGCCCTCGACATCACCCACCGGGAAGTCGGCATCCTGGTGGCGACGTCGGAGCGTGAGCATGCTCGCCGCTCCGGTCACCGCTCCAGCCGTGAAGGCAAGGATGAGCGCTTGCCGCGCGGTGGACTTTCTCTTTCGTGCCATGACAACCCCCTGAATCCGACGTAACCTCATAGCTCCTGATTGTCGGACTCGGCCGCCAAGGCCATACATTGAATCGGCCGACTTGCATGAGGGTGAACGGTGCTGGCGTCCCGGTTGCCGTGAGCTGCCGTTTCCTCCTGCGAGAGGCGGTTGTGAGGAAGACTGGAACCATCAGCGGCGGTCCGCTTGTTGGATGTCTGTCGCACCACGAATGGATCGCGCGCCTGCCCGGTCACGGCTGACGGCGCACCCGCAAGCCGAGTGGCGGCCTTACAGGGAGTGGCGAGGGTGAGTGATACGGATCTTGGCACCCGCAGTGACCGTGGCAGTGAGTACGCCGAGCTGTCCCGCCTGATCCGGGGCGCGGGTCTCCTCGACCGGCAGCCCCGCCGCTACGCGGTGCGGGTGACGCTGGTGCTGGGTTGTCTCGGGGTGATGGCCGTGGTGTTCGTCCGGCTCGGACCGTCGTGGTGGCAGACGGCTACCGCGGCCGGCGTCGCGGTGCTGTTCGCGCAACTGGCGTTTCTCGGTCACGACGCCGGGCATCGGCAGATCTTCCGCTCCCGCCGGGCGAACGACGTGGTCGGCCTGGTCTGCGGAAACCTGGTGACCGGCATCAGTTACGGCTGGTGGGTCGACAAGCACAACCGCCACCACGCACATCCGAACACCGAAGGCCACGACCCCGACATCGCGGTGGCTCCGCTGTCCTTCACCCCGGGTCAGGCCGCGACGCAGCGCGGCCTGCGGGCGCTGTTCGTCCGGCACCAGGCGGCGCTGTTCTTTCCCCTGCTGATGATGGAGGGTCTGCATCTGCATGCCGCCAGCGTCCGGGCGGTCGTCAGCCGCGGCGGACTCAGGCACCGACCGGCGGAAGCCGCACTGCTCGTCCTGCACAACGTCGGCTACTTCGCGGCCGTGTTCCTGGTCCTGACCGTTCCGCAGGCGATCGTGTTCATCCTGGTCAATCAGGCCCTCTTCGGCCTCTACCTGGGCAGCTCCTTCGCCCCGAACCACAAGGGGATGCCCATCCTGACCGAGGCCGACGACCTCGACTACCTACGCCGACAGGTCCTCACCTCCCGCAACGTGCGCGGCGGTCGGCTCCTCGACGCACTGCTCGGTGGGCTCAACTACCAGATCGAACACCACCTCTTCCCCAGCATGCCCCGACCGAACCTGCGCCACGCCCAACCACTGATCCGCCAGTTCTGCACCGAACACGGCATCTCCTACCACGAAACCACCCTGATCCAGTCATGGGCGCAGGGGTTGGCGCACCTGCGGGCGGTCGGGGCCGGGGCGACCCGACCGGGCAACGACTGAGACCGGTCCGGAACAGGACGAGCAGCACGGCGCCGAGCGTGAAGACGGCCACGCCGGTCCCGGCGAGGGCCGGGGCGCCGGTGACGCGCAGCCTCACCGGCCCGGACGGTCACCGCCCGACCCTCTCCTCTGATGGCGCCGACGAGATCTGGTTGTCAATGATCGCCAGCAGGGCCGCGTGCGTCTGCTGGTCGGCCGCGACGATGAGCCCACCCGCGCCGGTGTGCAGCGGTTGCCCCTCGATGCCGGTCACCACGCATCCCGCGGCCTGGCACAGGGCGATCCCACTGGCGAAGTGCACGCTGTCCCGCAGGTCACCGTCGGTCACGTACGCGGCTCGTCGTCCGGCTGCCACCCAGGCCACCGCCAGGGTGGTGGAGACGACGCGCGGGCGGAACCGCTCGACGAAACCGGGGTCGGCGAGCATCCGCGCAGCCCGGAACCGGGGGGCGTTCTGATACGGCGGATCGAGGTTGAGGTCCACCAACGCCGACTCGGCCGATGGCCTGATCTGCTCGTCAAGGCCGTCGCGGCGCACGTACGCGCGGGTGCCGTCAGTCCAGAACACCTCGTCGGCGAACGGGTCGGCTGAGGCCGCCGCGCTGACGGTCGAACCGGTCCGCAGCGCGACGTTCACCGCGACCAGCATGCTGCGTACGGCGTAGTTCAGCGTGCCGCACAGGGGATCGACCAGCCACATCCGCTCGGCGGCGCTGGCGCCCGTGCGCCCACTCTCCTCTCCCGTGACGGCGTCCTGCGGACGGGTGGAACGAAGAACGTCGAGGATGGCCTCTTCGGCCTCGATGTCCGCGGCAGTGGCGAAGTCACCCCCGGATTTCCCGAAGCGTGTGAGTGAGGTGCCGTACATGGCGCGTACGACGCCGGCTCCCGCCTGGGCTGCCCTGATCGCCACGTCTTCGTCTTTGATGAGCATCCATGCAGGATGTCACGGCTGCCGAGCGGCGAGATCAGGGTGTGCAGCTCGCCAGTGATCGCGGGAAGCCCTCAGCGCCTCAGGGTGGGCATCTCCGGGACCGGTACGGGAAGCTCCCGATGGAGCGGCACCGGCGGCGCTGCGACGCTGGGACGATGACCGACACCGACGTACGGGTATCGCGCCAGCCGTTCCGCCTGGTGCGGACCGCGGCCGTCGGTGCCCCTGTGCTCCTGCTGCTCTACGGCATTCTCCGGATCATCGACGGCTTGGACGGGGAACGTGGCTCGGGCTGGGCGTGGAACGTCGGCCACGCCCTGTTCCTCATCGCCTTCGTCCTGTTCGCCGGTCTGGTCGTCGGCCTGCGGCAACTGCTGCTCGCCAATTCCCGTGGCGCCGGATCGAGCACGACGCCGCCGGGCGGGCTGCGGGTGCTTCTGGACGTGGCGATGGTCGCCGGTCTGGTCGGCGCTGGCGCGTTCCTCTGGGTGATCCTCGGCGACCTCTTTCCCCGGCTGGCCGACGCGGCGCCGCTGCCGGAGCCGGTGATGGTGGCGGGGCCGCTGCTGTTCCAGCTCGGTCTTCTCACCCTGCTGGTACGGGCCGCTGTCGCCCGTCCACGACTCGTTCCGGTCTGGGGGCCGCCGCTGGCGCTGCTCGGCTTCCTGTCGATCGCCGTCAACCTGGACCTGCTCCCGATCGGCGCCGCGCTGATCCTTTCCGGGCTCCTGCCCCTCGGTCGACGGACCGAATGACGGCGTGGTGCCTGCTCGGTGGTGGGCGCTGGAGACCGCACTCACCTGCCCGAAACTTTCGATACCGGTCGGGAGCCTGCCGCAGAGTCCGGCCAGGCACGTTCCGGAGGTCCGTCGCGCCATTTGTGCATTGGCGCGGCGCTTGTCGCCGGGGCTGACGGTCGGGTGACGCCGAAAGTTTCGGCAATAACATTGACACTTTCCGATAGCTCGCCGAACACTTGACGAGGCTCAGCATTCGTGATCATCGATCACCGGTGCGGCTCCACACCCCACCACCACGCCGGAAGGGAGAGCCTCGTGATCATCAGTTCGGGCCGCTCCAGGACCCGTCCGGCGGTCGTCGCGCTGGCGGTAGCAGCGCTCACGGTCGCCGGCTCGGTAACGGTAGTAGCGAGAACCACCACCACCGCCGGGGCCGCGGTCGCCGGCCCCACGGCAGCCGCGCAGGTCGAGGACGAAGGCGCCGACTGCGCCGTGCCCGGCCTGCCTGACGTCGGCTCACTACCCACCAACGCCAAGCTTCCCGACCCCTTCAAGAAGCTGAACGGTACGACCATCTCCACTAGGTCCGACTGGCGGTGCCGTCGGGCGGAGATCAAGGAACTCGCGGAGAAGTTCGTCTACGGCGAGAAGCCCGCCAAGCCGGCGACCGTCACGGGCACGGTCTCGACCAGCACCATCACGGTGAACGTGAACCACAACGGCAGGAGCGCCAGCTTCACGGCGCGGGTGGAGCTGCCGAGTGGTTCCGGGCCTTTCCCGGCCGTCGTGGTCGTGGGCGGGTTCGGCGCGGACACGGCCACCATCAAGGCCGCGGGAGCCGCTGTCATCAGCTACGACCCCCTGACCGTCGGCCGGGGAGGGACGCCCCGCAACAACAAGCAGGGCGCCTTCTACAGCATCTACGGTTCATCGAGCGGCACCGGGCTGCTCGCCGCCTGGAGCTGGGGCGTGAGCCGGATCATCGACGTGATCGAGCAGTCGGACGGCAGGATCCTCAAGGCCGACGCGATGGGCGTCACGGGTTGCTCCCGGTACGGCAAGGGCGCCTTCGCGATCGGTGTGTTCGACCAGCGCATCGCTCTGACCATGCCGATCGAGTCGGGTAGCGCCGGAGTGCCCATCTTCCGCGGGATCCCCGGGGAGGGCGCCCAGAGTCTGAGCAGCGCGTACGGGGAGCAGCCGTGGCTGGGCGACGCGTTCGGCTCCTTCACGAGCAGCCCGACGAGGCTGCCCGTGGACACGCACGAGATGGTGGCCATGGTGGCGCCGCGAGGGCTGTTCATCATGGACAACCCGCACATCGCCAACCTGGGTCCCCGGTCCGCAAGCGTGGCGGCGCTGGGCGGCGCGGAGGTGTACAGGGCGCTCGGCGCGGGCGACAACATCAGCTACTGGTCCGACGTCCAGGACGGCAGCCACTGCGCCAACCGCCCGGAATGGCGGGACCCGCTGCAGAAGAACATCAGGAAGTTCCTCCTGCGGACGGGGAACGACCCCGGCGTGTTCCGCATCTCGAGCAAGGCCCTCGGTCGGCTGGCCGACTGGCGGGACTGGCAGACGCCGACCCTCGCCGACGGGCCGACCACCCCGCCCCCGACCCC
>NZ_QGKR01000310.1 GCF_003172955.1 Micromonospora acroterricola | reverse complement strand
CTGTCGGGCGGGGCCGGCCGGGGCGGGAGCCGGACGGACGGGTGCCGGCCCAGCGGTGCCGTGGATGGCTGCGACGCGGCGGTTCGGTGCCGCCGGGATGAGACGCTCTGTCGTCCGTGGACATCATTCCCCCGCTCGTGGCGCGTGTTCGCGCCGTCCCCCTGTCAACGAGGACCGGCGCCCCGGCGACGCTGTCGGCGACCGGATGGAATCGGCTGCCGGGGCCCTGCGGCGGGCCTGCTCACATGCCCCGCCGGGGGAGCGGCAGGTGGCCCGGCAGCAGCTCGGGGGTGAGGGTCACCCCGGTGGCGCGCAGCGCCTCGATCAGGGTGTTCTGCACCAGGTAGGAATCCGGAAGCTGCCAGCGGGCCTGCTCCGGGGCGACCGCCCAGCGGACCGTCCCCTCCGGCAGCCGCGTGGGTGGCGCCGGGATCCACGAGCCCGGGCCGTGCCGGACCACGTGGAAGCAGTGCTCCAGCTCGGGCCGGAGCGGATCGCCGGGGCGGACCAGGAACATCCAGCGGCCGGTGGGGGTGACCAGCACGGGCCCGCGTACGCCGGTGCCGGCCGGGTGGGTCTGCACCGCGTCGAGCACGTGCCGGCCGAGGTGGGCCGGCACCTCCAGTACGTCGAAGGACCGGCCGGTGGGCAGCAGCACGCCGTGTGGCCGGCTCCGCCACCAGGTGGCCACCCGGGCCGGGTCGGCGCTGGCCCCCAGCTCCCAGTTCTCCAGGGCGGGATGGCAGCCCACCGTGGGGCAGCCAGCCCGGCCGCAGACGAAGCGGCTGCGGGCCAGACAGGCCCCCGGGGTGACCTCCCAGCCGTGCGCGGCGTACCGCACCGCGACCCGGCGCAGCCGGACCCGTTCCAACGGCGACAGTTCGGCGACGCGCGGTCCGACGTTCCCCCACATGGTGCCATCTCCCCTCATCGGGCCCGGCGAACGCCAGGTCGCATGTCGAGCACCGTCACTGCCGTAACCCACGATCGTTGAGGTTGACGAACGGCTCGTGCAACTTGCACGAAAAATACGAGTACTGGCTGTACGGCTGACGCACAGGCTGTGCGACCAGCGAAAACCTGAAGATGAACGGGAATCGCCGCACCCGCGGACATCGCCCCGGCCCGATGGGTCGGAGCGGCAGGGGAGGGATGGGGAGATGGACGAGCTACCCATAGGGCGGCGAGTGGCCTACTGGCGGGGGCGACGCAAGATGTCGCAGCAGGTCTTCGCGGACCGGTTGGGCAAGTCGAAGAGCTGGGTGGACAAGGTCGAGCGTGGCGTCCGGCGGCTCGACAAGTTCTCGGTCCTCTACGAGATCGCCGACATCCTCCAGGTGGACGTGCAACTGCTGATGGGCAAGGACCCGGAGCGACGGACCGACGCGCTGAACTGCATCGACCAGGTCGAGGTGCAGGAGATCCGGGCGGCGCTGGAGCGGTACGACTCGATGAGCGCGTACTTCGACGCGGCGCCGTACCCGCCCCCGCTGGACGACATGCGCAAGGCCGTCAACCACGCCTGGCTCACCTACCAGTACGGCCGCTACGGGATGCTCACGCGGGCGCTGCCCAAGCTGCTGCGCGACGCCCAGGCGGCCGACGCCGGCTACGGCGGCGAGCAGGCGCCGGAGGCGGCGCACCTGCTCGGGCAGGTCTACCAGATCGCCTCCTCGGTGCTGCGCAAGCTCGGCGAGTGCGAGCTGGCCTGGCTGGCCGCGGACCGGTCGATGGCGGTGGCCCAGCGGGCCGACGACCCGCTGCTGGCCGGCATCGCCACCACCCGGGTCTGCAACGCGCTGGTCGCGATGGGCCGCGCCCGCCCGGCGCTGGAGCTCAACGTCACCATCGCCAACCGGCTCGCGCCCGGGGGCGGCAACGACGCCACCCCGGCCCGGCTCTCCGTCTACGGGATGCTGCTGCTCCAGGGGGCGATGGCCGCCTCGCGGATCGGTGACTCCGCCACCGTGGACGACCTGATCAACGGCGCCGAGGAGGCGGCCAGGCTGCTCGGCGGCGACCACAACCACTACTGGACCTCGTTCGGCCCGACCAACGTCGAGCTGCACCGGGCCGCCGCCGCGGTGGAACTGGGCGACGGGGGCCGGGCGGTGGAGGTGCACCAGCTGCGCATCGTGGAGCCGTCCTTCAACGCGTTGCTGCCCGAGCGCCGCGCGCACCACCTACTCGACATCGCCCGCGGTTTCGCCCAGATCGGCGACGTGGCGAACGCCGGCGAGATGCTGCTGCGCGGCGACCGGCTCGCCCCGTCGGAGGTCCGTTGCCGGCCGATCGCGCACGAGGTGATGTCGGACATCCTGCGTCGCACACGTGGTGCGCCGCCTTCTCCGGTAGCGGAGTTGGCTGAGCACATGGGAGTAGGGGTATGAGCGCGGAGCCGGTTTGATGGCCGGTTCACCGCACACCAGCGGGCACCGTGGGGTGCTCTACGTCATCGCCTGCGGTTCGCCGCTGGCCCGACACGTCGGTCGCCTGGTCGACCTGGCCCAGCAGGACGGCTGGGAGGTCTGCGTGGTCGCCACGCCGGACGGCGCCAAGTTCGTCGACAGGTCCGCCCTCATCCGGCAGACCGGCCACCCGGTGCGGACGCACTACAAGAACCCGGGTGACCCGGACGTCCTGCCGCCGGCCGACGCCATGATCGTCTGCCCGGCCACCGTGAACACCGTCAACAAGTGGGCGGCCGGGATCGCCGACACCCTCGCGCTGGGCCTGCTGGTCGAGGCGCAGGGCAAGGGCGTCCCCATCGTGGCGGTGCCGTACACCAACGCCGCGATGGCCGCCCACCCGGCGTTCCGGGCCGGCGTGGCCCGGTTGGCCGAATGGGGGATCACGGTGCTGTTCGGCGATCACGTGGTCGCCCTGCACCCGCCCGGGACGGGAGAGCAGCACCTGCACGCGTTCCCCTGGCAGATGCCGCTGGCCGCGCTGCTCGCCGGCGCCCGGCACGCCGCCTGACCGCCCGGCGGAGCCGCCCGGCCCGGGGCCCGACCGACGCGTCCGGGCCGGGCGTCGCCGCCGAGCGGCCTCCGCGACGGTAAGCTGGCCCGCCGTGAGCGTATGCGGATCCACCCCCACCGTGACCGACGTGGTGGCCGAGCTGGAACGGCGCTACCCGCCGGTCTGGGCGGAGGAGTGGGACCGGGTTGGCCTGGTGCTCGGCGAGCCGGCCGCCCCGGTGCGCCGGGTGCTCTGCGTGGTCGACGTCGTCCCCGAGACGGTCGCGGAGGCGCTGGCCGCCGGTGTGGACATGATCGTTTCGCATCACCCGCTGCTGCTGCGCGGGGTCTCCTCGGTCGCCCCGACCACGTTCAAGGGGCGGATCGTCCACCAGCTGATCCGGGCCGGGGTGGCGCTCTACGTGGCGCACACCAACGCTGACGTGGCGTCACCGGGCGTCTCCGACGCGCTCGCCGCCCGGTTCGGGCTGACCGGGCTGCGCCCACTGCACCGGCCCCCGGCCGGGTCGCCGGCCCACGGGGACGACCGGGGTGTCGGCCGCGTCGGCGAGCTGCCCCGCCCGATGACCCTCGCCGAGCTGACCCGGCACGCCGCCGCGGTGCTCCCCGTCACGTCCTGGGGAGTTCGCGCCGCGGGGGATCCCGGGCGTATGGTTCGTACCCTCGCCGTCAGCGGCGGGTCGGGGGACAGCTTCCTCGGCGCCGCGACCGCCGCCGGGGTGGACGCCTTCCTCACCGCCGACCTGCGGCACCACCCGGCCGGCGAGCACCTCGCCGCCGATGGTCCCGCCCTGATCGACGCCGCCCACTGGGCGACCGAACGACCGTGGCTGGACGACCTGGCCGCCCTCCTGCGGGAGGCGCCGGGCGTCGAGACGCTGGTGTCCGACCTGGACACCGACCCGTGGACCGTGCACGCCGCCGCACCCGTTGTGGACGACAAGGAGCCCGACCGTGAAGGCTGACCCCCAGGTGCAGCGCCGCCTGCTCGACCTCCAGGCGATCGACACCAACCTCGCCCAGCTCGCCCACCGGCGGCGTTCGCTGCCCGAGCGGGCGGAGCTGGAGGCGCTGGCCCGGGAGCTGTCGTCGCTGGAGGACGACCGGGTCCGCGCCCAGGTGGCGGTCGACGACCTGGACCGGGACATCGCCCGGATGGAGAAGGACGTCGAGCAGGTCCGGGCCCGCAAGGAGAAGGACCAGAACCGGCTGGCCGCGGGCACCGGCCCGGCCCGGGAGCTGGAGGCGCTCCAGCACGAGCTGGTCTCGCTGAACCGGCGCCAGGGCGACCTGGAGGACGCCGAGCTGGAGCTGATGGAGCAGCGGGAGACCGCCCAGGGCGTGCTGGACGGCGTGGAGCTGCGGCTGGCCGAGACCCGGGAGAAGCGGGCGGCCACCGAGCAGCGCCGGGACGAGGCGATGGCCGAGATCGCCAAGGAGGAGGAGTTCAAGCGGGGGGCCCGTCAGCCGCTCGCCGCCGACCTCCCGAGCGACCTGGTCACTCTCTACGAGAAGATCCGCGAGGACACCGGGCTGGGCGCCGCGCTGCTCACGGCGGGCCGCTGCGGCGGCTGCCGGCTGGAGCTGTCCGGCGCCGACCTGGCCCGGATCCGCAAGGCCGCCCCGGACGACGTGGTCCGCTGCGAGGACTGCCGCCGGATCATGGTTCGTACCAACGAGTCGGGCCTGTAGGTCGTGGCGCCGCGCGTGGTCGTCGTCGAGGCCGACGGCGGGTCCCGGGGCAACCCGGGCCCGGCCGGCTACGGCGCGGTGGTGCGCGACCCGGAGACCGGCGAGGTGCTCGCCGAGCGTTCCGAGTCGATCGGTACGGCGACCAACAACGTGGCGGAGTACCAGGGGCTGATCGCCGGGCTGGCGGCCGCCGCCGAGCTGGGCGCCGCCGAGGTGGACGTCCGGATGGACTCCAAGCTGGTGGTCGAGCAGATGTGCGGCCGGTGGCAGATCAAGCACCCCGGCCTGCGACCGCTCGCCGCGCAGGCGGCCGGGCTGGTGGGCCGGTTCGAGGCGGTCCGGTTCGCCTGGATCCCGCGCGAGCAGAACCGGGACGCCGACGCGCTGGCCAACGCCGCGATGGATGCCGCCGCCGGCCGGCCCGCCGTGTCGACCGTCACCGGCCGGCCCGCGTTGACGCCCGCCGCCGCCCCGGTGGCCGGCAGCGACCCGGCGACCGCGCCGGCCTCCTGGGAGCCCCGGCCGAGCTTCACTGCCACCCGGCTGATCCTGGTCCGGCACGGTGAGACCCCGTACACCGAGCAGCGGCGCTACTCCGGCCGGGGCGACGTGCCGCTCTCGGAGCGCGGCCGGGCCCAGGTCCGGGCCACCGCCGCCCGGGTGGCCGCGCTGGCGCCGTCCGTCGCGGCCGTGCTCAGCTCACCCCTGTCCCGGTGTACGCGGACCGCGGCGGCGATCGCCGGCGCGCTCGGTGACGTGCCGGTACGCACCGAGGACGACCTGATCGAGTGCGACTTCGGGGACTGGGAGGGGCGTACCTTCGCGGAGGTGCGCGCGCAGTGGCCGGGCGAGATGGACGCCTGGCTCGCCTCACCCCGGATCGCCCCGCCGGGCGGCGAGTCGTTCACCCACGTCGCCGAGCGCTGCCACCGGGTGGTGCGCGGGCTGCTCACGGCGTACCCCGGTCAGACCGTGGTGGTCGTCTCGCACGTCTCGCCGATCAAGCTGATGCTGCGCGACGCTCTCGCGGCCGGCGACGGCTTCCTGCACCGGCTCTTCCTGGACGCGGCCGGCATCTCGGTGCTCGACATGTGGCCCGACGGCGGCGTCGCGGTGCGCACGGTCAACGACACCGCCCACCTCGCCGCGATCGAGTAGTTCCCACCTCTCGGGAGGGTTTCCGCTCGGCGGTTCCGACGTGTGTGGAAACTGTTGACAGTGGATGGCGACCGATTGAAGATCGTTTTCGTGCGAAGCGTTCATCTGACGAAGCGGGGTCACATCGACCTCCTGCGCGTCGCCAGCGCCGCCTGTCGACGCTCCATCTGACGCCGGGTTCCTCCCCTTCCTCGCACGCCGCAGGCGTTCCCCATCACCGCTGGTCTCCGGCCCCGCGGCGGGTCCGCCTGCGCGTACCTCCCGACAGGAGACCTGTCCATGTTGTCCAGGAGACGTTCACCCCGGCTCACCGTGACCGTGGTGAGCGCCGCGCTGCTCGCCACCGTGGCCCTGACCGGGCCGGCGTCCGCCACCGCGTTGCCCACCGTTCCGCCGCGCGCCGTCGACCTCTCCGACGTCCGGGGCTATCCCCGGCAGAGCACCCTCCCGCTCTGGCCGGACAACCCGGCCGACGCGTCCATCCCGATCGGCGTCCTCCCGTACGACGAGATCGCGCCGAAGCTGAACGCCCTCCAGCGGGCCAGCGACCGGGTTTCCGCCCGGGTCGCCGGGAAGTCCGCCGGCGGCTACGACCTGTACGCGGTCACCGTGACCGCGCCGGAGAGCCGCACCGAGGCTCGGCAGCAGGAGACCTGGAAGCGGCTCATCGAGGACGAGCCGGCCCGGGCGCAGCGGGACCGGAAGCTGCTCGCCGGCTACAAGACCCCGCTCTTCGTCAACGCCAACATCCACGGCAACGAGTGGGAGGGCACCGACGCGGCGCTGCGGGTCATCGAGGATCTCGCCACCGACCGCAGCCCCGAGGTGGCCGCGCTGCTGAGGCGCAACCGGCTGGTCTTCAACATCACCTCCAACCCGGACGGCCGGGTGGCCGGCACCCGGGCCAACTCGGCGGGCTACGACCTCAACCGCGACCTGACCGTCGTCGCGCAGCCCGAGACGAACCTCATCCGCGACCTGATCATCGACACCAAGCCGATCATCACGCTGGACCTGCACGGGTACGTCAACCCGACCCTGCTGCACCCCAGCACCCCGCCGCACAACGTCAACAACGAGTACGACCTGTACATCAAGCACGGCCTGCCGAACGCCCTGGCGATCGAGGAGGGCCTGCGGGGTCTGGGTTACGCCGAGACCCAGCGTGCCCGGATCCCGTTCCGCGACGACGAGCCGGGCGTGTGGGACGACTTCCCGCCGATCTACGTGCCGTCGTTCGCGATGCTGCAGAGCAGCATCCCGTACACCATCGAGGCGCCACTGAACCCGCGCGGCAGCACGCTCACCCCCGCTGAGCGGGTCCGTCGCTCCGGCATCAACACCGACGTGCACGAGGTGGCGATCCGCACCTCGCTGCGCTACATCCAGGACCACCGGGCCGAGGTGCTGCACGACCAGGCCGAGGTCTACCGCCGTGGCCTGGCCGGTGAGCCGTTGCGCGACATCCCCGACGGTTACGTGCCGGGCTGGGGTCCGGAGGACAACTACCACACCACCTTCCCCCGGTCGTACGTCATCCCGACCGGCACCGGGCAGCGCTCCGAGCCCGCCGCCGCCCGTCTGGTCGACCTCCTGATAAGCAGCGGTGGCCGGGTGTGGCGGGCGAAGAAGGCGTTCACCGCCGGCGGCAGGACCTACCAGGCCGGCTCGTACGTCGTCGACATGCACCAGCCCAAGCGCGGCCTGGTCAATTCGCTGCTCGAACCGGGCGCGGACATCACCGACCGGGTGGGCGACCTCTACGCCGGCCCGGCCGCCTGGAGCCAGGGGCTGACCTGGGGCGCCACCGTTGACGTCCTGTGGGACACCCTGCCCGGGGTACGCCTGGAGCGGACCTACGACGGGCGGGCCGAGGGCACGCTGCCCGGCGGCCGGTCCGACCTGCGCCTGGACCTGCGGGACGCCGCCGATCTGCTCGCGGTGAACTCGCTGCTGGCCAAGGGCGTCGCGGTCCACCGGCTCGCGGACGGGTCGGTGGTCGTCCCCGGCACCCCGGCCAACCGTCAGCTGGCCCGCGCCGAGGTGCGTGCCCGCGCCGTCAGCTTCGAACCGGCGCCCCGGGGTTGGCGGGGCACCCCGCTGGACCGGGTCGTGGTCGGCTACCTCGGCTCGGCCGAGGAGCGGGACACCCTCGCCGACCTGGGGTTCGAGGCGCGTGCGGTGACCGCCGCGACGCTGGCCGGCACGCTGACCGAGGACGTCGACGTGCTGCTGGTCGCCGACAACCTCAACCTCGCGAACCTGACCGTCGAGAACCGGGCCGCCCTGGATGGCTTCCTCGCCCGGGGCGGCGGAGTGGTCGGCCTGGGCACCGCCGGGGCGTCCTTCGGCAACGCCGCCGCGCTGCTGACGGTGACCGCCACCGCGGCGCCGAGCCTGGCCAGCGGGGTGGCCAACATAGTGAACAACGGGGGACCGGTCACCACGTCGGCCATCCCGCATACGTTCATCAGCCAGCCCGTCTGGTTCACCAACCTGGGCGCCGACGTCGAGGTCGAGCAGTCGTACGCCGCTGATCCGTTGCTGTCCGGCTGGTGGGCCACCGACGGCGCCAACGGGCAGGCCGCGGCGGCCAACCAGGCCAGCATCGTGCGGGGCGTCTCCGCCACCGGAAACGGTGTGGTGCTGTTCGGCACCGACCCGACGTTCCGCCTGCACCCCAAGGGCCTTCAGTCGCAACTCGGCCGGGCCGTGCTCTGGGCGGCCCGGCGGTGACCCCGACCGGGTGAGCCGACGACCGACCGATGTGGGGCCCGGGGTGCCGATCGCACCCGGGCCCCACGTCGTCGCCGGGCCCGCCGGGCCGGCCCGTCTCCGGGTACGCCGGTCCATGCCGCTCGGCGCACTACGGACGCCGTTCGGCGCAGCGCCCTCCGCGCAGCGCGCGTGACGCCAGTCACAGAGCCGTAGCCTCCGGCCGTTACATCGGAGCCATGACTTCCCGGAGGTGTGTCAGATGGCTGCACCGGAACCGGAGGCGCCCACCACGGCGCCGTCCAGGGCGAAGGACCACAGCCCCTGGAACTGGTTGCTCTTCATTCCCATCGTGGTGCCGCTGATCCCGGCCTTCTTCAACGGCGACTCGCCCCGGATCTTCGGGTTCCCGCGCTACTACTGGCTGCAACTCGCCTGGATCCTGCTCGGCGTCGCCACCACGACGCTGGTCTACCAGATGACGAAGAAGCGGGGGAACCCCTGATGTGGCGCGATCATCTGACCGAGATCATCGTCTTCTCCCTCCTCTTCCTGCTGGTCAGCGGGATGGGTTTCGTGGCCGCCCGCTGGCGCGCCCCGAAGGACATGGCCCACCTCGACGAGTGGGGGCTGGGCGGGCGCAGCTTCGGCGGCTGGATCACCTGGTTCCTGGTCGGCGGTGACCTCTACACCGCGTACACCTTCGTGGCGGTGCCGGCGCTGATGTTCGGGGCCGGCGCGGCCGGGTTCTTCGCGGTGCCGTACACCATCGTGATCTACCCGATGGTGTTCCTGGTGCTGATCCGGCTCTGGTCGGTGTCGCACCGGCACGGGTTCGTCACCCCGGCGGACTTCGTCCGCAACCGGTTCGACTCGCCGGTGCTGGCGCTGCTGATCGCCATCACCGGCATCGTCGCCACCATGCCGTACATCGCGTTGCAGCTGGTCGGCATCGAGGCGGTGCTCAAGACGATGGGGGTGACAGGCGACAACGCGCTGGCCCGCCACCTGCCGATCATCATCGCGTTCGCGATCCTGGCCGCCTACACCTACCAGTCCGGGCTGCGCGCGCCGGCGCTGATCGCGTTCGTCAAGGACACGCTGATCTACATCGTGATCCTGGTGGCGATCATCTACCTGCCGTACAAGCTGGGCGGCTGGGGTGACATCTTCGCCGCCGCGGACGCGAAGTTCGACGCCTCACCCAACCCGAACGACGGGATCCTGCTCAACGGCAACAACCAGCTCCAGTACGTCACGCTGGCGTTGGGGTCGGCACTGGCGCTCTTCCTCTACCCGCACAGCATCACCGGTGTGCTGGCCAGCCGGAACCGCGACGTGATCAAGCGGAACATGTCGGCGCTGCCGGCGTACAGCCTGCTGCTCGGGCTGATCGCGCTGCTGGGCTACATGGCCATCGCGGCCGGCGTGAAGCCGCTGCCGGGGGCGACGGAAGGCAGCGTGGACAACAACACCATCGTCCCGCTGCTCTTCGACCAGCAGTTCCCGGACTGGTTCGCCGGTGTGGCGTACGCGGCGATCGGCATCGGCGCGCTGGTGCCGGCGGCGATCATGTCGATCGCGGCGGCGAACCTGTTCACCCGCAACATCTACAAGGAGTACCTGAAGCGGGACGCCAGCCCGGCGCAGGAGGCGAACGTCTCGAAGATCACCTCGCTGGTGGTGAAGGTCGGCGCGGTCGCGTGCATCGTGTTCCTCGACCCGCAGTTCTCCATCGACCTCCAGCTGATCGGCGGCGTGATCATCCTCCAGACGCTGCCGGCGGTGGCGCTGGGTCTCTACACCCGCTGGTTCCACCGCACCGGGCTGATCGTCGGCTGGGCGGCCGGCATGGGGCTGGGCATGTGGATGCTCTACCAGGTGGCCAGCCCGACCCGGAAGCACTTCGGTGGCTCCGCGTTCCCGCTGTCCGAGTTCGGCTTCGACACCACCAAGACGATCTACGTGGGCATCGTGGCGGTGCTGGTGAACCTCGCGGTCGCGGCGCTGGTCACGCTGGCCGTGCGGGCCGCCAAGGTGGCCGAGGGGGTCGACGGCACCACGCCGGACGACTACTTCGCCGACGAGGGCGACCCCCGGGTCACCCCGGGCACCGAGCGCGACGCCGACTCCGCCCGGGAGCCCGTCGCCTGACGTCCTGAGGAAGAGGAAGGGCCCCTTGTCGACGCAAGGGGCCCTTCCTTCTGTGCGGGGCGCGGTTCAGCGGGTGCGGTTGCGGGATTCCAGGGCCTCGTTGAGGCGGCGCAGCAGCGCCGCGAGGGTCTCCCGGTCCTCCGCGGGCCAGTCGCCGAGCATGTCGCCGTAGAGCCGGGTCCGCGCCGCCCGCACCGCGGCCATCCGCTGCAGGCCGGCGGCGGTGGGGGAGATGACGGTGCCCCGGCCGTCGGACGGGTCCGGCGTACGGGTGATCAGGCCGTCCCGCTGGAGCGCGGACACCTGCCGGGTGACGGTCGAGCCGTCCAGGTTGAGTCGGGCGGCGAGCGCGGAGACGTTCTGCGGGCCGGCGGCGTCGAGGTGACGCAGGATCACGTACGCCGCCCGGTCGAGCACCCGGTGCTCGGCGGTGCCGGTGGCCCGCCGGGTCGCTTCGCCGAAGCGCATCAGCAGGGCCACCTCGGTCTCGATCCGGCCGAGGGTCACCTCGTTGTCGTCGGCGTCGTCGGCGGTGTCCCGGTTGGGGTGGTCGCTCATAGCTGTATGATACAGAATAAGTACCTGTAACATACAGCTAATAAGGAGTCGGAGTGGATCGGCGTTCCGAACCGAACCGCAGTGCCATCTACGCCACCACACTGGTGGCCTTCCTCGCCATCGCCGGCATCGCCGTCGTCGACCCGATCCTGCCGGCCATCGGCGACGCGATCGGGGTCACCGCCTGGCAGGTCGAACTGCTGTTCACCGCGTACATCGCGGTGATGGCCCTCGGCATGATCCCGGCGACGCTGGCCAGCGCCCGGTTCGGCTTCAAGCCGGTGCTGATCGCCGGCGTCTCCGTGGTCGGCCTGGCCGCGATCCTCGCCTCGTTCAGCGACACCATCGTGCAGCTGTCCGTGCTGCGCGGCGTCTGGGGACTGGGCAATGCGATGTTCTTCGCCACCGCCATGGTGGTGCTGGTCAACCTCGCCGTCGACCGGGAGTGGGTGGTCGGCCTCTTCGAGACCGCCCTCGGTCTCGGCTTCGCCGTCGGCCCGCTGATCGGCGGCCTGCTCGGCGAGGTCAGCTGGCGGCTGCCGTTCTTCGTCTGCGGCGTGTTCATGGTGCTGGCGCTCGGCGTGGCAGCCCGCAAGCTGCGCGAGCCGACCAACCGCCAGGCCCCGGTACGCATCGGGCAGATCTTCGCCACCTACCGCCGTCCGGCGTTCATCGTGCTCTGCGTGGTGACCGCCGCGTACAACTTCGTCTTCTTCGTGGTGCTCGGCTACACGCCGCTCTTCCTGGGCCTGGACGTCATCCCGCTGGGGCTGGCCTTCACCGGCTGGGGCCTCGGCCTCGCCGCCGGCATCCTGGTGATCGGCCACCGGCTGGCCCACCGGATCGGCGCGGTGCAGACCGTCGGCGTGGCCATCGCCGGGCTGCTGGTCTGCATGGTCCTGTTCGCCACCTCGACCAGCACCGCCGAGGCGCTCGTCGTGCTGGTGCTAGCCGGGCTCTGCATGGGGCTGGCCAACGCCAACCTCACCGACCTGGCGCTCGGCCTCGGCTCCAGCGACCGCCGGGTGGCCACCGGCGCGTTCAACCTGGTCCGCTGGGGCGCCGCCGCGCCCGCGCCGATCATCTCCGGCAAGCTCGCCGAGCATTCGCTGTCGCTGCCGTTCTGGGTCGGCTTCGGGGTGCTCGCCGTCGGCGTGCTGGTCTACCTGGCCTTCGCGCACCTGATGGCGGCCGGCTACGGCGAGCGGGTGCTCTGGTCCCGGTGGAACCGGGCCGCCGCCGACAGCGAGCACGCCCCGGAGGAGCCGGTCGGCGAGGCGTACTGACGGCGAGGCCCCGCCGCCGTCTTTCGTCCGTCCCGCCGCCGTCGTCCTCCGTCCGACCCGCCGCCGCCGTTCAAGATCCGCGCACTTTCGGGGAAACTGCTGCCTCAACGCCTAGCGAGGCAGCATTTTCCCGGAAGTTGCGCGGATCTTGGTGCCGGGGTGCCGGGGTGTCGGGGTG
>NZ_QGKR01000306.1 GCF_003172955.1 Micromonospora acroterricola | reverse complement strand
GCCGGGCCGCGCGACCGGTCCGGCGCTCGCCGCGCCGAAGGCCGGCGACCCCGGCCGCGAGCGGGCCGACCTGCGGCGGGCGTCACGCCACGCGGGTGGAGGTCGGCCGAGGCGGCGTACGATCGGTTGAGGACCACACCGGGAATCACTGGACGGCGTGCGGCGTTGGCCAGTGAGTCCGGACCCAATACCGCGCAGGGAGACTTCCACGTGACCACGCCAGCGCAGACCGAGTCGACCGAGGCCAAGGCCCCTACTTCCGTCGTCCTCACCGACGTCGCGGCGCAGAAGGTCAAGGCTCTGATCGAGCAGGAGGGCCGCGACGACCTGCGGCTCCGTGTCGCGGTGCAGCCGGGCGGCTGCTCCGGCCTGCGGTACCAGCTCTTCTTCGACGAGCGTTCCCTCGACGGTGACGTCGTCACCGATTTCGGTGGTGTCGGGGTCGTCGTCGACCGGATGAGCGCTCCGTACCTCTCCGGTGCGACGATCGACTTCGCCGACCGGATCGACGCCCAGGGCTTCACGATCGACAACCCCAACGCGGGCAACTCCTGCGCCTGCGGCGACTCGTTCAACTGAGTCGCGCCACGCACCGTCACGACGGGGCCGTCCTCCGGGGCGGCCCCGTCGTCGTGTCGGGGTTCCGAGGCCTGGGAGCGGTCCCGGCGGGTCCCTGACCAGGCGGTTGCCGGCCGGTTGCCGTTGTCCGACCGACCGGACACCGGCGGGTTGCCGCCCCGGTAGGCTGACCGCGCCCTGCTCCCGACCCCGAGGGTTGACATGAAGATCGCCGTGACCGGCTCGATCGCCACCGATCACCTGATGAGCTTCCCCGGTCGCTTCGCCGACCAGCTCATCGCCGATCAGCTGCACAAGGTTTCCCTCTCCTTCCTGGTGGACGACCTGGTGCTCCGCCGTGGCGGGGTGGCGGCGAACATCGCCTTCGGCATGGGCCAGCTCGGGTTGCGCCCGGTGCTGCTCGGCGCGGTGGGCGCCGACTTCGCCGACTACCGCTCGTGGCTGGAGCGGCATGGCGTGGACTGCGACTCGGTGCACATCAGCGAGGTCGCGCACACCGCGCGGTTCGTCTGCACCACCGACACCGACATGTGCCAGATCGCGTCGTTCTACGCGGGCGCGATGAGTGAGGCGCGCAACATCGAGCTGGCGCCGGTCGCCGACCGGCTCGGCGGGCTGGACCTGGTGCTGGTCAGCGCCAACGACCCCGAGGCGATGCTCCGCCACTCCGCCGAGTGCCGCACCCGCGGGTACGCGTTCGCCGCCGACCCCTCGCAGCAGCTCGCCCGCATGCCCGGCGAGGACGTGGTGGCGCTGATCGAGGGCGCCGAGTACCTGATGACCAACGACTACGAGAAGTCGCTGCTGCAGAGCAAGGCCGGCCTGAGCGACGACCAGCTGCTGGACCTGGTCAAGGTCCGGGTGACCACGCTGGGCAAGCACGGTGTGGAGATCGCCGGGCGCGGCATCGACCCGATCCACGTGCCGATCGCGCGCGAGATCCGGGCCATCGACCCGACCGGCGTGGGCGACGGCTTCCGGGCCGGCTTCTTCACCGCGCTCTCCTGGGGGCTCGGCCTGGAGCGGGCGGCCCAGGTCGGCTCGCTGCTGGCCACGCTGGTCCTGGAGACGGTCGGCACCCAGGAGTACGACGTCCGCCGCGACCTGTTCGTGAAGCGCCTCGCCGAGTCCTACGGCGACACCGCCGCCGACGAGATCCGCCCGCACCTCCTGCCGTGAGCGACCTCCTGGTTGCTCGCCGCGCAGCGCTGGCCGGCGCCGCGGTCGGCCTCCAGTACTTCGCGGCCCTCGCCGAGCTTCCGCGGGAGCTGAAATCGGACGGCAGCGTCGTCACCGAGGCCGACCGTGCGGTTGAGGCCGCCATCCGGGAGGTGTTGGGCGATGCCCGACCAGACGATGCCGTCCTCGGCGAGGAAGCCGGACAGACCGGCGGCGGGAGCCGTCGCTGGATCGTCGACCCGATCGACGGCACCGCGCTCTTCGTGGACGGCGATGACCGGTGGCTGGTCCTCGTCGCGCTGGAAGAGGCTGGTGAGATTGTTGTCGGAGTGGCCGTCGTTCCCGCGCAGGGACGGGTCTGGTGGGCGCAGCGAGGCGGCGGCGCCTTCGAGGCGGACATCTCCGGCGCAGGTGTGACCGGCGAACGGCGAATCTCCGTCTCCCGTCCGGATCAGGACGGTCTGGCGGGCAGCAGCCTCGGCGTGATCCCCACCGAGGCGGAGCTTTCTCAGGCAGAGCATGACCTGATCGCACCGCTGGGTGCGGTGGCGACGACCACCCCATGGAACATCCACGCCGCGCTTCTCGTCGCCCGGGGGCAACTGGATCTCACCGTCCAGGTGCGGGGGCAGGTCTGGGACTACGCGGCGACCTCGCTGATCGTCGAGGAGGCCGGCGGCCGATTCAGCGCCCTCGACGGTCAGCCGCGGCCCACGCCCGGCCCGGCCCTCTTCGCCCGCAGTGGCGCCCTGCACGCTGCCGCGCTGAAGATCCTCACCGCCCCCGCCTGACCGGCGCTTTCTTTGTTGTTCGACACTCAGCAGCGCGACACGCCGTGACGAATGCTGCTGATCGTCCAACGATCAAGAGCAGCGCGCTCCGGACGTACACCGGGCGGTTTCGGCGCCCCGGCAGTGCGGTGCGGCGGCGGGCGTCAGTGGGCGCGGCGGATATCGTAGGCGGGGCCGTCCGGGCCGGTTATGGCAGCGACGAACTCCTGGCCGCGCATTCGGCACCACGCGGGGATGTCGACCGCCGCGGCCGGGTCGTCGGCGAGGACCCGCACCACCGTGCCCACCGGCACCTCGGGCATTCGCCGCGCCGCCGCGATCACCGGCAGCGGGCAGCGCTGACCACGGCAGTCGAGCACCTCGTCCGGCATCGTCACAGCCCCACCACCCCGGCCTCGGCGCGCAGCCCGGCGACGATCCCGGGCAGCTCGGCGAGGAACCGTTCGACGTCCGCCTCGGTCGTCTCCCGGTGCAGGCTGACACGGACGTTGCCGTGCGAGAGCACCCCCATCGCCTCCAGCACGTGCGACGGGCGCAGCGTGGACGAGGTGCAGGACGAGCCGGACGACACCGCGAAGCCGCGCCGGTCCAGCGCGTGCAACAGCGCCTCGCCGTCGACGTACAGGCAGGAGAAGGTCACCAGGTGGGGGAGCCGGAGCACCGGGTCGCCCACCACCTCCACGTCGGGCACCTCGGCCGCGACCCGCGCCCGGATCCGGTCCACGAGCGGCGCGAGCCGGGTCTCCTCGGCCGCCGCGTCGGCCGCCGCCGCGCGCAGGCTCGCCGCCGCCGCCACGACCGCGGGCAGGTTCACCGACCCGGGGGTACGCCCGCCCTCCCGCTCGTCGGCCGGCCACGGCGACTCCCAGCGGGTGCCCTTGCGGACCGCCAGCAGCCCCACCCCCGGTGGGCCGCCCCACTTGTGCGCGCTGGCGGTGAGCACCGACCAGCCCGCCGGCAGGGGCACCCGGCCGACCGACTGCGCGGCGTCGACGTACAGCGGCACGCCGGCGTCGGCGCAGGCGGCGGCCGCCTCGGCGACCGGTTGCACGGTGCCCACCTCGTGACTGGCGGTGATCAGGGCGGCCAGCGCGACCCCGGGGCCCCGGACCGCGTCCGACCAGGCGGTCAGGTCCAGCCGGCCCAGCCGGTCGACCGGCACCGGATGGGCGTCGCCGCCCGCCGCGACGTGCCGCTCGGCGGCGTGCAGCACCGCGGAGTGCTCGATCGCCGAGTGCACCAGCGTCGACCCGACCCGGCGCCGCCCGGCCAGGCCACCGAGCACCGCCCCGTGCGCCGCCGTCGTACCGCTGGGGGTGAAGGACAGCTCGTCGGCGCGGACGCCGAGCGTCTGCGCGACGGCCTCGCGGGCGGCGTCGAGCAGCTGCCGGGCCCGGCGGGCCTGCGTGTAGAGCTTGCCCGGGTCGGCCCAGCCGTCGTCGAGGGCCGCCAACAGCGCCTGCCGGGCGACCGGATGCATCGGCGCGGCGGTCGCCGCGTCCAGGTAGACCGGGGATGCGCTCACGGTGCCACCTTCTGTTCGCGACTGCGGGGCTCGCAACCCCGGCTCACTCCTCGCGCTCACGGATCCCAACGTATCGCGGCGGTATGCCCGGGATACCTCCGATGGGGGCGGACAGTGACCCCACCACGGCCGAGTCCGTCATGGTCGAGTAATCTGCGACCGTCGGTGACGCCTTTGCCGCCGGTGCTGAGGAAAGACGCACCGCGGCGCGCTAGGGAGGCAGGACCAGGTGGTCGCAAGGAGTTCGGAGGTACGGTCGTCGGCCGTACGGCACAGCGCTTCCCCGGGGGCCGGTGGACGCCGGCGGCGCGGTGCTGGTCGGGTGGCTGGGCTCGGTCTCGGCGGTGTGGCGCTGCTGGTGCTGCTCACTGGCTGTGACGTCGGTGCCGCATTCGACGGCTTCGGCTGGCCGCAGGGCGGCATCTCGGCCGAGTCCCGGCGGATGTACGACCTGTGGATCGCCTCCTGCATCGCCGCTCTCGCGGTCGGCATCTTTGTGTGGGGCCTGATCTTCTGGTGCGTCGTGCGTTACCGCAAGCGTGGCAACGCGCTGCCGGTGCAGACCCGCTACAACATGCCGATGGAGTTCCTCTACACCATCGCGCCGATCCTGATCGTCTCCGTGCTCTTCTACTACACGGCGATCGTGCAGACCGACGTGAACAAGCTCTCGAAGAACCCGGACGTCACGGTCGAGGTCGTCGCGTTCAAGTGGAACTGGCAGTTCAACTACCGCGACGGGCAGGGCACCGAAGCCCGCACCACCGCGTCGACGCTCGGCACCAGCGAGGTCATCCCGGTGCTGGTGCTGCCGACCAACCGGTCCATCCGGTTCGAGGAGACCAGCCGCGACGTCATCCACTCCTTCTGGGTGCCGGAGCTGCTGTTCAAGCGGGACGTCATGCCGGGCAAGATCCGTAACGTGTTCGAGGTGTCCAGCCTGGAGACCGAGGGCGCCTACGTCGGCCGCTGCGCCGAGCTGTGCGGCAGCTACCACGCGTTCATGAACTTCGAGCTGCGGGTGGTCTCGCCGGAGCAGTACGACCAGTTCCTGGCGGCCAAGCAGAGCGGCAAGTCGACGCAGGACGCGCTGATCGCGATCGGTGAGAAGCCGTACGCGGAGACCACCCAGCCGTTCGAGACCCGGCGGACGCAGGCCAACTTCAACCCGGACAAGATTCCGGCCGGAACGGGAAGCTGAGCAGCGGCATGAAGACCGAATGGCGTATCTTCCTGATCATCGCCGGGTTCCTCGCCGGCGCCACCGTCCTCTACGGCGCCTGGACGGCCGGTGAGTCCGGCGGCATCGAGTGGGTTGGCACGGTCGCCCTGCTGCTGTCGTTCCTGCTCTGCACGATGTGCGGCGGCTTCTTCTGGTTCGTCTCCCGCCGGATCGACCTGCGCCCGGAGGACCGGCCGGACGCCGAGATCGCCGACGGCGCCGGTGAGGTCGGCTTCTTCAGCCCGGGCAGCTACTGGCCGTTCGGCTTGGCGCTGGCCGCCGCGATCGCCGGCATGGGCCTGGTGTTCTGGCAGTTGTGGCTGGTCGGCGCCGGCATGGTGGCGGTCGTCTTCGGCGCCTGCGGGCTGCTGTTCGAGTACTACACCGGCACCCGGCGCACCGCCGAGCACTGATCCACCCGGTCGCCGTCGCGACCGACCCGTACCGCCACGAAGGCCCGTTCCCCGGTGGGGGAGCGGGCCTTCGTCGTGCGGCTCGGTGCTGTCAGCCGGCGCTCAGGCGGCGTGGCGCCGGGTGGGCTGGCGGCGTCGGCGATCGGCGAGCCGGGTGACGCTGAAGGCGAACGTGGCGATCACCACGGCGGCGCCGCATCCGGTGCAGACCAGCTCGGGACAGTCGGTGCCGTGGCCGTCGACGCAGGGCGGCGCCTCGAACGGTGCCACGCCCTCGCAGACGTCGCAGTAGAGCTCGCGGTCCGACACGGGCGTCTCCTCTCACTCCGGGCGACCCGCCCCCGGATGCCACAACGGCACGAACGGAAGCGGAGAACTACTCAGGTGTAGTTTCCCACGCGGGTCCGACATTTCTCGCAGGGCGGTGGTCCGCGACATCGTTGACCTCGCCGCCCGGGGTGCTCAGGCGGTGGCGGTCTCGATCCAGCGATCGAGGGTGGAGGCCGCCGCGCCGGAGTCGATCGACTCGGCGGCACGGCCCAGGCCGGCGCGCAGCGCCTCGGTCAGATCGCCGTCCAGCGGGCCCTGCGTCGCCAACGCCGCCGCCGCGTTCACCAGCACCGCGTCGCGCACCGGGCCGGTCTCGCCGGCCAGCAGGCGGCGGGCCACGCCGGCGTTGTACGCGGCGTCACCGCCGCGCAGGTCCCCGAGGGTGGACCGGGGCACCCCCAGGTCCGTCGCGTCCAGCACAGCCTCGCGTACGGTGCCGCCCTGGGCGGCCCAGACCCGGGTCGGCGCGGCGGTGGTGAACTCGTCCAGCCCGTCCTCGCCGCGCATCACCAGCACCGAGTCGCCGCGGGCGGCGAACACGCCGGCCATCACCGGTGCCATCCGCCGGTCGAAGCAGCCGACGGCGCCGGCACGGGGCCGGGCCGGGTTGGTCAGGGGGCCGAGAAAGTTGAACACGGTGGGCACGCCCAGCTCCCGCCGGACCGGCCCGGTGTGCCGCATCCCGGGGTGGAACCGGGCGGCGAAGCAGAACCCGATGCCGGCCTCGGTGACGCAGCGGACGATCGCGTCCGGGTCGAGGTCGAGCGGGACGCCGAGGAACTCGAGCAGGTCGGCGGTGCCGCAGGAGGACGACGCGGCCCGGTTGCCGTGCTTGACCACGCGGACGCCGGCGCCGGCCACCACCAGCGCCGCCATCGTGGAGATGTTGACCGTGTGGGCGAGGTCACCGCCGGTGCCCACCACGTCCAACGCGGTGGAGCGCAGCTCCTCGGGGAGGTCGACCGGCACCGCCCGGCTCAGCATCGTCTCCACCAGCCCGGCCAGCTCGGCCGAGGTCTCGCCCTTGGCCCGCAGCGCCACGGCGAAGCCGGCGACCTGCGCCGCGCCCGCCGAGCCGGCCATGATCTCGCCCATCGCCCAGGCGGTGTCGGCGGTGGACAACTCGTCGCCGCGCAGCAGCGCGTTGAGCAGGTGCGGCCAGGTCCGATCGCCCATGGCGGGCCTCCCGAGCGTGCGAAGTGCGGGTGGGCTGGAACCGGCGCCGGATGCTCCGGCGCCGTGGCGGTGCCGGAGAGCGGGGACGTCAGGCGGGTGCGTGCGTCCGCAGCAGCTCGGCCACCGTGCTGCCGGTGGTCACCGGGTCGAGCGGGTGCACCAGCGTCGCGTCGACCTCGGCGTACGCGGCGAGCCATCGGTCGGCGGCGCGGGCGATCACCACGCAGGTCGGGGGCGCGTCGTCCCGGTCGTCCTTGATCTGCCGGGCGATGCCGATGCCGCCGCCGGGGCTGGCCTCGCCGTCGAGCAGCAGCAGGTCGATCTCGTAGTCGTCGACCAGCCGGATGGTCTCGGCGTACGTCGACGCGTCGACGAACTCGATCTGCAGACCGGGCGCGGGCCGGGTGCCGACGGCCAGCCGCATCCGGTCACGGACCTGCGGGTCGTCGCTGTAGAGCAGGACGGTGCAAAGACGATCGCTCATGGCTGGACTGGCTCCCACCTCGTAGCTGCCCGCCGATCGTACCGGTCCACGTGATGTAGCCGACATCCCGCCCGCCGGCGGCCGCCCGGCGCACCGTCACCGCAGGTCAGGCGGGGGTGCCGGCGGCGCGGTCGCGGGCCTCCTGGCGATCCAGCTCGCGGTCGACCCGGCGGGCCTCCCGCTCCGACTGCTTGACCCACTGCACCACCAGCACGGCGAGCATGGTCACACTGACGAACTCCCCGCCGGCCCACAGGATGCCGCCGGCGAGCACCTGGTCCTCCCAGGGGTCGGCCCAGCCCAGGTTGAGCGACGGGTACCAGTCGCCGCCGAAGAGCGTGGTGCTCTGCATGATGGTGAGCCCGAGCACGGTGTGGAACGGCACGGAGAGCAGCATCAGCAGCGCCCGCGCCGGGTACGGCCAGCGGCCGGGCAGCGGGTCGAGGCCGAGCAGCGGCCAGAAGAACACGCAGCCGGTCATGATGAAGTGCGCGTGCACCAGCTCGTGCGCCCAGGCGTGTTCCAGGGTGAGGCGGTACAGGTCACTGAAGTACAGCGCGAACGGGTTGACCACGAAGATGGCGAACGCCACCAGCGGGAAGCTGTAGACCCGGGCGACCCGGCTGTGCACGATCGCCAGCAGGCGCTTGCGTGCCCGGACCGGCAGGGTCCGCAGGGCCAGCGTCATCGGCGCGCCGAGTGCCAGGAAGATCGGCGCGACCATGGACAGCACCATGTGCTGGATCATGTGCACCGAGAGCAGCGCGGTGTCGTACGCGTGCAGCCCGCTGACCGTGACCAGCGCGATGCCGCCCAGGCCGGGGCCGAGGAAGAACACCGTGCGGGAGATCGGCCAGCCGTCGCCACGGAGCCGCAGCCGGTACACGCCGTAGAGGTAGAGGCCGGCGGCCAGCACCAGGCTGAGGGCCAGCCAGCTGTCCAGCCGGGTCTCGGTCAGCACCCTGCCGACGGTGAACGGGGGCGGGGTCGCCTCACCCCCGGCGGCCAGTGCCGACGGGCCCGCCGGGACGGCCGCGAGCACCGCGGCCGGAAGAGCCGAGGTGGCGGCGAAGATCGGATCGACATGCAGCACGCTTTTCAGGCTAGGCCAGGCGAACCGGACCCTGACGCTCGGGCCACGGAAGGCGCGGGTTTGCCACCCCGCTGATCGCCGGCCCCGGTCAGGGGCAATAATGACGGCGTGACTGCGGCCCCAGCCATTGACAAGAGCCGGATCCACTCCCTGACCCGACCCAACATGGTCAGCGTCGGGACGATCGTGTGGCTCTCCAGCGAACTCATGTTCTTCGCGGCGCTGTTCGCGATGTACTTCTCGATCCGCGCGGCTGCGCCGGAGCAATGGGAGAAGCACACCGAGCACCTGAACATCCCGTACGCGACCACCTTCACCGTGATCCTGGTCCTGTCCTCCGTGACCTGCCAGCTCGGTGTCTTCGCGGCGGAGAAGGGCGACGTCCACGCGCTGCGGCGCTGGTTCACCGTCACCTTCGTGATGGGCCTGATCTTCGTGCTCGGTCAGCTGAACGAGTACCGCACGCTGGTGCACGAGGGCGTCAAGATCAACGAAGACGGCTACGGCTCGATGTTCTACCTCACCACCGGCTTCCACGGCCTGCACGTGACCGGCGGCCTGATCGCCTTCATCATCTTCATGGTCCGCACGACCATGGGCCGGTTCACGCCGGCGCAGGCGACCTCGGCGATCGTCGTGTCGTACTACTGGCACTTCGTCGACGTCGTGTGGATCGCGCTGTACGCCATGATCTACTGGCTTCAGTGATCTTGGCGCG
The DNA here is from genome assembly GCF_003172955.1 of Micromonospora acroterricola. Lineage (GTDB taxonomy): Bacteria > Actinomycetota > Actinomycetes > Mycobacteriales > Micromonosporaceae > Micromonospora > Micromonospora acroterricola. The sequence continues at coordinate 3,791 of NZ_QGKR01000306.1, read as the reverse complement.
TCACGAACCGCGCCGCTGCTCCGTCCCCTGAGACAAGGTCCAACCGGTTAAGGACACAGCTCATGACTTCTGACAACGACCGCCGACGCGGTCTGCTCGCGCGGTTGCGCGAGCGGCCCGCCGCGCGCAGCAGGGGCCGCCGCCGGCTGGGCGCCGCGGTCCGGCTGTTCGCCGCGCTGATGCTCGCCGGCGGCGCCTACACCGTCTTCGCGCCCGGTGCGCAGGCGCAGGACAACCCGCCGCTGACGGGCGCCGCCGCCGAGGGCAAGGCGCTGTTCGACGTGAGCTGTGTGACCTGCCACGGACGCAACGCCCAGGGCGTCGAGGGCCGCGGACCGAGCCTGATCGGCGTCGGCGCGGCCGCGGTCGAGTTCCAGGTCAGCTCCGGCCGGATGCCGATGGCCCGGCAGGAGGCGCAGGCGCACCGCAAGCCCCCGCTGTTCACCGACGAGCAGACCCGCCAGCTGGCCCAGTACATCCAGGAGCTCGGTGGCGGCCCGATCGTGCCCGACGGTGAGAACCTCCACGAGGACGCCAACATCGCGTCCGGTGGCGAGCTGTTCCGGGTCAACTGCTCGCAGTGCCACGCCTTCGGTGGCGGTGGCGGCGCCCTCTCCTCGGGCAAGTTCGCCCCGAGCCTGCGCCCGGCGACCGACCGGCAGATCTACGCGGCGATGCTGAGCGGCCCGCAGAACATGCCGGTGTTCGGCGACAACCAGCTCCGGCCGGAGCAGAAGGCCGACATCATCGCCTACATTCAGGAGACCCTGAAGCAGGGCGAGGACCACGGCGGTTTCAACCTTGGCCGGTACGGGCCGTCCACCGAGGGCCTGGCCATCTTCCTGGTCGGCATCGTCGCGCTGGTCTTCGCCAGCCTGTGGATTGCGGGCAAGTCGTGACCGAGCGCATCTTTCGACCCAGTGCTGTGCTGCCCCAGCCCGGCAGCGCCCGTAGCGAGGTGAGGGCGTGAGCACCCACACGGACAAGACGGCCGGCGAAGCCGGTGGCCAGTCCTTCGACATCGACGACCCGAAGATCAGCCGATTCGACATCGTGCAGGAGGGCGCGCGGCGGGACGACATCGAGATCGTCCACTACGAGGCCCAGCTCGCCCCCGGCACCAAGGCCGAGCGCCGGATGATTCGGCTGGTCACGTTCCTCTTCCTGCTGACCGGCCTCGCCGCGACCGCCTTCCTGGTCGTCTACATCTGGTGGCCGTGGCAGTACGAGGCCGGCCACGGCGGCGACCGGTTCTTCACCCCGCTGCTCGGGGTGACCCTCGGCATCGCGCTGGCCGCGGTGGGCTTCGGCATCCTGATCTGGGGCAAGAAGGTGCTGCCCAAGGAGGTCTCGATCCAGGACCGCCACCAGGGCCAGTCCTCCTCCCCGGAGGACCAGCGGATCGTCGGCGAGACGATGCTCTACATGGCCGACGAACTGGGCGTGAAGCGGCGTCCGCTGCTCGGCATCTCGTTGCTGGCCGGTCTCGCGCCGGTCGGGGCGGTGGTCGCGGCGCCGCTGGTCGGCGGGCTGATCTCCGACCCGCACAAGAACAACCAGATGTTCCGCACCGGCTACGCCGCGGCGAACACCGGCGAGAAGATCCGGCTGGTCCGTGAGGACGGCCGGCCGATCCGTCCCGCGGACATCAGCTCCGGCGGTCAGCTGACCGTCTTCCCGGGCATCGAGCACGGCGTCAGCAACCGGCACGCCGACTCGCCCACGCTGCTGATCCACCTGCGGGACTCGGACGCGGTCGACGCCCGACGGAACAACGAGCGCGAGCGCAAGCCGGACTTCATGTGGGGCAACTACATCGCCTACTCGAAGATCTGCACGCACGCCGGCTGCCCCGCCAGCCTGTTCGAGCAGCAGACCAACCGTCTGCTCTGCCCGTGCCACCAGTCGCAGTTCCTGATCACTGACAACGCCCGCCCCATCTTCGGTCCCGCCAGCCGGAGGCTCCCGCAGCTGCCCATCGAGGTGGATGAAGAGGGCTTCTTCGTGGCACGGACGGATTTCCAGGAGCCGGTCGGGCCGGACTTCTGGGAGCGACCCGCATGAAGCGCCGTAAGTTTGACGTAGCAGCGGTGCCCGGCAACGCCGCGCGGGGAGTGGACGACCGCTTCCAGGTGGCCACGCCGCTGCGCCGGCTGCTCAACAAGGTCTTTCCCGACCACTGGTCCTTCCTGCTCGGTGAGATCGCGCTCTTCTCGTTCGTGATCCTCCTGCTGACCGGTGTCTTCCTGACCTTCTTCTACGAGCCGGCGATGACCGAGGTGGTCTACGACGGCAGCTACGCGCCGTTGCAGGGCACGCCGATGTCCGCCGCGTACGCCTCCAGCCTGGACCTGTCGTTCGACGTCCGGGGTGGCCTGATCATGCGGCAGATGCACCACTGGGCGGCGCTGCTGTTCATGGCCGCGATCGTCGTGCACATGCTGCGGGTCTTCTTCACCGGCGCCTTCCGCAAGCCGCGGGAAGCCAACTGGATCATCGGCTCGCTGCTGTTCTGGGTCGGCTTCCTGGCCGGCTTCACCGGCTACTCGCTGCCGGACGACGGCCTGTCCGGCACCGGCCTGCGGATCGCCTCGGCGATCATGCTGTCCATCCCGGTGATCGGCTCCTGGCTCACCTCGTCGATCTTCGGTGGCGAGTTCCCCGGCACGATCATCATCAGCCGGTTCTTCATCGCCCACGTGCTGCTCATCCCGGGCCTGCTGATCGCCCTGATCAGCGTCCACCTGGGCCTGGTCTTCAAGCAGAAGCACACCCAGTGGCCCGGTCCCGGCCGGACCAACGGCAACGTGGTCGGCGAGCGGATGTTCCCGCGGTACGCCCTCAAGCAGGGCGGGTTCTTCATGCTCGTCTTCGCGGTCGTCGCACTGATGGGTGGTCTGTTCCAGATCAACCCGATCTGGTACTTCGGCCCGTACGAGGCGTGGGTGGTCTCCGCCGCCAGCCAGCCGGACTGGTACGTCATGTTCCTCGACGGCTCGACGCGTCTCATGCCGGCGTGGGAGATCACCATCCCGTTGGGCGACGGGTACGTCATCCCGCCGCTGTTCTGGCCGACGGTGGTACTGCCCGGGATCCTGGTGGGTCTGTCGACGCTCTACCCCTTCATGGAAGCGCGGCACCTGAAGGACAAGGAGAGCCACAACCTGCTCGAGCGGCCCCGGGACGTTCCCACCCGGACCGCGGTCGGCGCCATGGCGGTCGCCTTCTACGTCGTGCTGACGCTCTCCGGCGCCAACGACGTGATCGCCGACAAGTTCCAGATCAGCCTGAACGCGATGACCTGGGCCGGCCGGATCGGCCTGCTGGTGGTCCCGCCGCTGGCGTACTACGTCACCTACCGGCTCTGCCTGGGTCTCCAGCAGCACGACCGGGAGGTGCTCGCGCACGGCGTGGAGACCGGCATCATCCGGCGCATGCCGGACGGCCGGTTCGTCGAGGTGCACCAGCCGCTCAGCGCGGCGGACGGGCACGCGGACGGCCACGGCGAGCTGGAGTACGCCGGCTGGGTGGTGCCGAAGAAGATGAACCGGCTCGGGGCCCTCGGCCCGGCGATCCGGGGCTTCTTCTACCCGATCGAGAAGCCGGCCGAGGCGCCGGTGTCGCCCGGCCACCCGCCGGTCGAGGCCCGGCCCGAGCGCGAGGAGGTCGGCAGCGGCGAGAGCCGCCACTGACCCCCCGATCGCACCGTTACGTGGCGCCCGCCGGAATTCCGGCGGGCGCCACGTAGTGTCCGCGTCCACCCCACCGCCCATCCGACCAGGAGTGGGACG
>NZ_QGKR01000169.1 GCF_003172955.1 Micromonospora acroterricola | reverse complement strand
AACTTCCCCGCCGCGCCCCCCTCCCCCCCATGATCAAGTGATGAAAAGTAGGTGTGGGAGACCTGTGGGACCTATTTCTCATCACTTGATCACTGGGTGGGGCGGGCACGGCTGGCGAGAATGGCCAGAGTCTCCTGGCGGATCTGGACCGGATCCGCGGTGAGGCGGCGGTGGCTGAAGCGCACGACGAGGATGCCGACGGTGGCGAGCAGGGCGTCGCGGCGAAGGTCGATCTCGCGTGCGGCCGAGTCGCCGTGGCTGGTCGTTCCGTCCAGCTCGATGTTGACCCGTTCCGCCTCGGCGAACATGTCGAGATAGATCGTTCGAGCGCCCACCCGCACCCGCGCCTGCCGGGTGAACCTCGGCATTCCCGGTACGGTGAAGACGTGGTCGTGGCCCCATATCTCCAACGGGCTGCGGCAACCAGCGGCGAGCCGGTCCAGCAAGCCGCACAGTGCCCCACGGTCGGGCATCCGGGGCACCTCGGCAGACGCGGCGGCGAGGCGCTCGGGCGTCGTCAGCCGATCGTTGACCGCACGGATGAGCAGGCTCGATCGGTCGATCGGCGGCAACAGCGGCCAAGAGTCCACCAGGGCTCGGTCGAGCCGGGTGACCGGCAGTCCTCCCCGTGTCACCACCTGCGGCGGCGCGACCACGAAGCCGGAGCGGCGTCGTACCAGGAGATGCGGCCGATCACGCAGACCTGACCCATGCGGCAGGTCGAGATACACCGGCTCCCCCGGTGGCTGGCGGCGCAGGCCCCACACGTCGAGCGCGGTCAGGCGACTCAGCGCGCCGCGCCCGTCGGCATACGCCAGCGCAGCGCGTCGGGCAAGGTCCTGCTCGACGCGGGCCAGCATCGGCAGGTCGGCGTTGGCGTCACGGATCAGCGCGGCGTCGCCGTAGACCCCGGGCAACAGTCGTATCAGCCGGTTCGCCCGCCGGGCAGTCTGGATCGCCCAGGCAGGGGCCGCCCGCAGCACGTCCCGTCGAGTGACCAGCCCATCGCTGCGGACGAGGAGGGATTGTATTCGCGCGTCCACCGCCCCACCCTGCCCTCAAGCGCAGCCCATGGGAGGGCTGCTGTGGACAGCGGAGGCACCTGTGGACAGCCGCCCGCAGCATCCCCGAACGTGGTACGCGGACCCGTGGTGCCTCGTCTGGTTCAGCTCCCCTGGATGCTGAAGGTCCGCCCGTTTACCACCCTTCAATCTGGTGCGATGGACGCCCTCGTCCAGCGCGGCGGTGCCGTCAGGACCGCAAACTCCGCTACGGCCGGGAACGCAGCCAGAACGGGGGCACCCTACTGGTGGGCAGTCACGAAGCACCAGTGGGTCAGGTTGGAGAAAGGTAGGTCATCTGCACTGGCTCGGCGAGAACCGCCTGGGCCGCCGGAATGTCCGCCAGTCGGGAGGCCAGGGTGGCGACGGCGAGTCGCTCCGGCAAAGCGGCACTGAACTTGAGACCCGCAAGCGCCTTGTCCGACACTTCGGGCAGGCAGATTCGGTCGGCCGCGTCTGACATGGCCTGATGCACCACGGTGCGGTCCAAATCTGGTCGCAGTCGAATGGAGGCGTCGTCGTATCGTTGAGCCGGATCGGCAAGTTCGCTGAGCGTAGCGATCAAAGTGGCATTGGCCCGGAAGCCTGCCCAGGTCCACCAACGCACCTCACCGTCGCCATTCCTGACCAGCACCGGGCCCGCGGGATGAACGACAGGGGCCGCGTCCTCCCGTAGAACGGCCAGTCTGCTCTTCGCCCGGCCAGTGAGGGCGACCGGCGGGTCGGCACCGAGCAGCACATCACGCATTGCCCGGACCATCCGGTACGACAGTCCCTGCGGCGACCCACCGGTCATCCATAGGGCCTTTCCCCCACCCTCGGCCGGCTCGACGAAGCAGCGTTGGCGCTTCCAGTCGATATAGGTGACGCGCCAACTTCGGCCGGCGAGCAGCAGCAGCCGAGGACCGAGCACCTTGGCGGTCAACAGTGCGGGATCGGTCCGGCCGATCTCGGTACGACCAGCCAGCACGGTGAACTGGGGTGGTGCGGTGAACACCGCCAGCATGTCCATGAAGTGGCGACGCCCGAAGCGCAGTTCAGCTTCTGGCCCGATGAAGAGCATCCCGGAGTCGACATCGAGGTAGCCCCGCTCGACGAGGTGCCGCACGATCACGTCGGCGCTCTTGTCGAAGGGCGCCAGCCCGTTCCACTCCTGCGACCAGAGGTTGTCACCTACCCGGTGTTGTTGCAGCGATAGCGCCAGCATCTGCTGGGCCACGATGTGGCGCGGCTCGGGCGGTGGGACGACGGCTTCGACCCAGCCCTGCGCCCAGAGGTGCAACAGCCCGGCGGCGTGCAGCAGCCCCTCACCGTCCAAGGCGAGGAAGAGGCAGTTGCGGCTACCGCCGGGACGCCGACCTGTCCGACCGATCCGCTGGAGGAAGGCCGCGACACTGCGCGGAGCGTTGATCTGGATGACCCGGTCGAGATCACCCACATCGATTCCGAGTTCGAGGGTGCTGGTGGCGACGATGACGCAGTCCCGCTCCTGCGCGAAGGCTTCCTCGGCCCGCCGCCGCTCGTCAACCGAGAGTGACGCATGAGAGAGGAAGGTCGTGACGTTGAGCGCGCGGAGCCGTTGCCCGAGATCCTCGACCAGCGCTCGGGAGTCGCAGAAGACCAAGCGCTTTTGTCCCTGATGAAGAGCCGCGATCACCTTGGCCGCATTGTGGACGGACCCGACGTAATCCAGGTCGACCTCGCCGGCTGGACGTGGCGCCGGTTTCGCCGGAACCTCCGTCGGAGGAGGATCGGGTGCCACCACCTGCGCAGACCGCTGGTCACGGCCCGAGCCCTGCAACCACTTCAACAGTTCGTCAGGGTTACCGACCGTCGCCGAGAGTCCGATTCGCTGTACTGGTCGCCCCGCCACGCGGCTGAGCCGCTCCAACACGGCCAACAGGTGCCAGCCGCGATCGTCGCCAGCGAAGGCATGCACCTCGTCGACCACGATGGCCTGTAGTTGGCCGAAGAATGAGTCATGGTCGACGGCGGTGCTGACCAGCATCGACTCCAGGGACTCCGGGGTGGTCAGCAGGATGTCGGGCCTCTCGCGGAGGATCACCCGACGCCGCCCCATCGTCACGTCGCCGTGCCAGAGCGCTACCCGACGCCCCAGCCACGCCGTATAGCTCTCCAGCCGAGGCAGGAGGTTGTTGAGCAGTGCCTTCAGCGGACAGACGTAGAGAACGGAGGTGCCTGACCAGTCCTCCCCCGCCATCCGGGACAGCAGGGGGAACACGGCCGCCTCGGTCTTACCACCAGCGGTCGGCGCGAGCAGCAGTGCGTCTTCGCCGGCAAGTAGCGGCTGCACCGCAGCCTCCTGCAACGGCCGCAACGCTGGCCACTGCAGTGAGTTCACGACATGATGCAGGACAACCGGATGCAGCAGCTCCGCGCCGGTCATGACGAGTGCACGGGCACATCGTCGAGCCGCTTCAGGACCTTCTCGCTCAACGACTTGAAATCCTGGAAGCACCGCTGCACCAAGGTCTGGGTGCTGCCGAGAGCGCCGTCGGCCGACCGAAGGTCGAACATCGGCTTCCGCGCATCATGGGCGAGTGGCATCAAACTCTGATAGTTGCGCAAGGTTGCCACCTCGTACGAGCCGTCGCTCCCCTCACTCGGCTGGTTCAGGACCGAAGTCGCGAAGACAACCGGCACCCGGTCGAGCCAACGCTGATATGCCTTGACCGGCCGGTCGAGCCTCATCTTCGGCTGCATGACGACATAGCCCAAGGGTGTCATGGTGCCACGAGGCGCTGAAATATCTGGTGGGACATGGGGGAGAACGTTCGTCTGCCATACCCGCCGCCAATCACGCAACGCAGGGCCCAGGTTGCGTAGACCCCGCAGCGAGAAGAGGTCAGCGGCCAGAGGCATCAGGACCGTGTCGGCGGCAAGTAGCGCCGCTCGGTTGATCGCACCAAGGTTTGGACCGACGTCAACCAGCACGATCTCGGCACGAACCCTGCGCGCAGCATCAGTGATCAGTCGGTGAAATGCTGTAGTCGTTCGAAGAGCCGCAGGATCGCCAATCAGACTATTTGGCCATGCCGCCGAGAGCTTGTCCTCGAAGGCGCTCAGGTTGAGATCACCGGGTACCAGCCACAGGCCGTCGGTGATGGTGATCGGATCATTGAAGCGGACGTCACCCAAACCCTGCATGATCGGCTGGACCGCAGACGCCACCGTGCCCGAGTCGCGGTATGCGCGTAGGAGAAGCTTCTGTTGGCCCTCCGCAAGCGGCCAGTTCGACTCAAGTCCTTCCTGCCAGATCTCGCTGAGCTCGTCCTCGTCGAGGAACGCTGCCGTCAGGTTCGACTGTGGGTCCAGGTCCACCGCCAGCACGCGATGCCCCAGCCGCTGAAGCATGTGCGCCAGATGGTAGGTCAGGGTCGTCTTGCCGACGCCGCCTTTGTTGTTAAACAGCGCGACGGAGATCACGAGGCGCTCCTAACAATGACGGTCCAGGAAGAGTCGTCAACCACAAACTGCGGCGGCGGGTTGCCGTTACGCGCGAGGGAAGCTCGGATCCGGCCGATTCCCCGGCCAAACTGGTTAACGTAGCCCAACGACTTCATCGCAGCGGCTAGCGAAGGATTCCGGTAGTCATTGACCCGGTCGAAGTTGTCGGCCCGGACCTGACCGAACGGACCGCCCGGGTTGGTCACCTCCACCCGGTCGTCGAACCAGGCGACGCGCACCGGCGCGTTCGAGGACTCGTAGTTGCGGTGCATCAGCGCGTTCATGCACACCTCCCGCAGCGCCTCGATCGGATAGTTTGGGCGGGACTCCTCGCGGAATCCGCTCACCTCGACCAGTCGGGTCCGAAGATGGCCCTTCAGCACGCTCTCAAGTCGCTCGGCGACATCGATGACGTTGATCCGAAGTTCGTGCTCGTCCTGAATGGCGCCGCCCACGTCGTTGCCTTCGTAACGGACGAACTGGAGGTAGGCGCCGGGAATCCGGCTGGTCGGGTCGAGGCCGATAAGTATAAGGCCGAGCACAGTTGGAGAACCGTCCGCGTCGGCCAGGCGAAGCGAGGCGAGTTGCTGAGCGGTCGGTCGATGGTTCTCCTCGAGCACAGAAATATCAACGGCCTGCCGCAAATACTCGGATCGGAAGAGGTCCAGATCGACTTCATCCAGAGTTCCGCCGACAATGGGCCGGACATCGAACGGGGTGTCGTAGGCACGGCGACGCTCAGAAAGCACACGCTCGTCGGTGCTGCTCGCGGTACGGGTCGAGGGGCCGGGCCGAACGTAGACGACGTTGTCGAACCGGACCGGTGGTGTGTGAGAGGCGTTGACTCGTATCCGAATAACCTGCTCGCCCTGGTACGGCTCCCGGGTGACGACCATCGACGGGCGGTCGAGGATGCGACCCTCGTCACGGATGCTGGTGAAGGTCAGCAAAGCCTCATCAGAGGTGTCCAACCCCATGACCGGCTGGCCGTGTTTGTCGACACCGATGAGCAGATCGCCGCCTCCGAGCCGGGGCAGGTCGTTCGCGAGCGCGCAGATTGCCTTCCTGATCGCGTTGCGATCCTTCGCCTCACGCTTGAACTCGAGTACGGCCGTCTCCTGCGTGCCGAGGAGTGCGGCGAGGTCGTTGCTCATGAACTGATTCTTTCTTAGAGGTCGAGCGAGATCTCGTCGGCGCTCGTGGCGTTTCGCTCTACGTCCGTCATCTCGGCGGTGGACAGGGTGAGCGCGTAGTGTTGCCGAGGGTCGAACTCGGGGAACTGGTCCACCCGATCGAGCACCTCTCCCACGAGCTTTTTGAGAAACAGCCGCGGCGCCACCCCTACCTTGCCGCCGAGACCGCCGGCTATTGCCCGTGCCAGCTCGCCGAGGTATCCGTCGTCAACCAGCACGGACACCCGCTCTGGCACGGCGGACCCGTCGGCGTAGAGGTCTCGCACTCGGCCGCCGAGCTCGACGAGGGAGTCGACGGTGAAGCCCGACAGCCGGATCTGCACCGCGCGCGGATTGTCGAACCGTGGGTCGCTGCTGAAATCCACGGCGAGGCGCTGCGCCAGTGGCGCGAGCCGCTGGACGCCCTGCGGGCCATCGTAGAAGGCCGGCGTGCCGGTAATTACCAGGTAAAGACCGGGAAACCGTCCGGAGTGCACCTCGTCGATGAGTTGCCGGAGGGCGTTGAGCGCCTTGTCCCGGGCATCCGACCTGACCCGTTGCAGCGTCTCCACCTCGTCGAGCACCAGCAGCAGACCCGGATGCCCACTGTCGCGCAGCACGGCCAGCAACCCTTGCAGGAAGCTGAGTGCCGCGAAGTGGTCGAGATCGCCCCGTACACCGGCTGCCCGACGGGCGGCGGCCGCGACATGCGGCTGCCCGCCGAGCCAGGCGAGCACGGCGTCTGCGGTCGCCGCATCACCCCGCGCGGCAGCAGCCCGGTAGCCGCGCAACGCGGCAGCGAAAGCGGGAGCGCTCCGGCTCACCAGGGCCAGCCGTTGGTCGAGCAGAGTTTCGACAGCGCCGTCGAGAGCGTCGGCGTCATCCGCAGCGACTTGTCCTGCCGTCAAAACATCCTCCTCCAGCGCATAAAACCAGCCGTCCACGATCGAACGGAGTGCGCTGGGCGGGAACGTCGACGTGGTGAGTCGCTCGCTGAGCCGGCGGTAGACGGTTTCCAGCTTGTGTAGGGGCGTTTCGTTCTCGGATATCTGCACCTCGGCGACGGCGAGGTTCGCCTGTTTGGCCCGCTCGGCAATCCACCGGGCGAAGAACGTCTTGCCGGAGCCGTACTCACCGCGAACGGCCTTGAAGACGGATCTGCCGGCGGCGACGCTGTCCAGGTCATCGCCGATGGCTCCGGCGAAGCGGTCCAACCCAACGGCGAAGAGGTCCAGCCCGGCCGATGGCACGGCGCCGCGCCGCAGCGCGTCGATCACCTCGCGGCGGCGTGCCGGGCTGACCGTCGTCACTCTGCCCCTCCCCGCAGGCGGAACTGCTCCTGGAGCAACCGGAGGTCCAGCCGGACGGTCCGACCGTTGTCGGTGAGCGACAACACCGGATAGTTGTCCACGTTGAAGATCCGTTGCAGGGTGGTGGCGAAGCCGACCGCCCGCACCGGTGCCTCGCCGGCCCGCTGCGCCAGCACCGCAACGGGCAGCACGCCCTTGGCGTCGACCAGTGCTCGTAGCGCCGCCTGAATCTTCTTCAGCTCCACCCGGCGCGGCGTCAGACTGTGCTGCGCCTCGAACAGTTCGGTGGCCAGCAGCGCCGCCACCAGGTCACCGTCGCTGGTCGGTGATGCTGCCTGCGGCTCGGCCGCCACTTCCGGTACCTCGAAGAGCGCGTCCCCAGCGATGACAGGTGCCTTCCGGCGCGGCTTCGGCGCGTTGGTCGGCCGTGCGGGAGCGCTCGGCTCCGACGCGGCAGCGCCCGTCTGCCACCACTCCGGGGTGCGCTCCTCGACGGGCGCCCAGCCGGCCGGTGGGTCGGTTACGTTGGGCAGCAGGTAGGCCAGCAGCGGGATGGTCACCTCGGCCAGCGACGCACCGCCGTGGTATCCCGCCCGGCTCGGACGGTGGCGCAGCAGCGGATCCCAGAGCGCGATGATGCGATTGTCATCCGAGATGACCCTCGGACCGGTCAGCACCACCTCACCGGGGCCGGCCGGGCCAGCCCCGATCCGGTGCCGGGCGGATGCCGCGTCCGGTGTCTTGAGGTGCTGACCGCCACGCTCGAGGATGTGCCCGTGGTCACTGGTGACGATGACGGCCCGGCCGGTGCGACGAGCCTGGTCGAGCAGGCTGCGCAGGAAGCCGAGATCGTTGAGTTGCCACCCGGCTTCATCGCCCTCCCGGCCGTGGGCCAACGCGTCATCAACCGTGTTGATCACAACGGCCACCACAGGAGCAGAACTCGCCATCGCATCGGTCAGCTCGGCGGCAATGACCTCGCCCGCACCGCCGCGCGCCGGGCCCTTGTGGAAAATTCGGGAGTCTCGGCCCCATCGCCCCTCGGCGAACAGCCTCCGCTCAAGGTCCTGATTGCCGGCACGTAGTGCTCCGGCGAAGAGCGACGTGCGGGAAATCGCCGTTAGGGTGGGCAGCGCGGCAACAATTCCCCGACGCCGGGCCGCTCCCGACCCTGCCAGCGGGTCGTACTCCACCCAGTGCGGGGCCAACTCGTCAGCGAGCTGCACCGCAACCGCGGCGCTCATTCCGTCGAGCACGGCGAGCAGCAAGGGTCGACCGGCGCGGATCAGCGGATCGACCACGCGGGGCAGGAGATTCTCGATGGTGAGCAGGTCGCCGTCGCTGCCCGGCCCAGCGGTGGCCCACGCGGCGAGCCGGCCGGCGAACGCGCCGTCGAGGTCACGCCGCCGCTGCTGCGCCAGCTCATGAATCTCCCGGTACGCCCGCTGCAGCTCCGGATGGGTCTCCTCGCCAGCCCAGACGTGGTTGAGCGCCTGATCCACCCATCCCCACTCGGCGATGTGGCGGTCCACCCCGTCGGCGACGCTCTGTGGCGGCACCACCGTCGTACCGAGCCACCGCACCAGCCGCTGGGCCATCCGGGCTCGACGTACCCGTTCTGCCTCGGCCTCGGCGAGCCGATGTCCGGCGAGGTGTTCGACCGCCAGGTCGAGTTCCGGGTTCGCAGGGTTCCGCAGTCCGGCGAGCAGGGCTCCCGCCGCGACACCGAGGCGGTTGGCGAAGCCGGTCCGAAGGATCGGACTGTGGCCCGCGCTGCTGGCCGCGGAGAACTGTATGAGTAGTTCCTCTGCTCGGTCGAGGATGGCATGTCCGTCGCGGCGAACCGCCGCGCGCGGCGCGTTCAACAGGGCGCCGACCACTTGCACGGCCGCCGCCGCGAAGCTGCGCACGGTGGCATCGTCGTTAAGGTCGCCGAAGTACTGGTCGATGCGCCCTTGGGCGCGCACCGAGTCGGCGCTCTCGGTGCTCCAGAGCGCATCGCAGACCAGACCCAGCGGCAACGCCTCGTTGCCGTGCCCGGCATCGACCAGCGCAAAGAGTGCCTTCGCCGGCCGGCCGAACTGTTCCAGCAGCCAGCGTGCGAGCCCGTTCCGCTCGGCCTCCCGTAGCAGTCCATAGGCCTCGACTGCACCTGGCTCGGCACTCCACCGCAACAACGCCGTCACGTCGAGGTCGTCCGGGCCGACGCCCTGCCGGTCGAGACCGAGCCGCACCGCCGCGAGATGCCGCAGAGCCATGTCGCGGGTCAGCACCGACGTGGCCAGCCCCGGCCAGCCGCCCGGCGGCATGGCGTCGAGCAAGGCCTCGCCGGCCCAGGCCTCGCGTTCCAGCGCGGTGTCCGGTAGCTGCGCGCCGAACGCGTCGACGACCAGATCCCAGGGTTCCACGGTGATGACGCGCTGACGGAAGACCCGGCTACGCACGCCGTGGTGCAGCACCGACTCTGGAACATCGGTCAGCAGGACGAGAACCTCCTCGTCGCGGTCGGCTACAAGGTGCTCCCACACGGCCAGCGGAGAGACGCATGGCACTACTCGGACCGGGCGTCCGTCCAGCAACAGCACCGTCGGGTCGTGCGGCCATGTCGGCTCCGCCCGGATCACCATCACCGGGTACGCGTCGCCGCTACGGTGCCGTCCGAGCTGCTGCGCCACCTTCTGCCGCAGCGCCACTGGGCTGATCCGCAGTGCCTGAGCCGGTGCAGGTGCCTGAGTCACGAAACAATTCTCCAGGTGACCTCGATGGTCGCGGCTGGGTGGGCGGCGGCGAACGCCCGAAGCTTCTCAACCGCCTGGCCGAGGTCGGCGGCTGGAACGGCAACCAGGTCCTGTGCCTCCGCCTTCCCGCGGTCTCCGCCGCCCGGCCCAACCCTGTCGACGGGCGGCTCGACGTCCTTGTCGTCCGGTCGGCCGCGATCGGGATCGTCACGTCGGCGGGTTGCCCGGCGGATGAGCGCCACCGCGTCAGACTGTGCGCGCCGGAGAGCTGGGCTCAGCGACGCGGTCAACTCGTCGGCCTGGCCGACGCGCCGCAGTTCGGTGAGGACAGCAGTCGCCTCCACGGCATATGGCTCGCCGAGGCCGGCGATGATCTCGAAGTTGTCCCACGCGGCGCTGGCCAGCTCGGCAGATACCTGCGCCGCGCTCTTGATGCTTCTTCCGACCCTGTCGGCCGGGCCGGAAAGCTCCGCCCGAGCCAACCGCTCGATGGTCTCCACGGCCGTACGCCCAGTCGCCAGCCGCTCCAGCAGGTCGGCCGCCGCGCGAGCGGTGGCGAGCCGACCTGCTGGCGACGCCTGGTCGATACCCAGCCATTTGTCGTGCTGCTCGAGCCGGGCGGTCAGGCCGTGCGCCGCTTCTCGATACCGCGCTCCCTCGTTGCTGAGGTCGCGACCAAACATCGCCACCAGCCGGCCCCGCCGCAAGTTCAGGTTGTGCACACCGAAGATCGCCCCGGCTCGGGCCCGAGCCTCGGCCCAATCTTCCTCGCTGGGCAGCCGCTCCTCGCGCAGAACATGGTCGGTCGTGATCTTGCCTGGCTCGGGAGCGGGTGTGACCGCGCCTCCGTGCAGGTGGAAGGCGCGGTCGGTCTGCTCGGCGAAGGTGGCCACAACAAGCTGCGCCACGATCGGGTCGAGACCACGCGGGCTGGGTTCGTCGATCCACCGCAGGATGTCAGCGACGCGTAGCTCACCGCTGACGCCCTCGGCGGCCGCCCTGTGGTGGAAATGCTGCGCCCACTGTCCCTCGACGACGAAGGCCGCCTCGTGCATCGTGCCTAGCCCGAGCGGATTGGCGATCCGGCGCATGGTCTGGCGGTGCGCTCGCTCAACCTCGACGCGTCCCTCCGGCGACTCGACCGCTCGCCGGACGTGGTCGAGCACTACCTTCACATCGGGCAGACGCACAGGCTCGCCCTTGCGGTCGGGGTCGAAGTCAGGATGGGCGGGGAACTGTTGGCTGAGCATCTGATCGCCGAGACTGCGCAGCGCGTCAGCGAACGTGGCGCCCATGGGCAGTTTCGGCTCCAACGCACGGGTGAGCGACTGCAGGTGGTCATCGAAGCCGAGCTGCACATCCGAGGGCTGCTTGCCCGCCAGCCCGTACGCTTGGCGCAGCACCGCCTGCGTCTTGTTCAGCAGGGCGCTGCGCTGGTTGGTCAGCGCCGCGTGTGCCCGCCGACGGTCGTCGGGATTGAGGTGCTCGGCGTGGCTGTCGAAGCGCTGCCCCTCCAGCAATTTGTCGATGATGGCGAGCTTGCCGAGCTCGTTGCGGCGCTCAATGGTCAACGCCGCCGGAATCCAGCAGACCGTGCGAGGGCTCATCCGGCCGCTCAGCTCCTGGACCCGCTGCCGGTCATCGGCCGGACCGTGACTGCCGTCGTCGAACGGATAGTCGACGATCAAACGCCAGCCGGTCGGGTCGTTCGGGGGGAATGCCTCGTCCCTGATGTCGTGCGGGTCGCGGACGTTGCCGTACACCAGCTCGATCGTGCGGCGACTCCCCCGCCAGGTCAGCGCGGCCTCGGCGAAGAACGAGTCGCTCCACGGCACGCCGAGCTGTTTCCAGAGCAGTCGCTGCACGAGGTGCTTGCGGGCACCCTCGTTGTCGTAGTGCTTGGCGGTGGCGAGCACGCTGTCAACGTCGACGCCGACCAACTCCAGCGACACGATCGGGTCGTCGCCCTCACCGATGCGGATCTCGGCGAAGCGACCGGCCCAGTCGGTCAGCTTCCGGTTGACCTGAGCAACCTCACCTCCCGGGATTGGGCTGGTGATGCTGCCGTGGTTGAGCGCCGACAGCCGTCGGGCGGTGAGATTGCGCAGCGCCGGGACGCTGGGCGCCAGCGCGGCCAGCAGCAGCGTCTTGATCAGCCGGTCGTCGCCGGTGAAGGCGCGGACACGTCCGACCGTCTCGGTCGGCTGGGTGCCACCCCGGCGCGCCGCGTCCAGGTCGTCATCGGTGAGGTCGTACTGACTGAGCAGGTAAGGGCGCAGCTTCAGGTCATAGAGCTTCTGGGCCATCTCGAACTCGGCCTTGAGTTTTTCGGTGAAGGGCTGGTCACCGCCTGTGCTGATGACGTCGTAGAGGTCCCCGAGGGGCACCAGCTGGCCGAGGCGGAGGGTGTCACGACGATCGACCAGTAGCTGGCGCATCAACTTCAGGGCCGTCCGGGAGCGCTGCAACGCGCTGGAGACGTGCACCAGGGTGGAGAGGAATGCCGGGCTGAACGGGTACGTCGACCGGAAGGCGTCGATGTCAGCCCCGCTGCCCGAGTCGGTGCCGAGCAGGGTGTCGAACACCTCCCGCCGTACCTTGGTGGTGGCGTCGAAGGCCCGAGAGATGGCCTCGCCCGCCCCGGGTCGGTCGTCGCGCGCCTTGAGCAGCCGGCGGCGAGCGATCTCGGGGAGGTTGCGGTCCTCCAGCTTGATCACGTCGAACCGGCCGCTGGCCAGATTGAGGGTGTCCTGGTAGCTCAGCTCGTTGGCGCCGGTGACCTCCTCGCCGACCAGCTCGCGCAGGTCGCGCTGCCGGGCGATGAAGCTGACCACCGGGATCGGCCGGCGGGTGTCGCCGCCCTCGACAAAGTTGGTGATCTTCTGGATCTCGCGGGAGACGAACTGCTGGTCGCCGATCGAGTTGGCCAACCAGAGGATCAACTCGTCGAGGAAGAGGATCAACCCGTGGTAGCCGAGTTCTTTGGCGTGCCGGCTGATCTCGGTCAGGCCCCGGTCGAGCGAGACGAAGGCTTCGGCGTCCTCCCGGGCGTTGCTGAAGAAGCCGACGTTCCAGCTGGTCAGCAGGTCGTTGACCAACTTGCGGCGCAGCTCGTCGGAGTACGCGCCGCCGAAGGCCTCATCCAGGCGCTCCGGCGTCCAGAAGGTCTCGCTGTCGCCCCACTCGTCTTCGGCGTCACCGCCGGGCAGACCATCGATGAACTGCTTGTCACCGATCTTCTCCCGCAGCGAGGCGGCCTGTTCCAGCAGCGCGTCGGTGCGGTGCACAGCCGGGATGGGCGCGTCTGGGTGCAGCGCACGCACCCGATCGACATAGCCTCCGAGCACCCGCTGTTCCAGAGAGCGGGCGTCGAGCAGGTGGTACGGAATCAGCAGGAACTTGCGCCCGTCCAGCCAGACGCTGTGCTTCGCCACCAGCGGAGCCAGTTCGTCGCGGCCACGGGCGGCCGATTCGCCCCGCAGCAGCGCGTGCAGCACCGCCATGAAGTGCGACTTACCGGAACCGAAGGAGCCGTGCAGGTAGGCGGCCTTGGAGGCGTGCCCCTCGACGGCGGAGCGGATCAACCCGAGCGCCTCATCGAAGTTAGCGAGCAGCCGCTCCGTGACGACATAGTCGCGCAGGGTGGCATCGGCGTCGGCAACGCTGTCGGCGAGTTTGAGCACGAAGTCGCTCTGGCTCGTGCGCTCCGGGATGTGGATGAACTCCCGAAGCAGCGGCGCGGGGCTGGGCGAAGACATGCTGGATACCGTATCGGGCCGCCTACCCACTGCGGCGGCCCTGGCACCGGCGTCGCGACAGAATCGACCGTCAAGGTGGCCCGGGACCAGCCGTATTGTCGATCAGGCAGAACGCGCGTCCGACCAGGCAAGGGCAAAGAGTCGCAGGCATAGGTCATACATCGGACTTGACCGCCGGAACACCAGGCAGGGCGAGTTCCTCCCATGCTCGGAGTCCTGGTAGACGGTCAAATAGACGACATTGTCCGTAGCGATAATTCGCCCGAAATGAGGCAAATTGTAGAGCCGCATCTGGACCTCGGTCCGACCGGCGATCCGCGCGCAAAGATAGTCGATGTTCGCCCTGACCTGACGCGCCAGAAGCCCCCCGCCGAAGCCCGGGTCATGGTTGCCCACCTCCAGGTCGCGCCTGGCCAGCCAGGAGTCCGCATCGGCAACCTCAGGGTCTGGCATCAGCAGGTCGACCTGGACGGACCTGCTACCGCCGGCCCAGAGTCCCGAGAAGCTGTCTCTCGTCAGCTCGTTGCCGCGGCTGACATAGGCGCGGATCCACCTCGCTCGCCGCAGATCATTCCCCAGCGCCCCGTTGGCCAGCGACTGAGTCGCATAGACCCGCACGACGCCGACACCTGTCAGCCGAGACAGCCAGGCGACCAGCCAGCCGCGCACCCGCTGCGAGCCGAACCAGACGGCTACCACTCCGACCAGGCTGGCCACGAGTGAGCTGAGCACTCCCCAGAGGAACTCCACGCACACCTTCCTACCTGCGGGTAACGGCTGGTCCATCACCATGGCGCAGGTCATGAACCGTCTACACTTTTGACGGCTTTCATTCTCCTCGGCGGCGCAAGGCCGGACAGGTTGGAAACGGCAAGAGCGGTGACCCCTATGCATGACGGCCGGCACGTCAACGACGCCAGGTCGGACGAGTCTCAGAGCCGGCCGGGGATATTCCCCGGATTGGACGGCCCCCCGAGTTTCAAGCAGTGCCGGCGCGCTGCCCGGAGGGTTCGCGAGGCACCGTTGGCGACCGAAGCCGTTCGGGCGATCAGGCCACGAGGGCAGAGCTTGCATCGCTCCCGGCCGCCGCTGTCAGTGCTGCTCTACCTGGCCGGACGGGAGAGCCGACTCGTCTGGGAGTCGGTGGATGCATTCGCCGTCGTTGAGCCGCCAATCGCACGCGCCCGGGAGTGGTCCAAGGGGCCAACGGCCTTCCGTCGGCTCGCTCTCGTCGTGCGTTGGTGGGATCTGGCAATCCTTGGCGTACCGCCGGCTCTGATCATGGCGGCGGCCGTGCCGGTCGCGTTCACACCCTGGGGCGAGGTCGCACTGGTGATGTTGCTGTCGGCGGTGGCCTACGTCGCGATTCAGATGAGCGTCGGCGTCCTACGGCTGACGTGGATGTTAATCCGTCGATTCAACTACCGCCGCAGGACCGGTCGCGACTTTCTTGCTGACGAACTGAGCAGCTACCACTGGGTTATAACGCTGTTCCACAGCCCTCACCCCGAGGCCGTTGAGGACCTGTTGAAGCAGACGGTGAAGCAAGCCGCGGCCCTCGATGGACAACTGACCGCCGATGCTGCGTACGGCACGACCCTGCTGGCCTGTAGCACTCGCTGTATGACCACTGCGGCCTCCCGGGAGGCACTGAACGCGGCCCCTCAGCTCACCGCGGTTGGGGAATCGGACTGGCGTGTCACCCGTTCGACTCGGGAGGTCAGGCCGCCCAACACCAACGCCATCGAGCCGATCAGCGTGCTGCGGCTGATGTCCCTGGCCGCAGCCCTGGTTCTCGGCATGCAGGCCAAATTTATCGCCGATGTCGAGCGGCAGAGTTGTGGAGACGGGGCCTGCTCGCGCCAGCCAGTCACCTTCCTTCAGGCAGCGGAGTGGCTGTTGCACCGCCTCAGCTGGCAACCCTCATCCTTCGAGCCTCTCACCTGGCAATCCCGCAGCCTCGGCGCGATGACCATGGTTCTGGGGCCCGTGCTGCTGGCATGCGTGATCATCGGGCTGCGGCGCCACCTCCGCTACCAAGACGAACGGAAAAGGATGATGTACGCCCACCTTGATGCGGTACGCGCCGCACGCTCGACGGTCCTGCTGTTCGTGGTCAACGAGACCGAACGAGACGCCGTCATCGCAGCCGTCTGCGAGCAAACCGGTTGCACCGACCCGAGACCCGACCAGGTCGACCTGCACACCGTGTTCCGACTCGGCACCCTTGGCTCGAACGACATCGTCCTTGCGCACAGCGAACAGGGCACGGTGAGTTCCCACGGGATGACAACCACCGCCGGGGCACTTCTCGAACACCTGTCCCCTGGCGCGGTGATCCTCACCGGCGTCTGCTACGGCCTGAAGTCACGCAGGTACGACGGGGGTGAGCAGGAACTCGGCGACCTGATCGTCTCGACGCAGCTGCGGGCGGTCGACCACCGCAAAATGACGGTGGTGGACGGGGAACGCCACGAGATCAACCGCGGTCCCCGTCCCGAACCGGCCATCCCGCTGCTGAGCAGGGCGCGCGCCGCGACGTACAAATGGACTGGCCCCACCGTCCACTTCGGCGCTGTGCTCTCGCTCAACACCCTGCTCAACGACCCGGAGGAACGTGCTCGACTGCAGCGCCAGGACGAGGAGGCGATCGGCGGAGAAATGGAGCTGGCCGGCCTTTACGCCGCAGCGGCCCGCACCAAGACCGACTGGCTGCTCGTGAAGGGAATCTCCGACTGGGGCCGGGACAAGACGAGCGGCCCTCAGGCGCCGGCGGCCCGAAACGCCGCGGACTTCGTCGTCCGGCTGCTGCGGCTCGGCAATGCGCAGAGCGACCAACACGAAGGTTCCTGAGGCGAGCCGGAACTCCTGCGCATCACTGTCGGTCATTCCGACCAGAGTGGCTGGCGGCGAGGCCGACCAGTGCAGTGACGATGGCCCCAACCGCAGCGACCGCAGCGGTTGCCGTGCCTTCAGGGCCGCTCAGCGCGACCACCAGAAGCACGGCACTGGCCGACGCGCCGACAGCCAGGGTACGACCCACCACGGCTGATGGCAGATCACCCGGCGTCCGCTTCTCCGATTCACCCATCACGACTCCCAACGAGTAGCATCCATCGCGTTCAGCACAGCAGGGATGTGGGTGTTCAGGCACCCGGTGCGTCGTATTGCGAAACAGCCTTGCGTGAGACGCCTTTCACGCAGCACAGTCGGCGGAGGCAATATCGGGGCCGACTGGAGGCCGCCATGGGTGCGGACCGTCGCTGGTACGAGCTGCCGGAGGCCAAGCAGGCGGCCTCCACGGGGGACTTCGGCGTGCTGCTGCGGGTCGCACGTACCGCTGCTCGGCTCACCCTCGCGGAGGCGGGCCAGCGCTGCGGATACTCGGCAGCGACCCTCTCCCGGATCGAGCGTGGCCGCCAACCGCTGACGGACGTCACGGTGTTGCGTCGCCTCGCCGAGATATTTGACATTCCGCCGGAGCTGTTCGGACTCGCGACAGGAGACGGGCGGAGATTCAACGGTCTCGGTGGCTCACTGGATAGGGTGCTCGGTGAAGAGCCATCGCGCGAGGCGGGAGGTGGTCCGGTGCGACGACGTGACGTGCTCGGCGGCCTGGCAGGCATCGTGGGCGCTGCCATTCCCGTGACGGATGACGGACCGGCTGGGATGCCTGGCCGCGTCGTCAGCAGCCTGGAGGACGCACTGCTGGGGAATGCACCGGCCCCGACCGGCCCCGTCGACCCGGCTCGGTTACGTGCGGCGCTTGGCACCGCCTGGTCCGACTTCCACGCCTGCCGTTACACCCGACTATCGTCACGGCTGTCAGGGCTGGTATCGATGGCAACGTCTGCGCACACCATCGCCAACGTTGAGGATCGGTCGACGACGGCCAGCACCCTGGCCGAGACTTATCACCTGACCACACAGGTGCTCATCAAGCTGCATGAGGACGGCATGGCGTGGTCGGCAATGGACCGGGCTCGCCAGGCGGCCCGGGAAGCCGACGACCCACTCCTAACCGCCGAGACTGCGCGGATCTCCGCCATCGTGTTACGACGTTCCCGGCACCGAGCCCGGGCAGAGCAGACGGTGATCAGCGCCGCCCAGGCCCTCGATGCGGCGACCGGGTTGACCTCGATTGAGCAGGGCTGCGCGTACGGACGACTGCTGGCGACAGCGGCATACACGGCCGCTCTTTCGGACCGCCGTGACATCGCTTGGGAGCTGCTGACAGAGGCAGACGAGGCCAGCCGGCGGGCCGGCGCGGGCAGCGGCTTCGCGGGGGTGGACGTCGCGCTCTACAAGATCAGCGTCGCCCGGACACTGGGTGACTTCGGCGCGGCGGTCCAGTACGCCCGCGCACTGCGTCCGGAGCGGCTGGGCAATGTGGAGCGGCGGGCGCGGTACTGGGAGGACGTGGCGTTGGCCCTGTTCGGCCGCGGCGCGCACGCGGAGGCGTACCGGGCGCTGCTCGCCGCCGAGCAGACGGCTCCGCAGGAGGTCCGATACCGGCCCTGGGCTCAGCAGCTCACCGGCGCACTGCTCAGCGTCGACCGCCGCCAGGCACTACCCGGGCTCCGCAGCTTTGCCGCCCGCACCGGCATCACCTGACCGCGCCAGCTCGAACCGCGTCGGTCAGATTCGGGGATGTGCGTCCTCGATGCGTTCCGCTTGGACGTACGCGAGGAAGTCCGCCTGTTCGCTGCGAGACAGCGCCTCGAACGCGGCGTAGGCCCTCGCCCGTGCGTGTGCGGTCTCCGCAGCCAGCAGGCCGATGATCGCTGCCCAGGCGAGAGAGACCAGGTGAAATGCACGGTCTTCGCGCAGGGCCGGTAGCCGGCTCAGCTGATCGAGCCTGGTCGCGGCATCGTCGTCGGAGCGCGCCCGGTCGACCAGCTCGAACACCGCCCTGCCGCGGTAAGGGCCACCGCTCGCGGCCAGGTGCGCCAAGTCTGCGGTGGTCATTTGCCGCACCGGTGGGACCGGAAGGTTCGGCGGGGGCGGTGCGGTCACGGATCAACTCCGAAGATTCTCGAATACTCTTCGCGGATCGCCTGGTTCAGGCGTTCGACGGAATCGTGGTCACCAATCGAGTTGGCATAGTCAATCTCCCTCTGGTACGCCCGCACCTCGTTCTCATACCGCACGACCGGGTCTTCGAACCAGCCTCTCATGCCCGCCCAGCCGGCAGCCTGGTCGTCGCGCAGGTGCTGCATCTCGTGCAACAGCGCCCCGTAAGACGCGTCGGGATCGAGGACGAGTTGGCCGGGGCGGCCCGGCCCGGGGGCAGGACCGTAGGCCAGCGCACCCGGGCGCAAGGTGATCTCGACATCCAGGGTACGGGCCTCCTGGATCGCTGCCTCCCACTCCTCCGGGTGGGTCTGTCGCGCCGGACCCCACTTCCGAAGCGGATCGGCGTCGGCGTGAAACAGATGGGTCCCATGATCGAGCGCGCCTGGCCGCGCAGCTCCACCCGGCGCGGTGCCGCGGACAAGGGCCTTCAGATCTGCGATGAGCTGTTCGAGACGGCGCAGGATGGGCGCCAGCCGGCGCAGGCTCTCGATCAACCCGTGTAACAGACGGGTGATCCGCGCTATCCACTTACCGGCGAGTGCGGTCACCTGCGTGATCACCCAAGGGGTTGCCAGGCCCAGTGTCAGCCCCGCCTCGGCCAACCACTCCCAGAGCCGCACCGCCAGCACTGACACGAACTCCGCGATGAGGTCACGAACCAGCCCACGGACCATGGCGACGAGCAACCCGGCGCCAGTGGTGATCTCCGCCATGGCATCAGCAGCCCTGGTGAGCGCGGTCATTGCGGCGATTTGGCGGTCACTGTTCCTGCGGTACGCGTCGGAGGCGGCACCGTTCCAGCCCGCTATCTGGCTGCCGACCATCGCGCTGAAGTTGGTGCCCGCCTCGGCCGTAGCCTTGGCGACGTTGCGCCAGGTCTGTGCGTACGCGGTGATCTGATCTGGGTCGCCGGCCAACTCGTCCAGCGCGTCGGACAGGGGCTTGACGTGCTCGATCAGCCAGCCCACTCCCCACGCGACCAGCTGCCCGAGCGGATCCGTGACGAAGGCGAGGGCATCCATGGAGGTCGCGACACCGCCGATCGCGACATCGATCCAGCCACCGGAGGTGTAGCCCGCCATCAGGGCGTCGATGTCCTCCGCGATGAAGACACCACTGAACGCGGTCGTGCTGTCCTGGCGGGCGGCGATCAACGGGGACGGCTGGTTCACCACGTGGCTCCATCGAACCGGGCGGCTGCGCGTTCGTCACCCCGCTCGTACCGGTCGGAGACCGTACGCAACCCGTCGGCCGCCTCCTGAAGCGCCCGTACCGTTTCACCGAAGCTGTCGATGGCGGCCTCTTGCGTTGGGTGAAGCAGGCTCGGTATCAGCTGGCACAACCGACCGTACGCATCGCGGCCCAGCGCGATCGAGGACGCTGCCCGACGGCACTCGTCGATCGCGAGGGCGGTGTCGTCGACGGCCGAGGCGTGGGCTCGCAGCGAGAGGGCGTCGACTTCGAAGCCGTCGGTCACCAGCCATCCTGTCGCCGCCGGGAGCGATCATCATCTGAACTCTCAGGCGGCTCGGGGAACCGCTCGGCGTAGCTGGCCACCACAGCGCGGCCTGTCTCCGAGCCTTCGCTCACCGTCCGGGCTGCCACGTCAGCCACAGCTTCGGCGAGCTGCGCCTGCGCCCGCCGCATGGTGGTCATGACCTCCGCGGCGATCCGCGCACCGTGCCAGCCCTGCACCCGATCACTCAAGCGCAGCTCGGTGACCACCCCGGTGGCGGCGACGGTGACCCTGACCGCGCCGTCGGCGCTCGTTGCCGAGACGGACAACTCCGCCACGAGCCTCGACATCTCCTGTGCCTGGGCGGCGCGTTCGCTCACCGAGGCGGACCAGGATCGCACCCAGCTCTCAGCCGCATCCGCATCCATCACCGCTGCTCGTCCTCGCCGTGAGCCTCGTTCGTGCCGTGCCTCATGCCGACACCGAGGCCTTCGGCTGCCGCATGGCGGGAATACGTGGACCCGCGCCATTTCGAGGGGACAGGCGGAAACCGAGGTGCTGGGCCAGAGGTGCCCACCGGGCGGACCCCACCAACTGCTCGACGCTGTTGGCCTTCCGGCCATTGGCCAGCCGGTCGACGAGGACGGTGTCGAACGCCGAGGACTCGATCCAGTCGATGGTCCTGGTGAACCCGCACACCAGCGCAGCCCCGGTCTGTTCCAGGATGTCGTTGAGGGTTGCCTCAGGCACCCTGAGGATCGCGCCACAGTCAAAGTAGAGCTGCTTACCCGCGCATCGACCCTGCATCCAGCCCATCACCTCGGCGAGATCCAGCTCGTGCCGGTTGGAAAGGCGCAACTTGCCCGGCGCTCCGTCGATGGCAAAGATGCCGACGTGGTAGGCGGCGTACTTGTTCGACAGCCACTGGTCGAGGTAGTAACGCAGCTCGTCGGGCGTGGCTACGTCCCGGTGGATGAAGCGAATCCGCCGTAGTCGCTCGAGCAGTTCCAACGTCGGCAGGACGGACCCGCGCTCGGCCAGGTTGTCGCCCCACTGGCCCTCGATGCAAAAAACGCTGCCAGGCTTACCCACGTCGCATCCCCTCGTACGCCACGGAAGCATCACCCTACCGAAGGTGATCGATCCCCAGTTGTCCCGAGAGGGTCTGAGGTCCGAGTCACCGGCGTCAGATAGCGGTACCTGTGCTCGATCAGCAGCGTCGAGCAGGAGCCACTGTGGCGTTGTCGCTGACCGTCGGTCGCGACATCTTGGCTGTTACGAGGATGGGTGCCGCTCACGACCGCAGGAGGATAGACCGATGCGAGCCGCGGACCCGGAATTCGAACAGCTGTCGAGGCGACGATAGGTCTGCTGCGGGAGGTTGCGAGAAGCTCGCCCACCGAAGCTGATGCGCTGATCACCTACGGACAGTTGAGCGAGCGGTTGGCGAAGCAGGGATTGCGCGTCCCCTACTACCGGGGACCGATGCCGCGCATCCTCGAGGAAGCGTCACTCCGGGAACACGCCTCCGGACGAGCAATGATCTCCGCGCTCGTCGTTCGGAAGCAGACGAACCGCCCGCAACCGTCCAGCGGCTTCTACCGGCTTGCTCGCAGGACCCCGTTCATGCGCAAGGGCGACAACCAGGAGATCTGGCAGACCGAACTCCGTCAGCTGCGCGCCGAGAACGCCCTGCCGCAGAGCCTTCCTGGCGAGCGAAGCGTGACCCTCGACGGTCTCGGCGCGTGGATGGTCAAGTGCAACCCCGACAAGTGGGACCTCACCACCTTCCTCGCCAGCGGAGAGGAGGTGATCACCAACTGGTCGGTGATGCCGAACTACCGGGCCAGGATGATGGCGGACGGGCAGCGCGTCCTGTTCTGGGTGACTGGCCGCGACGGGACGCACCCGGAGCCCGGTCTGTGGGGTGTCGGCACTGTGCTCGGACCGGTGTGGCAAGAGAACTTGATTGGCGAGGACCCGGGCTACTGGATTGACGAAGGACAACGCCAGCGAACTCGGCACTTCGCGCCGGTAGACATCCACCTCTTCGAGCGGCCGATCCCCCGGCAGGCGTTGAAGGACGACCCGCGGCTGGCCGGCATGGAGGTCTTCCGCCAGCCCCAAATGGGCAACCCTTTGTTCGTCAGCAACGATGAGTTGAGCGTCCTCGATGCCCTCGTGCCGCCGCAACCGCAGAAAATCACGGTCAGCTCGTCCGGGGCGGGTTTCGGAAACCCGGTCACCAACGGCCTTGTGGAGGCAGCGGCGATGGGCACCGTCCGCGCCCACTACGAGGCGTTGGGGTGGCAGGTGCAGGACGACAGCAAGTACTGCTACGGCTGGGATATCACCTGCAGATCGCCTTCCGGGACCGTGGATCGGGTGGAGGTCAAGGGCGTCAGCGGCTCGGCCCCGAAGATCCTCCTCACCCGGAACGAGTTTCGTTCTGCCAGGGAGGACCAGGGGTGGCGGCTGGCCGTCGTGACGAAAGCCCTCGTCGCACCCGAGTTGCAGTTCTTCGACGCGGAGGCGGCAGTGCTCGCGGCCGAGCCCATGGTGTTCGAAGTGAACCTTCGCCAGTCCCCGCCGGCGTAACCGCCACCTAGCAAGGGCGAGGTCTTTACAAGGTCTGGGTGTTCAATTCCTACCCCAGAGTCGTCCTGTTAACGGGCGCGATGGTGCGGCTTGACGTAGGTGAGCCCGTCCGGGAGCCCGCGTTCCACGATCCGCGCCTCCCGGACCGCCTCGCGGTATGCGTCCTCCTGCTCTGGGGATGCCTTGGAGCCCGGCGGCAAGCGCCGAAGGAACCCGGCGACCTCATGCGGGCGTCGCTGCGGGTGCTCCTCGGCCGCTGGGCCGTGTGTCATGGTCACCACCTCGATTCGCGGCCGGTAGCGCAGTAGCGGAACCCGAGGTTGCCTCGCCAGCGGCGGGTACCAGGGATGACCGGAGCTGTCTTGACTACCGGTGACCCGATCGAGGGTACGAGCGCGCAGGAGTCGCCGAACGGCGTCCGGGATACCGGCGGCGCGACGGGCGGGCAATCCCAGTCTCAGGCAGTTGTCCACCAGTGCATCCTCGGCAAGGATCGCCTCGCCGTCCTCGGTCAGGTAGCCCAGCTTTCGCAGTGTGTGCAGTGCCCAACCCGTGTCGGTGAGGTCCGGAACACGGTCGTACTGGTCAGCACCAGGCGCGTGCTGCCTGGTCACCACGTGCGGGTCGTACTCGTGGGTGAAGTAATCGCCGTCGATTCGCTCAGGCATTGGTAGCGGCGTGGTGTCGCCGGTGACGAAGCCCTGCGTGAGGCGCCAGGTGAAGGTAATCAGCGTTCCTGGCGCCAGGCCCGCCGGCCAGGTGAGCCCGGCGAGTTCCCACTGGCCGCCACGCTGGCGTAGGGCGACGCGTTGCACCGGCTTGTACGACGTGTCCTCAGAGTCGTGATTGAGGTACAGGCGGAGGTGCCGTCCGTCCTCACGATCAGGCATCCGTCCATCGGGCAGAGGGCACCACTTGTTGTCGAGGTGGACGCGATGCAGGGCGACCCGCCACGACATCTCCACGCCCTGGCCACCGTTGGTGGTAAGCCATCGGGCTGCGCCAGTGTCCTCGTCGGGTCCGACAAGCCGGCCTGGGGCCGATGGCACGAGCGCGCGGGGCGCTACCTCAGGTCCGAGGAGCGACTCATCCTGACGTCCGTCCGCTCGGCCATCGGTGCCCAGCGCCGCGAGCCGCGCCAATTCCTCTGCCTTCAGAGAGCCCCGGTGACGTTGCTCGCAGGTGTCGATCGAGACAGCGATGCCATGCGGACGTTCCGCCACCCGCCGCAGCGATTCTCGTGTCCCTTCGGACAGCGGAGTGTCCAAAGGGGTGTATATGGCGCCTGATCGCAGTGTCAAGTGGACGATGTTCACTGCTCTCAGGTGGCGACTGACGAGGCGCACGCTCGACGCCGTCTCGCGTATCAGGAGCGCGGTGCTGCAGAGGGCGTGCACCATCTGATCCAGGTCGTTGAGCGCGGTGCCCGCTCCCTGCCCGTGGCTACCGTCCCTCGCTAGCCACGCATAGCCGAAGGTGCCATCGTCCGGCCCGGTCTGGCATTCCAAGATGACGAGGCTCAGCTTCTTCTGGTCAGCGAAGTTCTTCAGCAGCTCTTCGCAAGCGAAGAGCCCATCGGAAGGCTGTTCGGTCTCCTCCCTCTCCGGCGGCTGCTGGGGGTCGCGCTTCGCGGGCTGTCGCGGCACGTCGACTACCGGGGCCTGGCTCATGCGCTCACGCACCACGTCCGCCACCGAAGGCGGGCAGTCTGTGCAGGGGTGGGCGGCATTGGCCGCCGGGCATGCGGACCGATGCTCTCGGCAAGCTTCCGCCACGAACGCGCCGAGTACAGGGTCCGCCTCGATCACCGTTTTCGTCGCTTCGGCGAGACAATCGGCGCGCAGCTTCCGCATCCCTTGAGTCCGGTACTTCCGGACAGCGCGAAGGTGAAGGTGGCCGAGGATCAATCGAGCCTCAAGGCACCTGGCGCCGCCTCTGGCGTACGCCTCCCCGCTTTGCTGCAGTCGGGCCCTCAACGCAGCCCTGGCGGGCGGAGGCGCGGTACGCAACTCCGACTCCAACGATTCCCGTGCACGCATCAGCGCGGACACGATCTCGTTGGCACAGTTCACCCACTGCTCCGCGACGGCTTCGTGCGCCAGGTTCGGATCACAATCCAGCCCGTTGATGTCGATGAACGCTTTGCGTGTGAATGCGGAGGGGTTCAGTCCGCACATCCGGCGCACTCCAGACGGCAGTGACCGCCACTGCGAACCCTCGTGTTCATCGAGCCACCGCCGGACGTCTTTGGTCGGTCGCTCGAGCGCGTGCTCTCGAAGAGAGCGCCGCTTGAGTGCCTGGGCCAATGCCGCGGAAAAGCGGTCACCAGTCACGGCACGGACGACCGCCGTCTCCAGCGGCTCCGGCATGACGGGCTCCGCATCCAGAGCGGCCCGTTCTCGCTGATACTCATCCTTGAAGGTCAGTCCTGCTGCCTGGCACGACTGCGCGAGAATTTCCCGAACACCGGTCAGCCCTCGAGCCAGTTGGGCGTCGCCGGACACGTCGGCGACCCGCGCCTCGCTGTCGACCAGCAGCTCCGCGTAGCGCATGGCGGCGATCGAAGCTGGCCTACCAACCCCTGCCTCGAGAATCTTCTGTTCCGCCGGTGCGAGCTTGCCGCCCTCGGCGATAGTGCGATGCAGCGACGCCAGCCACATCATGTCCCGAGGCATCGGACTCGCGAGCGGCTGCGGACGCGGTGGCGCGGCGGTGGGCTTGGGCTCTATCTCAACGGCTGCATCCGCTTTCGCATGGCTGTAGCACCGGGTGCAGAGCAGCTTCCCCCAGTCTCCAGACACCGTCACCACCGAGCTGGACATGCTCGTCTGCTGGCACTTGGAACACCGCAGGGTAATCGGCTGGTCGAGGAGGAACCGCTGCAACTGACCCCGTGCCGGGTAGACCCGCGTGATGCGGTAGCGGGGAGCTTTCTTTTTCGATGCCATCACGCCTCTCGCAGCCATCGCACTTGGTTGTGAAGCTCTGCTCGAGCCTGAGCCGCACGAGATGGGCAGATGCCGACTCAGCTGATCAGTTCGCGCGGCCCATCCAGTCAGGCGGCGACTGCAGGAAACACTACGAGCGACCCGTCGCTGCTTCGTTCGATCTCAATCGCAACGTCAGCTCGGTGGTATCCCACGTCGAGGCCGTCGCCCAAGGCGCGAAGGCGGTACGC
Organism: Micromonospora acroterricola; assembly: GCF_003172955.1. Lineage (GTDB taxonomy): Bacteria > Actinomycetota > Actinomycetes > Mycobacteriales > Micromonosporaceae > Micromonospora > Micromonospora acroterricola. The sequence continues at coordinate 32,932 of NZ_QGKR01000169.1, read as the reverse complement.
GGCTTTGAGTAGGTCGTCGACCTCGCCCTGCGTGAACATGATGCTTCGGAAACCGCCGGGGCGCTTCAACTCCATGGTCGACAGCCGAAGCAGGACCGAGTTGATGCCTGACTCCAACTCGTCGACGCGACGCTCGTCGTCGCGCAAGCTTCCGACAAAGCTCTGGAACGGATTGTTCGTCCCCACCAGTTGAGCGTGCTCGACTGCTTGAAGCACAAGCACTCGACGTTTGAGAGCGACGGCAAGTCGCGCAAGCTCCAGGTGGGTGCGGAATGCGCCACCATCCTCGTTGATGCCGGGGAACGGCTTCGTCAATGTACCGACTTCAACCGGCCCGTCGGGCAGCGCAGCTAGCGCGTCTTGCCATTTCGTGAGCCGACGCTTGGCGCCTTCGATGGCTGTGTTGATCGCGTACGACGAGGAATCCAGCCCCAACGACAGGCCGATTCTGCCCTGGTCGAGGAGGACCGACGTCGCCTTGTCGATCGCGTCACGGCAACCGTCCAACGCGCTGCGTTCCTTCTCCAGGCTGTCTTCGTGCAACTGCTCCAGGAGGTCGGTGATTCGCTCGATCGCCTCCTGGCGTTGGTGATCAGCGTAGGCGCTGACGCCGACCGCGACAGCCATCAAGACAAGGGGCGCGGCCACTGTCAACGCCCCGGCGCTGGCGGCTGCCACACCAGCTGTGGCGGCCGAGCCGGTTGCCGCACCTGCAACAGCAACCTTGCCAGCGACGGGCACGAACGTGGCTTGGGCTGCGATGCCGGTGGAGTTGACCAGCGCGCTGTGAATACCTCCTGCAGATGCCCTCGCAGCCATCGGTCGAACAAGCCCTCTACCGAACTGCGCGGCGACCTTTGCCGGTACCACCATTCGGTAGAGCACGTCACCGGTAGCGGCGACGTTCAGCGTCGGAGGTGCCGTCTTCGCTGTCTGAGTCACGAGGTGCGACAACTGCTGAGCAAGCGGACTGGTCGCATGGAGCGGGATTCCGCCGTTCCGATCGCGCTTGGTTGCGATCGGATGCGCTTCCAGCGTGGCGATGGGGGAATCCGCAAGTGTTGCCAGGACTGTTCTCAGTTCTTCGAGTCGGGCCGGCGTCATGCCCTCATCGCCGAGCACGTTCGGTACGCTCACGGCATCCGTGGCGAGTGTCCATACTGGCACGTGTGCCCGGTTGTCAGTGGTCACGCGTTGTCCCTTCCCAAACTGACATCGCCATCGGCGGTGTTAGCGACACCTACAACCACAGGCCACAGATCGGCCGACCAATTCGGTGTGCCCTCACCCTGTAGCAGGATGACGCGGTTGTCACCGCAGATGGCCGGCCAAGCCCGGTCCGTGCATCTCGACACGACCAGGACGGGCGTCGCGACGATTCCGCGCGCCGCGAGGCGGTGACGGTATTCGAGGATCTGACCGAGGCCCAGCCGAAGCTGCTCAACTTCATTGACCCCGACCACGCTCTTCACCTCGGCGATAAACTGCCGCCCGTCGGCATCCCGCCAGGCCAGATCCACCGGTACGCCGTTCAACCCCGCACCAACCCGCACACCCTCGGCGGTGAGGTGATCGATCAGCGCCCGGCACAGCCGATCGTGCTCACTTACCCCGGCCCGGTAGGCATCCGCGTCGAACGACCGCTGCGCCGGCAGGTCGACCGGCACGGCCGATCCCGCGTATTCCCGGTCGAAGCCCCGCTCCCCGCCGGTCTCGCCGGGCGCCGCATCGACGAGCAGGTTCTCCGCCGCCCGCCAGGCTCGGCCGACGACCTCGGGCCGGTATCGGCTTTCGAACGGGAACGGGCCGGCCGACACCCAGGCGTTGAGCATCCGGGCGGCGGCCATGACCGGCGGCTGCCGGAGCAACCACAGTGCCGTGTCGACGTCCGGGCAGGTGAGAAGCAGCTTCTCCTCGGCGAGTGTCTTCGTCCGGTCTTCCTGCATGTCGATGCCGCGCCGTCCCCACTCCTCCAGGTCCGCCGCGCCCGCGTCCATGGCGAGGACGATCGGCGCTCCTGCCACCCGCAGCCACACCTCCTCGCCGGACTCGTACACGCCGAGGGTTTCCAGCACTCCGACGGTCAGCCGCAGCAGTGGACCGCGGCCCTCGTTCACCCGCGACAGCAGCCAGTGCCGGCCGGCGGTCGGCGCCGCTTCGGGCACCGTTATCCGGGCCACCCATCCGGCCAGCGCCCACGCCGCGCGTTGCGGCTCGTCCAGCCCATCGGCCCACTCAACGTCGAAGGCGGCCGGCGGCGGGTCCAGCGGCGCTGGCTCCGGTTTGGCGAACACCCACGCCGCGAGCTCGGCCGGCTGGGTGATCTGCCACAGCCGCGAGCGGCGGGCCGCCAGGATCCCGGTCAGCTCCTCGACGTCGTCCGTCGACCACAGGCCGGTCGGCACCGACTCGGTCGTCACACCTTGGCCTTGCGGCCGCGAGTCGCTTTCGCCGGTCGCCACGACGCGAGCGCCACCTCGGTGAGGTGCAGGCGGTTGGTGGTCTCGGCGAGGAACCCGTCGTAGATGTCCGCCGGCGAGGCACCCCACTCCGGGTCGAATTCGCCGTGCCACTGGCGTACCCAGGGAAGGATCTCGCGCAACCCCGCGACCAGCGGCAACAGCCGGTCGTCGGCCCAGCCGTCCTCCTGCTCGCGGGCCACGATCAGGGTGGCCAGGGCCTGGGCCTGCTCACGGTGGTCCCAGCCGGCCCAGCCGACCAGCAGCGACGGGTCACCGTCGCGGCTGGCACCGGGGTACGACACGAACCGCTCCTTGGGCACGTCGAGCTTGCCCCGATGCTTCCAGAAGCTGCTCTTGAGGAAGTCCGCCGAGGTGTACTTCGGCGGCACCGGGATACCCTTGCGGAACTCCCGCTTCGCCGCCTCGTCGGGCAGCGCGTCCTCCTGCCGCTGCAGGCCCCACACCTGCTCCCAGTCGGCCCGCTTGGCCAGCCCGGTGTCCTTGTAGCGCAGCGCGGCCAGGTGAGGCACATGCTCGTCGGCGACCAGGCCGGCAATCACCTTGCCGAGATCCTGACCGGGCGCATAGAGGTTGGCGACGGTGAGCACGTCGGCGTCGCGGCGCAGCTCGTCGGCGAGCTGCGCGGTGGTCAGCGGACGCGGCTGTTCGAGATCGTCGACATGCTGGTACCACAGCTCGCGCGCCTCGCACCGGTCCAGCAGCCAGTCACGCAGCGCCTTCGCCTGCATCGCGTCCCAGCCCTCGCCGGCCCACCGCCGCTTGCACTCCGGCCGCTCGATCAACCCGATGTTGCGGTTACCCTCGATGACCGCGATCCGCCGCTCCACAATGGACCGGTACTCGTCCGACCAGTGCGCCGGCAGCTCCGTGATCGGCGTAGACCCGTGCCGAGCGAACCACTGCGTCTCCGCCTCACCGGCGGCCATCTTGCGGGCGAGCACGATCTCAAACGCCCGCTCCCCCAACTTCAACTCCGGGACCGAGTTGGCCGGGGCGGTTAGATCCTCGTCCAGCAGCCCGTAGAGCGAGTAGACCTGCCAGTCAAGCTCCTCCTGCAACGCGATCATCCGCGCCCGGATCGCGTGCCACTCGTCGCGGGCGGCGGCCAGCCGCTCGCGGGTGGGCACGTCGGAGGCCGCGACCGCCGCGGGGCTCACCGTGGCAAGCCGCTGCGCGAGGCCGTCGATCTTCCGGCTCAGCTCAAGGGGGTACGCCGACGGCAGTGGAAACTCCTGCAGCTTAGTGCCGGTGAACTCGTAAAACCGCTCCCACATCTCCGTCTTAATGCCGGACTGGTAGCCCTCGTTCCCCTTGTTGTGGCTGACCTGCTTCAGCCAAAAGCAGGCGGTCGAACTGTTAATCAGCCCAAGGAGCCGCAGATGGTCATTCTCGGATGCTTTAGCAGGCAGCTTGATAATAGGGGCGGTGCGTCCGAACGCCATCTCACTGCGAGACAGCACAAACTGTGCATGTGTTGCCACGAACGCGAAAGCAATGGAATTGGAATGGGTGCCCTCGTCCCGGGGAATCTGATGCCACTCAAACCAGGGTCGATTATCTCCAAAGTAGGTACCTCGGGTAAATGTGGCACGATTGCCAAGTTCGGTGCGATAGGACCACATCCTCTTAGCGTGAAGAGGAGCACTTGAGAGCACTACCAGGCTACGATCGTAGCGATAGGGGTGAAAGGCAAAGTCGCCCTCGTCTACCCCCCAGTCCCGAACTTCGTCACCCACGACCAACCGACGAATATATGCACATTCGGCCTTGGAACGGCGAAAAACCTGAATGCCGAGCCGCATGACCTCGTCAGCGCCGATGATGCCATAGCAACCGATCCGAGATACAAGACCGCCGAGCCTCGCCGCCCGGGCATTCTCAACCAATTCCACAACATTGCCAGCCCCGCCACCGCTGAGATTCCAAGGGAAAGCAGAAAGGCGAGGGCGCGGGATATCGGAAACACTGATCCATTCGGACTCGGAGCCGGGTCGGCCAATCTGGCTCATGATGGCTCGCCAGACGATCCCGTTCTTAGGATCGACAGGGGCGCTAGGCTCACCACGGATGCCCATTACGGTTCGAATGACCCCAGGACGGTTTAGGTTCGTGTTACGGCCGACCACGATAACTGTTGGGGTACCGTGGCCGGGTATATAGGCGCCGGACGCATCGATTACGTGAGACAGGTTGACCCGGGTGGCAAATAGCACCTCGATCATCTTCTTGCCGAACTCGCGCTTCATGAACGAGTTGGCGGTAATCTGCCCGACGTGCCCCGCGCCCTTGCCGTCTTCGTCACCAGGCTTTGCGAGTTGAAAGAAGCGCTGCGCGAAGGGCACCGATAGGGCGTACTTTCCGGCGCAGGCGTCATACATCTCGCGGTATGCCTCGTTGAGGCCCTTGTCTTTGACGGTGATGTAGGGCGGATTGCCCACAACGACGTGATACCGGCCGGGGCTCAGGACGCCCGAGTGCTCCTGCACGTCTTCGGTCGAGTAGGCGAACTCGGTCATCGGGTCCTCTCCGAACAGCATGGCCTGCCGCCGCTTGATCAGCGAGTCGCCAACTGCAAGGTGCATCGGGAAGACGTACCCGGCCGAGTCGGCGAGGGCCTTCACGCCGCTCGCCCGGAGGGCGGCGACCAGGAGGCGGAAGCGGGCGATGGCTACGGCGAAGGGGTTGATGTCGACGCCATGGACGGCCTCGAGGGCGAGGCGTACTCGCTCGTGGGGGTCGCGGTTGGGGGCGTGTTGCTCCCACTTCTTGAGGAGCCGGTGAAAGGCGCCGAGGACGAAGTGGCCGGAGCCGCAGGTGGGGTCGATCATCTTGACTACGTCGTGGCCGAACTCGTCGATCGCCGGGGTGAGCGTCAGGTCGAGGATGAACTCCTCGACGAACTCCGGGGTCTGAAGCAGGGCGTAGGTCTTGCGGGCCGCCTCGGAGAGGTCCTGGTAGAGATCGCCGAGGAAGCGGGTGTCCCACTCCGGGTCCGCGAAGTCGTGGACCAGGCCGCCGGCCTCGCCGCGCCGACGCCAGAAACCGATCAGGTATTTGGCCTCGTCGTGGGACAGCGGGATTTGGTAGAGCGGGTTGTGCCGCTTGTCGAAGAGTGACTTGCCGGCCTGGGTGCCGGCGATGGCGTCGTAGCCCTGGTGCAGCCAGTCGCGGAGGGTCTTGTCGGGCTGATCGCGGAAGAACTGCGCCTCGGCCTCCTCGGCGAGGACCAAGCGGTCCCCCGGGCCAGCCAGATAGGGGTCGGGCAGTAGGCCGTTGTCCTCGCAGAAGCGCACAAAGACGGTGCCGAGCACCCAGGCGACGGCAGCCTGGGTGACGCGCTCGTCTCGCCAGGCTGTCCAGGTGGCGGCGGTGCGGCCGACCTTGAAGGCGTGGTCGTACTCGCCACGCAGTCGGAGGCGCACCTCCTCGACCGAGTCGGCCTGCTCTCGCAGGTCCTTTTCCAGGTTCTTGACCTGCTTCTGCAGGTCGGACAAAAGCAGTTTCCGGTCGATCACGCGCCGACTCTAGTCGTCCCGTCGACGGGACGGGGGTACCCAAAAGGCTCGTGTAGGTAGCCGGCCCGCTACCTACGGCTCCCGCATCCAGGTCTTCGGCTCGGTGATGAAGATGCCCTTGCCCTGATGGCGTCGGATGACGCCCAAGGCTTCGAGTCGCACGTAGACCATCTGGATGGTGGACGTGCCGACCCGGTAGTCCGTTGCCATCTGCGCGATCGGCGGCAACTTGTCTTCAGGCTTAAGCCTCTTCGCCTTGACCCCAGCGATGATGTCATCGGCGATGCGGATGTAGTCAGGTGTTGTAGGCATGGCGCTCCTTGCGTGGCTCGCCAATTCGATCACGAACCGCCCATGAACGACAACAGTCGGTGGTTGACTTAAACGACTAAGTCGTTACTCTTGAGCCTGAGCTGCTCCTCGCGTGGCAACGAGTTCGGCTCATCCCCTGGTCGGGGCGGGTGCGTGTGCCCGTCCCGACCGACCGGACTGCTCTGCTGTCGTACCGCCGAATTGGGCTGCGGCGGCGGAGCGGGCGGGTCGCCCGCGGCCCCCGAGCGGACGGCCCGCCCTTCCAGACCCACCACAAGGACCTTCCGCGCTCCCGCCTGCCCTCAGAGAGGATCGTCGTGGCTCAGGTGTATCGAGGTGGCCAGCCCTACCCCGCCGGCTACCCCGGCAGGTTGACGCCGCACGAGGTGCGGACCCGCGCGTTCGCCGCGTGTCGGCGCGGCGTCGACCCCGATGAGGTACGCGAGTTCCAGGCCCGGGTGGCCGACGAGCTGGCCATGCTCAACGAGACGGTACGGCTGCTCAGCCAGGAGAACGACCGGATCAAGCGGGCGCTGCGTGACTGGCAGACCATGCACGCGCGGGAGTGCCCGCCGACGCAGGAGCGACAGCGCAACTCCGGCCACTGGTGACCGCGCACCCCTCTCCCGGCGACCTGCTCGTCATCGACGGCCGGGCCTCGGTGCAGTTCGCCAGGAATCGTGCCATGACCTTCCGCGTCGTCTCAGTGTCCGACCGGCCGACGTACGAAGGTTGGATCTGGTTGACCGGCTACGTCCTCAACCGCCGCGGCAACGCGACCACCAAACGCGAGGTCTTCGTCCAACTCGTCGGCCTTCGCCCCGCGCCCGAGCCGGCGACCGAGCCGAGTGCGACGCCGGGTCGGGGCAGGTCACCCGATCAAGTCAGGGTCAGAAGCGCCAGTCGTTGAGGGAGATGGCATCCGTCCAGTCAGATCCGACCAGCGTCCCATCGGGAAAGGCGGTGGCTGCCTCGTCTAGTTCAACGCCGGAGTCGAGAAGCTCGACGACCGAGTCGTACAGACCTGACAGCTGCCCCTGGCTTGCCTGCTGAACCCTGGCGGCAATGTCCTTGCGCAGGCCGACACGAAGGTCGAGCAGGCCGAGACGGGAGGTGAGGTAGCGCTGGTCCCGTACCTGCGGAGTTCCTGCGGCGATGGCGGCGAGGAACGGTTCGTAGTACGCCAGCATGTATCGGTCCAGGTCCAGGTCGACGTCGACCGGTTCGGGTCCTTCCTCGTCCGGGTCCACCGCGGTGATGGACAGCTCGTGCCGATGCGGCGGAAAGGCCGCGACGCAGCCCAGGGCGAGCCAGGGGCGTTTGCCGGAGATGGACTTCACCGAGCGCTTCTGAGCGACGAGGGTGTTCGGTAGGGCCGGTTCCATGCCGTTGGAGCGTCCCTTGGCCTCGGCGACCACCCAGCCTGTCGGTGACAGGCCGAAGAGATCTGCCCGCTTCTTGGTGGCGGCGAAGACGACCCCCCACCTGCTTCCGTAGCGGTCAATGTGCAGCAGGTGCGTCACCCCCAGTTTTCGCTCGCAGAAGATCCCGGTCAGCGCCTGCCCGAGCGAGTACGACAGCGTCCCCTTCTCCGAGCGGTCCAACTCCCTGGCAAGGGCCGACTTCACCAGCGCGCCGCCGCGGGTCCTGCGCACGTACGCCGGAATGAGCGAGGTGCGATGGACGAACTCCCACACGGACGCCCACCCGTGGCGTACCTCGTCGCCCGGTGCCCTGCCGGTGGCGAAAAGGGCATGGGCGAGATCGTCCGTTGTGAACTCCAGAACCGCGTTTGGTGATATCAGCCCGGCGGGGAACGCGATGGGGCGGCAGGCGGCCGTGAACCTGTTGCGATGCGGCATCAGGCACCCACCACGTCCGCCGTCGTGGGCTTCACCTGGTCGACCTGCACCGCCAGCCAGCGAAACTCGCCATTGCCGCCGTTCAGGCGGGCGAAGTCCCGCCAAGTCAGCGGATAGTCACCGAGCAGGTCGCTCTGATTCGCCACGCGGTAGCTGCCCTCGGTCCCCCAGCGAAGCCTGCCCCGGAGCCTGCGTCCCTCGTGCAGTCGGAACTCTCCGTCCCGGGTCAACCGGTATCCGGCCGGTGGGCTCCACATCCCGCGGTCGTTGGTGAGCAGGACGGCCAGACCGTTCATCGCGGCGGCACCGGATTGGCAGAACCGTTCCAGCCTGGTGATGTCGACCACGAAGCCGAGCCGGGCCAGGTCTGGGGCGCCGTGGTGGCGCAGTTGGAACTGTTCGCCGGTGCGAGGGTCGACGCCGTCCCAGCGCGCGGTGAAGTACTTGAACTCGATCGCCGTCCGGCCCTTCGGACCGAAGCAGAGCAGATCCAGGTACGCCTTCTCCTCCTGCCGCACTTCCAACCTCACCTGGACCTCGTTGTCCAGGCGGTGAACAGCCCAGGCGAAGGCGTGCTGGAAGTCCGCCTCCGAATGGAAGACGGTCCGGGCGGCCCGCAACGCGTCCATCACCACCGCGAGCGGGAGCGAACCTGCGATCCGCACTTCTGCCTGCTGGTCCACTCTCGTCCTTCCACATCTCCATCCGGCACCGCGTACGCTGCACCACGCCGGCACCCAGCCAGGATCCGCAACTAGTCCATCGACGCACTCCCATCGCACGCAGGCGATCCGTGGTAACCGAGAGGACGCGGGAAAGTCCCTGAGATTCATGCCGAGTGGACACTGACGTTGAGCCACGCTCATCTTGCGGCGAGTGGAGACTCACCGTACGGAGTCCCACAGTTGGCATCAAGGGTCTTGACTGAGTTCTCTCGTCCGACGGGGGGCAATCCGGTCCTGTCTCAGGCGGCTCAATGATCCATGCGGCCCCGACTGCTCACCCTGATGCCGCCGGACGGCGTCACAGGGCTGGTTCTGGGCCCTTGCGCTGCCACCACGCCGTGAAGAGAGTGGTCACCTGCGCTTTGACGTCCTCCGCGACGAACCCTTGGGCATCACCCAGGAGGGGCACGACAGCGTGCTGGTAGACGTCCCGGTGCCGTTCGACCGACGGGCAGGCGAACACGGCCAGCATCCGCAGGACGCGCACGGTGTCAGCGCCCAGGAGAGGGAAGTGAGCTTCGAGCAACCGCATCAGGGCCGCCCACACCTTGTCGACGACGATGTCGACGACAGCTTCCTTCACCAGCTCGGAGATGCGGGATGTGAAGTGATTAGACAACGCCTTCTTGACGGCCTGCTTGGCCGCGTCGGTGAAGAGGCCGATGACCTTGTTGATCCTCTCGATCAATTGGATCAGCGCCACCAGGAGGCTGCACCAGCCGTGACTGGCAAGACCCTTCTTGATCTCCCGGGCGGCGGTTGGCTCGTTCTGAACGAGGTTGTCGATGTCGCGCGATATCTCGCCCCAGGGGTCCACCATGATCGCATCGGCGAGGATGTTCATCCGCCCGTTGTCGAACTCCACCGCCGTCCGGTCGCCGACCTCGAAGTCGCGTTCAAGCCTGCCCCCGGTCCTGGGACGCGGATCCGTGGCCCACAGGTGCTCAGCGATGCCTAGACGGGCAAGATCGAGGGACGCCTGTCGGTTTTTCGCGTTGGACCTGAGTTCCCCGGCGCGGCCCTTTTGGATGTCGCCGTTGAGCGTGCGTCGCCGCTCGTCGCGTACGGCCGGGCGCTCGACGGCGAGCCTCGCCCAGCCATCCCAGCCATGCAGCGAGCCACCACAGCCGGAGCACTTGCAGCCCGGATTTTGAGCATTCGCGCAATTCGCTCGATGCGTGTTCACAGCCATCCGCAGTCCGCCAATCGGCTCGCCGTCGCTTGGGGTGAAGCACTGATAACCCTAAGTACGTGGCTCGCCACTGCCAATCAGGCCCCGTCGCTGAAGATCAGGCATTTTGCCGCTCTAGCGAGATTGCCTCGCTGCCAGACGGATGCGCGCCTCACCTGCACCTATTGATGCTGTCGGATTTCTGATGGACGTGGTCCAGACGATCTGCAGGCTCGGATGGCTGGCAAGTTGGCCATGCTCGACGAGACGACACGGCTGGTCAGCCAGGAGAAGGACCAGATCAAGCGGGCGCTGCGCGACCGGGACCATGCACGCGCGGGAGTGCCCGTCCCCCAAGGACGCCTTCGTCCAGTTCGCCCAGCCTCCCGTCGCCGGTGGGCGACCGAAAGTGGCTTCGAACCGGCCAAGCGTCAAACGGCCCTGTCGGGTGCCCGTTGCATGATGAGCGTCCTGCTGGAAGACGACGTAAGAGGTGCCGATGCCGACCCGGTCCGACCTAACCCTTCGACTTTTCCTCGAAAAGATCATTGAGCTCGGCGTCTCGGACCACGTCCGCAGTCTCCTCGACGATGCACTGCGGCACATGGGCAAGCGCAGCCCGTACCGCGGCGGGAGGGACCTAGTTGACCTCTTGCGATACGCGGGATCCGCCGCCAAAAGCGAAGATGACCTTCACGCAAGTGAGCGCATCGAGGACGCATTAGCGTCCTCGATGTACGTCATGCTGCGTCCGGATCTCGAGATCAAGTACCAGCTCTTTCCTGGAAGTCGACTGAGGTATCTCGGCTACATCCGAAGCACTGTTGAGGACTTCGGTCAGCTCTTCCTGACGTCTTTGAGGCAGTTCAACGCTGACCAGCCGGATGCCTCTCCAGACGAGATCTACCATTTCCTGGACGGGCTTTTCGCGTCCGCACGATCCATCGAAGAGGACGAGCAGGAGCCGGGCCGCTACCGGATGATGCGTGGCCCCCGGGAGTCGTCGGCATGGCTGCGCGAGGTTCTCCTCGACCGGCTCGATATTGAGGATCGGTCAACAGTGGGCGTCGCTGCCAACCACCACCAATCTGGCTCAGCGGCACTATCGCTGGCGGAGTTGGTTCAGCTCTCGCAGCTCAAGATCCGGTCGGACGCACTCCAACACCTGAGGTGCGTCGTGCAAAACCCGCACAGCACAGAAGGCGACCTCCAGCACGCGCTCGCGCGGAACCTCTGGATCTTCGGGGGTTCGTACCTGCAGGAACTCGGCCGCCGTCGACTCGTTCCGGGAAACGAGTTGGACATTTCGCTCGTCAGACCAGACGGCTCCATACACGGTGTAGAGCTGAAGCGAGCAAACCTCGGCATCGTCACACACCAGCGCGGCAACGTGATTCCCAACAGCCAGGTACATCGCGCAGTCGGACAGACCATGAACTATCTGCTCGCGCTCGATGAGGACAGGCCGCGCATCCTCAACCAACACGGTGTCGACGTTCGGCGTGCTGGAGCAACGGTCATCATCGGGCATCCCGATTTTCAACCTGATGTCGAGGAATCAGAACTGAACGATGTTCTGCGCACCTACAGCAGCCATCTTGCCCGCATTGAGGTGATTACGTACAAGCAACTGCTCGACGGGGCGGCAAGGGCACTCGACTTCAGCTGACAGCGGCCCGCAACGACGGTTTGGTGGGTCAAGCGGTGACCGCGCTGCGGTGGGCGTTGACGACCCAGGCGTCCGGTAGGGCGATCCACTCGTTGTCGCCCACCCGCACCACCACACCGTCCAGCTTGGGCAGCAGCGCCGGATCTTCCATCGGGCAGAGCAGCCACACATCCCCCGACCCGCCGCGCGCCGCGTCAGCCACCTCATGCAGCCGCTCCATCGCCCGGTACCGAGCCAGCACCGCCGCATCGTGCAGCAGCACCGGCCCGTCCGCGGCAGACAGCATGGCGTGCAGTGACGGCACGGTGAGCTGCCACGCCTGCTCGACGTACTCCCCGAGCTTGATCGCCGCCCGCGACCCCTCCTGGGCGATGTCCGCGCTGAGCACGGTCTCCCACGTCGGCTTCGGGCGGGCGTCGACCAGGGCGTGCAGATGATTCAGGAAGCGGGCCGCCACGTTGACCGGTCGGGCGTCGAAGCGTCGGACCAGTTCCTCCCGGGCCAGGTGGTACCGGTTGAGGCGTACCGTCAGCGCCCGGAACCCACCTGCGGACCGCGCGCCGGCCAGCCGCTCCTCGGCGCGCATTGCCGCCGCCAGTTCCGGAGACTCTGCCGTCCACCGGCTCGGCGTGGCGGTGACCGACGGGCGCCGCTGAATGATCGACACCGAGGACGAAGCCGCGCGGGGTGGTGGTGAGACGTACCGGTCCCGGTCCCACCGCAGCTCGAAGCCAGCCTCGGCGAGTAGCCGGTCCAGTTTGGGGTGACCTGGCAGGGGGTCCAGCTCCGGGAAGCGCGCGGTGACTCTGTCCGCGACGTGCGTCGGGGTCAGCCCACGCCGACCATCAGGCGCGCTCGTCGGCGGCACCACGCCAGCCTGGGCCAGCCGGAGCGCCCGCACGGGGTCGAGGTTGCGCGGGTAGAGCTCCAGCCGCGCGGTGGCGGCGGCCCGCTCGGAGGCCACTGCGGCGAGCAACACCCGTCGCCGTTCGTCGAACGCTTCGGCCGCCCCGCCGGGCGCGGTCACCGCCGCGAGGGTACGCAGCACTGTTGCGGGGCTGGGCAGCACCTCACTCGCGGCGAGTTTGTCGGCGGCCTTGCCGAGCGCGTCGGCGTAGTCGAGCAGCGCCGGCGCGGCCGGGGTCTCCGGCGCGTCGTCATCGCTGACCTCCAGCGCCACCAGCAGCCGGTCGCCGCGCGGGTGAGGCTTGCCGTCGATGTCGGCGCGGGTGTGCCGGCGCAGCAGCAGGCGCGGCTCGTCGGCGAGCGCGTCGACCTCCACGGCGGCGCGTACCGCCGCGACGGCCACCGCGAGACGCAGCGCGTCTCCGGTGCGCACCGAGCCGCGACTGCTCAGCAGCGCCGCGGCCAGCTCGGCAACGCCCATCACCCGGCCGCCGTCGTGCAACAGCTCGATGATCTGGGTACGCACGCTGCCGACTACCGGGATCTCGTGCCAGCGCTTGCGTTGCTTGCCGAGGATCTGCGCGACCCGACCGGCGGTGACGCCCAGCGCGGTGGCCACCTGCGGCTGCTGCGGCCACAGCTGCAACGCCGGCAGCGCCCCTGACTCGTCGGGCAGGTGCAGCAGCAGCCGGGTGCCCTCGATCTCAGTGGCGTTGCGGCCGTTCTTCGCCGGGACGAGCAGCGTGGCGATGGCGTCCAGGCCGACGCGCACCAGATCGGTGTCGCCGTGGCCGGAAGTGGTCTCGGTGGCCGCTTCTTCGCTGGCTGCCTTGCGGGCGGCGGGCGTGGTGGGCAGCGTTTCCCGCTCCCCCAGGCGCTGCCGCCACTCCTTGACCCGGCGTTGCAACTCCTGGCGGGTCTTTGCACCGAGACCGGGCAGGTGCGCGAGCTTATTGGCGACCGCCAGCAGCTCACCAACGGTGGTGGCCTCCAAGCGGTGCGCGGCCGAGACCGCGCGTGGAGTGAGACCGGCGGCCTCCAGCGTGGTGGCCCGGGTGGCCTTGCCGGCGGCCTCGTCGCGGGCCACCGCGGCGACCTGCTCGTCCGGCTCGTCGACGTCCGGGTGCTCGGTGCCGACCGGGGTGCTCGCGTCCGAGCGGCGGAAGACGTCCTGCCAGGCGTCACGCAGATCCTTCAGCGACGCGTGGCGTCGACGGTGGTCACGGTGCAGTGCCCGCTGAAAAAACTCCACGAGTCCGTCGCGGATCGCCGGGTCGAACGCCTCGGCGGCCAGCACCGGCGGGCCGTCGGTGAGTTGCGGTTCGGTGCCGCCGTCGCCCCAGACCGGCAGCTCCCCGGACGCCATCTCGTGCAGCGTGACCGCGAGTGCGTACCACTCGGCGTGTTTGTCATAGACGGGGCGGTTGGCGATGCCGAGGAACGGGTCCAGATAGCGAGGAGTGCCGGCGGTGATCTCCTTGACCGACACTCCGGCCAGGGAGAAGTCGAAGAGCACCAACTGCCTGGTGCGGTTGGGCCGGATCCGGATGGCGATGTTGTCCGGCTTGATGTCGCGGTGGTAGACGCCCTCGCCCTCCAGGTAGTCGAGGGCGCCAAAAAGGTAGTCGCTGTACGTCTCCAACTCGTCGACCGTGAGCCGACCGTCGTCGCGCAGCTTGCGCGCCAGAGTGTGGTCGCCAGCGTGCTCGAGCACCACGACGGTGCGGTTGCCCAGCTGCAGCGGCTCCGGCCGGGCCAGCCGGATCACGCGGGAGTCGGTGAGCGGGCCCAGCACCCGGGCCTCGTGGGCCAGCCGAGCACCCTTCTCGTCAGAGAGCCCGACCTTCAGGACCTCTTCCCGCCGGGTGCGCTCGTTGAAGCCGAGGAACGCCCGACAGGTCGAGCCTGTGCCGAGGCGGCGGACGATCTTCCACTCGCCGACTCGGTCGCCCCCACGCGCCTCCAGCGGGTCAGGCTGCTCGGGTGCCGGCTCCTCCGGGTGCACCGAACCCGGTGGCGGGCTGGTCAACTCGTCCTCGACGAGCTGGAGCATCTCGACGAAGTCGGCGACCGTGGTGAGCCGCTGGGCCGGAACAGGTGCGGTGGCGGCTTGGATCAACTCGTCGGCGAACTCGCTGATGCCGTCGGCAACAGCAGCGGCCCGCAGACCGTTGTCCCGAGCCAAGCGGGCCAGCAGTTCGGGGCGCTTCGTGGCCGGTGGTTGACCCGTCAGGATCAGGTACGCCAGTGCGCCGAGGCCGAAGACGTCCATCGCCACCGCGTCCGGCGTCGGCGCGGTCAACTCCGGAGCCAGGTACGCCTCGGCGGACCGCTCGATATGAGCGGTCGCGTGCGAGGAGAGAGTCACTGGCTGGCCGCTGCTGCCACCAGCACTGTCCGTGCCGCGGGTCGCCGCCTGCCAGTCACTGATCTGTAGCTGAGGTGTCAGCCACGCTTCGTCGTCGCTGCCACCACGCCGCGTCCGGCCAGGGTTCACCAACACGCTGCGGGCAGAGAGCGCTCGGTGGTGCAGCCGTCGACCGTGTGCGTACGCCACCGTCTCGGCCAGCTGGCGGATCATCGCAAGTCTGCTCAGCGCGTCAAGGCGGTCACCGTACTGGGCGATGTAATGGTCGAGACGCACCGACCGAGGGTCGTACCGGAAGATCAGCGCTGGGCCGGCCTCGTGCGACTCCATCGCGTCGACCTGCACGATGCCCGGGTGGTTGATGCCGTGCAGGGCCAGCATCTCGCGCTTGGCGGCACGTTCGATGCTGGCCCGTTCGGTCTGCACGGCGTTGCGCTCGACCAGATAGATCCGCACCCGGCGCTGTTCGCGCTCCAGATCGCGGTGCCGCGCCTGGTGGTCCTGCCAGGTGGGGCCGACGTCGAACGGGCGGGTCTCCAACTCCCACGCGCCGATCTGGTAGTGCCGGCGGCTACGGGCGATGCCCACGGCGTCGAGGAGGTCGGGCAGCGCCGCCGACATCTCCTTGGTGACCCGCTGGCGTTCGTCCTGCGGTGGACGCTGCAGCAGCAAGGTGATCGCCGGCAACAGCCCCGGTTCGTGACCCGGGGCCGGCTCCGGACCGAAGATGCCGTGCAGATGATGCTCCGACAGCTCCACCCGCAGGCCAGGCTTGGACAGGAACACCGCCGCCTGCACGAACGGGATCCTGACCTGCTGACCCTTGCGTCGCGAGGCAGCCACCTGGAGCAGCGACTTGAGTTTCTTGGCCTTGGCGTCGGCCAGATGCAGCGGGTTGTCGAAGGTGCGGGTGCCGTTCGGGCCCTGGAGGATCCAGTTGGAGCCGCTGGATCGCAGCCGGCCGTTCAGGCTCTTGATCTCGATGAGATAGAGGCCGCCGGGCGCGGCGACCAACAGGTCAACCTCGTAGGGGTGCCCGGTCTGGGCGGTGAAGGTGAAGTTCGACCAGGCGCGGTAGGGCTCACTGTCCGGCAGCAGCGCCTGGACGTGCGCCAGCGCCTCCCGCTCGTGCGCGAACTGCGACGGCGTGATCGTCGTCCACCGGCCCTCCTGCATTCCAGAGATCCTAGGGGCAGAGTGCCGAACCATCGGGGACCCACCTGCGCAATCAGAGCCGGGAGAGGATTTCCGCCTTCTTGGTAGTAAATTCGACTTCAGTCAGAATGCCTGCGTCACGCAGCTCGCCGAGTTGTCGGAGCTGCGCGATCGGGTCGACCGCAGTGGGTACTGGAGCGGGCGGCATCGCCGGCGGCATCGATGGCAGACCCGCGTAGTGATGGGTGTTCATCCGTTGCTGCTCGACAAGCCGAGCTGCCTGCGCCGTTTGGTTGATCACCGCGACGGCCGCACGCGGATCGGGAAGGTCTTCCAGAACTACCAGTTCCAAGCCGTTCGTCCGCTGCACCTTCACGACGACGCTCCCGACCCCACGCGCTTTCTGGGTAAGTGACTGCCGCAGATCGACATCGACGACGTGTGCGATTGGCACCTGCTGCGCGTTTGTCGAAAGGACTCCCCGCTCGAAATACAGCATGGTTGCTGTCAACTTATACCGACCAGCGCCGATGCCGGTAAGCGGTTGACCAACAGCGGACCACAGGACACCCGGTTCTCCGACGGGAGGCACCTGACGGGGAGGCGCGCTCGATGGCGTGGTCGGCGGAAGCGGGCCGGTCGTCTGCTGCACGGACTGCGCCTCGACCACGACGGGCACCGGCGTCTCACCGGAATGCCGAAGGGCAGGTAAATTGGCGGGCCCCTGCTGCGGTGTGTCGTCGATGAACAACTGCCAACCGGGCGGCGGCGCGGGCCACGACGGGTCGGGTTGCCAACCAGCTGGCGGTATCCAACCTTCGGGAGCGGCTGGCCAACCGGGCGGGGTATTGAAACGCATTACCATTCAGGTGCCTTATCTGGTGAACTGCCCGTGTAAATGCTGTGGAGAGCCTACCGGCAAATCAGCGCCCACAGTTCACCGAAACGACCGTGCCGGGTAGTCCGAGTCGACTCAAGTTTTCGACGGACGCGGATAGTAGCCACCGTTCGACCAGACTGACCGCGACCAGCAATGTGAGCGGTATGAGGTCCGCTTGGTCGATGCGAGTCAGGCGGCGGACCGGTCGAGCAGCGCCCTGGACTGCTCCAGCGATCACACCGAGGCTCCCCGGCAGTAGCCGTCGCGCGCCTCGTCGGTGACCCGGGTCAACATCTCGGAGATGTCCGGTGACTCGACGATCCCTCGGGCGGCATCATTGCGGTCCGTCGCCCACCGTCAAGCCCAGCGAAGGTCTGCCCGTCCACGCCCACATCTCCAACGCGTGCCGATCGATGAGCGTGATGTCGAGCTGCCGGGCATGCAGATCTCGCCACCGTGAATCACCCGGCAGGTGCCGGCGAACCGCTGGATCGCGGCGCTGCCCACCCGGTTGCTGCGGCTCTGCCGCTTGCACTGCACCACGACGCGTCGGTCGTCGGGAGCGATCGCCACGACGTCGGCTCCTCGGTCACGGGGGCCGCCGCACACCGTCACATTGCTGAAGCCGGACGCGACCAGGAGCCGCGCGAACCACTGCTCGAACTCGGGTCCGGTCATCGTGTCGGTCACCGCGATCAGCCTGTCCCGCTGGGCCTGGTCGGCCCGCTCGCGGGCACGCTGCTTCGACACGACGAGACCCACCGCGGTCGCCCCCGCGATGATGAGGCTCACCAGGAAGGCGGACCAGTATGGGTGCCGCTGCACAAAATCGATGACCATGCGGAGGAGCACGAAGCCGACGACGGCACCGAGCACCAGAACCCAGCCGTTGGCCGACCTGCCGCCGCCAGCCAGGCGGCGGACCGTCGATCTACGCCGAGCGCTGCCGCCGCGCCGCCTTCGGTAGTGCGCCCGCACCCGCGCGCCACCCTTGCGGGTGTGTGACCTGACATACGGCACGACGCACCTCCCCGGTCGAGGAAGCTTCAGTGTCGGGGCAGCGTCCAACAAACCGCGTACACGATCACTATGAGTGTCAGGTCCCCGTCAGCCGCCGTGCCACATGGGGGCGCTGCGGTTGACGGTCTGCACCACGATGGCCGGCTCGGTGCGGACGGCGACCAGCCGGCGGAACGCCGCGACCGCGAGTGGGCCCAACGTCTGGTGCTCGATCACGGCGTGGCACAGCTGAAGTCCCAGCTCGGCCAGCTCACGTCGGCCCAGCTCGATCCGGCGCGGGTGGTCTCGCCGCCGGGCCAGCGCCGCTCGGATGCGGCGGCGCAGTTCGGCCTGTTCGTCGGTGTTGCGTCGCATCACCTCGACCGACCATCGCCACGTCTCGGCGAGGAGCAGCAGGTCGACCCGGTCGGGCGGTTGGTCGGCGAGGAGCAGTTCCTGATGGCAGATGACCAGGGCGGTGGCGGGTTCACCGTCGTCGACGAGCAACCCGGCGAGCAGTCCCGCACCGATGGGTGCCGGCTCCCCGACGTCCTGGCTGGCAGCGGTACGTAACAGGTCCAGGCGGGTGCGTGCCGCTTCGGCGTTCCCGCTGATGTGGTGCAGGACGGCGAGGAACTCCTGCACTCCAGGAGCGGCCGGGCGGGTCGCGGAAGCAGACTCCGGCGTGACTCCGGTGGCCGCCTGGCTCAGCTCCTCGGCCGCGACGAGCAGCTGTGTCACCGACGCGTCGTCCGCGATCAGCCGGGCGACCCGCTGCACCGCCAACGGCGTCGGCTCGGTGGGTGGTGGGATGAGTGCCAGCAGGCTCGCCAGCCGGGTCCACTCCCCCGCTGCCGCACCGGCCAGCAGCGCCCGGCGCAGCGCCGCCACGGTGAGGTCGTCGGCGTGCCCGATGCTCGCGGCCCGCGCCTGCGTGACGTCGGCGAAGACACCGAGCCCCTCCGGCCAGTAGCCGGCGCGGGCAAGCTCGACACCCAACTCCTCACGCAGCCGGCTGCCCCGTCGCGCGCTCACCGACCCGCCGGCAAGTCGGCTCTGGAGGCGGCAGTGTCGGAACCGGTAGGCTCCCGCGCCGTCGCGCAGCAGGCCGACGGTCTCGGCGTACGCCAGGAAGGCGAGCAGCCGGTGGGGCGTACGGCCACGGACGGCGAGGGTGGCACGGGTAAGGGCGAAGCGCATCCACGCCCCGCCCCCGCGCCGGTGCAGCCACCAGCCCAGCCCGAGGCCCACCCCGGCGTAGACCAGCGACGGTAGCGGTGGCACGGCGGACAGCACCCCGGTGAGACGCAGCGCCGCGACGACGATGAGCAGTCGGAGGACACCGGTGGCGGCGCTGGCCAGCGCCGACGCGACGCTGGCGGCGCGGTCGGCTTCCAGGGTCTCGACCACGCTGGTCGCCCCGAGCTCGGCGGCGGGCGCGGCGACGTCCACCCGCAGCCCGGCCCGGACCGCCCCGTACGCCCAACTCACCAGACCGACCACGACGGCGGCCCGGACCGGGTCGGACCACGGTGGCAGCTCCGGCACGCGGTCCAGCAGCGCGACCAGTTGCGGGGTGGGTGCGAAAGCCGTGAGGAAGCCGAACGTGCACAGTGCCAGGAAAGCCCCGGCGAACAGCCCGCCGAGCAGCCCGTCGCGAAACGCTCGGAGCCCACCGATGAACGCCACGCGGCGGGGTCGTTCTCGACCGGCCCGACCCGAGCCGCGGACCAGCGCCACGACGGAGGCCAGCAGGAAGGCGGCCAGCGTCAGGGCGTCCGTCTGGCGGACCAGATCGTCGAGGAGATTCCGGGTCGGTGGGTGGGTGACCAGCTCCGCCGTCGCCGTGAGGGCGTCCGCGGAGAGGGTCAGTGTCAGCCACACCGCCACCGCGGTACGCGCCCCGGCGACGAGCGCCCAGAACGGCCCGGGCTGCGCGTTCGCCAACTGCCACCAGCGGAACTCCCGGACGTCGAGCGACTCCATGTGCGCGGCGAGGAAGGCCAGGTAGCGCCGGGCGGTCTCGGGTTCCCAGCGCCGTAGCCCCTGGGAGCCGCGCCGGGACCGCAGCGCGGCGTCCACCGCCCTGGTCAGCAGGTCGTCCTCGACGGAGCGCTGGCCCCGCTCGCGAGCCAGGGGGACGAGGTCCCGGGGGTCGGTGCCCGGTTGGTCGAAGGCACTGCGGGCCATCGCCACCATCAGCGGGGTGGAGAGGGCGGCGGTCAGCTGCGGGGCGTCCCCGAGTGTGCTGGCGACGGCGGTCCAGTTGTCGACGTGGTGCAGCGGGGCCGCGTCCACCAGATAGTCGGCGACCTCGGCGGGCGCCGGCGGTTCGAGCATGACCACGGCGGCGCCGCGCAGCTTCTCCCCCTGGATCAGGTAGCGCTCGTAGACCGAGGTCCGGCAGGTGAGGACGAAACGCTGGGTCGGCAGTGTGTTGAGCTCGTCGAGGCAAGCGACCAGCCGGTCCTCGGGTACCTCGTCCAGTCCATCGAGGACGGGCACCACCAGGTCGGTGTCGATGAGGTCGCGCAGCACGGCGTCGCGGCGCGGGTGACCGGCCGCGAGCCGCGGGTAGCGCCGAGCGATCCGGTCGACCAGCCAGTCGTGGAATCCCTCCCGATCGGGATCCCAGGAGTCGGCGGGAACCAATACCGGTACCGGGGTGTCCGGCTCGCGGTGCACGGGCAACTCCCGAGCCATCCGCAGCGCGAGGATCGACTTGCCGGAGCCGGCCGGTCCCAACAACAGCAACCGCCCGGAGGGTACGCGCCGGTAACAGCTCCACAGTGTCCCATTGCCACCGGCGAGGTCCACCGGGACGGCGGCGCTGGATCGGCCGATGGCCCGCCAGGAGGGGAGGAAGCGGTCGGGAGCGGTGCGCCACCGCACCGGCAGCGGGTACGGCTCGTCGACGGTACGCAACAGCGCGTCGTCGGTCGGGTCGCGTCGGATCAGCTCCACGAGTTCGTCGGCGGCGGCGCGCCGGTGGGCGGCGGCCTCGGCGAGACCCGCCGTTCCGCTGCGAAAGAGCTGATCCAAGAGGACGTAGACGGCGATGACCCCGGCGACAACGCCCCAGGTCCAGTTGACCTTCTCGAAGTCGTACCGCAGCCACACCCACGCCGTGCCGCCCGCGGCCAGCGCGGCCACGACGCCCAGCGATCCCCACTTCCACCCGCGACGCCGCACCGCACGATTGTGGTCGACCCGCGCCCGCCAGGACACCCCGCCCGCGTCGGGCCCTCGGCACCGGGGCACTCAGTTGGCGGGCGCCTCCGACGTCGCGGTGGACCGGTCGACCAACGCCTGCCGCAGCGTCGCGGACTGCTCAACCGATCCTCCGCGCACCCCGAGACTTCGCCGGGCCGCCCGGTAGTAGCCGTCGCGGGCCTCGTTGACGCGGGTCAGCATCTCGGCCACGTCCGGTGGCGCCTCGACGATTCCCCGGGCGAGCCGTTCGACCTGCCAGATCGCGTCCCGCCAGTTCGCGGCGGCGGCGACAGTCGGTTCGTCGCCGAGCAGCAACAGGTTCTCCCAGACGATGGTGCGCCGAGCGTCCGCCTCGGCCAGCCGGGCCAACCCCTCCCCGCGGTCGATGGGGTGGCTTCGCGATCCCGGCCGGTGGTCGGCCGTCAGTCGCAGCGCCACCGCGTGACTCTCCTTGAGAGCGTGCGCGTAGTCGACGTACGCGTCGAGCCGCCGCTCGTCCCAGCGGACGCTCTGGCTGCGCCGCCACCGGGCGCGGTCGGCGAGCGAGGTGGCGAGGATCGTGCCCAGGGTGCCAACCAGGACGCCGAGGAGTGCCGGAAGCTGCGTCAGGAGGTCGCTCACCCGGTCGAGGTTGCCAGCCCCGGGCAAGACCCGTCCGCCCCGGACCACGCCCGCTGAGTACCCGGCCCGGGCCCAGGTGATCGGTGGCAGCTCAGCAGGGCTGGCGTCGGCGTGTCGGGTCGCAAAGCGCCAGCGATCATTAAGACGCGTCAATGCGGCTCAGGACGGGACGTCGCGGTGGCGAAAGGCGGCGACGCCGGTGGCGAGCAACGCCGCCGCCACCCCCGCGAGCACCACCAGCGGCAGCACGACCGGGTCGACCGCGGGCACGGACGGCACGTGGGTGTACGGCGAGAGGTTGAGGGCAGCCTGCGGCAGGTCCAGTACCGCGCCGAGCTGCCCGAGGAGCAGGAAGACCAGCAGCGCCGTCCAGGAGAGCACCACCGACCAGCGGGGCACCAGGCCGAAGAGCGCGGTCACCACCCCGGCCACCACGAGCAGGGCGGGCAGCCGCAGCAGCGCGGCCCCACCCAGCTCGATGGCCTGGCCGAGCGGGTCGCCGGTGACCAGGCCGTAGCCGAGCCCGGTGGTCAGGCCGGCGAGCAGCAGCAGGGCGACCGCGCCGAGTGTCGCGGCGAGCACCTGGGTACCGAGCCAGCGGGTGCGGCTCACGGCGGTGGCGAGGGCGGCCTCCAGCACCCCGTCGGCTTCGTCGCCCCGGACGCGCAGGAGGGCCTGAACGACGTACGCCCCGATGGTCAGCGCGAAGAGCCCGAGCATCGCGGCCAGATACGCGTCCACCAGGTTGCTTCCGCCGCCCATCGCGTTGATCGCCTCGGCGGCGGCCGGATTCTCGTCGATCATGGCGTTGAACTCGTCGCCGGCGACGCCCATCGACAGGCCGAGCACGGCCACCCCGACCGCCCAGCCGAGCAGCGTGCCGCGCTGCATCCGCCAGGCCAGTCCGGCCGGGCTGAGCAGCCACGACGCGCCGGTCGCGGGCCTGGGTCGGGGTACGACCAGCCCGGCGCCCTGGTCCCGTCGCTCCGCGAGGGCGTACGCCAGGGCCACCCCGGCGAGCAGCAGCACGACGGGCAGGGCGAGGACCCACCAGCGTTCCCCGCCGAAGGCGCGCACCTGGTTGCCCCAGCCGAGCGGGGAGAGCCAGGACGGCCAGGCGCTCTGGACCCGCGTGCCGTCGGCGCTGGTGTCGCCCAGGACGTCGCCGGCGGCGCGCAGCACGAAGGACAGCCCGACGACGGCGGCGGCGAGCGCGTTGGCCCCCCGGGAGGTCACCGAGAGCTGCGCGGTGACCGAGGCGACGCCGGTGAAGGCCACTCCCACCCCGCCGACCGCGCCGGCTGCGGCGACCGAGCCGGCCAGTGGCAGGCCGGCGGCGGCCAGCGCGAGCATGAGCAGCGCCGCGGCCAGCACGTTGGCCGCGACCACCACCAGCAGCGCGGCGGTGAGCGGCGCGTACCGGCCGACAACGGAGGCGCCGAGCAGCTCCGCCCGGCCGGTCTCCTCGTTCTGCCGGGTGTGCCGGGTCACCGCGAAGGTGCTCAGGAGCGCCACGATCAGCGCCAGCGTCACGTACGTCTCCGCGACCACCACGGCGCCGAGGTCGGTGCCGGCGATGGGGCCGTTGAAGGCGCGTGCGACGAGGCTGGACGCCGACGTGGCGGCGTAGCCCTGGCGGGCGGCCTCGTCGGGGTAGATGCCGGCGACGCTGCCGGCGAGGGCGTAACCGAGCAGGGGCGTGCCGAGGACCCAGATCCCGAGACGGATCCGGTCGCGGCGCAGGACGAGCCGGACCAGCCGGCGGGTGCCGGTGAGGGCGGTCATCGGGCGCCGGTCCGCTGGGCCTCGGTCGACTGGGGCTGGGCGGTGGTGGCGTTCCCGTCGCCGTAGTGGCGCAGGAACAGCTGCTCCAGGGTGGGCGGGGTGCTGGTCAGCGCGCGGACGCCGAAGCGGATGAGCTGGCCGAGCAGCTCGTCGAAGTGCGCCGGGTCGACCTCCAGGTGGGTGCGCCCGTCGACCTGCCGCACGTCGTGCACGCCGGGCAGCGCGTCCAGGCCGGTCACCGGGCGGGCCGTCTCGACGATCACCGTGGTGCGGGTGAGGTGGCGCAGCTCGGCGAGGGTGCCGGACTCGACGGTGCGGCCCTCGCGGATGATGCTGACCCGGTCGCAGAGCGCCTCGACCTCGGCGAGCACGTGGCTGGAGAGCAGCACGGTGGCGCCGGCCTGCTTGATCCGCCGGACCTCGTCCTGGAACACCGCCTCCATGAGGGGGTCGAGGCCGGAGGTCGGCTCGTCGAGCACGTACAGCTCCACGGTGGAGGAGAAGGCGGCGACGATGGCGACCTTCTGCCGGTTGCCCTTGGAGTACGTCCGGCAGGCGCGGGTGGGGTCCAGGTCGAAGCGCTGCAGCAGCTCGTCGCGGCTCTGTCGGTCGAGGCCGCCGCGCAGCTCGCCGAGCAGGTCGATCGCTTCCCCGCCGGACAGGTTCGGCCAGAGGCTGACGTCGCCCGGCACGTACGCCAGCCGGCGATGCAGGCGTACCGCGTCGCGCCACGGGTCGGCGCCGAGCACGCGCGCCTCGCCGGAGTCGCGGCGGAGCAGCCCCAGCAGGATACGGATCGTGGTGGACTTCCCGGACCCGTTGGGACCAAGGAAGCCATGCACCTCCCCCGCCTCGACCCGCAGGTCGAGCCCGTCGAGTGCCCGGACGGCACCGAACGTCTTGACGAGGTTGTCGATCGAGATGACGGGCATCGCCCCTCCTGCCGTTGGCTTTGTCGACCGTCCCCACTGTACTGACCGGTGGTCAGTATTCTCAACGGTCATGTCGCCCAGCGGTCAGGAGGTTCGTTACGCTGGCCGGCATGAGCGCCGATCCCGCGGACGACACCCGCACCAGGATCCTGCGCGCCGCGCTCGACCTCTTCGCCGAGCACGGCTACCAGCGCACCTCGTTGCGCCAGATCGGCGAGCGGCTGCGGCTGACCAAGGCCGCGATCCTGTACCACTTCCCGGCCAAGGAGCACCTGCTCGCCGCACTGGTGGAGCCGCTGCTGGCCGACCTGGAGGCGCTGCTCGACGCGGCGCAGACACAGCCGACCGAAGAGGCCCGGTGGACGGTGCTGGAGGGATGGGTGGACACCATGCTCGCCCACCGCCGGCCACTGGGCATGCTCTTCCACGACATCGCGCTGGTCGGGCGGAACGACACGTACCACCGGCTGATGGGGATCGCGATGCGGGCCAACGACGTCATCGCGGGGCCGGGTGCCGGCCGTCGCGAGCGGGTCCGGGCGGTGCAGGCGGTCGCCACGTGCAGCGACCCGATCGTCTTCTTCACCGACGTGCCCGACGAGGTGCTGCGCGCCGACATGCTCGACGGCGTACGCCGGCTGCTGTCCACGCCGGCGCCGGACGCCGCGACCCCGTCCGCCGGCGCGCGGGGCGGCCGGCGGCGACCGGGGCGGCCGCGGGCGCTGGGCGGGGAGCAGGTGGAGGCGGCCCGGCGGATGCATGCGGCGGGCACCCACTCGGTGGATGCCATCGCCGCCACCCTGGGCGTCTCGAGGGCCACCGTCTACCGCCACCTCGACGAGAAATAGTGAGACGCTTTTAGCGACGGTTTCGAGACGGTTGTGAACCAGCTACCGGAGGGTCAGGCGGCCAGGGTGGCGTAGCGGCCGTTGCGGTGCAGCAGGCTGTCGTGGGTGCCGGCCTCGACGATCCGGCCGTGGTCGAGCACCGCGATCTGGTCGGCGTCGCGGACGGTGGAGAGCCGGTGCGCGATGGTGATCGTGGTGCGCCCCTCGGCGAGCACGTCGAACGCTCGCTGCACGGCCCGTTCGGTCTCGGTGTCCAGAGCGCTGGTGGCCTCGTCGAGGACCAGGATGCGCGGGTCGCGCAGCAGCGTGCGGGCGATCGCGATCCGCTGCTTCTCGCCGCCGGAGAACCGGTGGCCGCGCGAGCCGACCATGGTGTCGTACCCGTCGGGCAGGGCGGAGATCAGCTCGTGGATCTGTGCGGCGCGGGCCGCGGCCTCGATCTCCGCGTCGGTGGCGTCCGGCCGGGCATAGCGCAGGTTCTCCCGGACGGTGGTGTGCAGCAGGTACGTCTCCTGGCTGACCACGCCGACGATCGCGGCCAGGTCGGCCAGGCGGAGGTCGCGCAGGTCGACGCCGTCGATGGTGACCCGGCCGGCGGTCGGGTCGTGCAGCCGGCTGACCAGCCCGGCGAGGGTGCTCTTGCCGGAGCCGGTCTCGCCGACCAGGGCGAGACTGGTGCCGGCGGGCACGTCGAGGGTGACCCCGGCGAGCGCGGCGGTGTCGCTGCCCGGGTAGCCGAAGGTGACTAACTCCAGGCGGAGGTGACCGCGCACCCGGGCGTGGTCGAGGTGGACCGGCTCGGCGGGGTCGGCCACGTCGACCGGCAGGTCGAGGTACTCGAAGATCCGGGCGAACAGCGCCAGCGAGGCGGTCAGCGACACGCCCACGTTGAGCAGCCCCATCAGCGGCCGGAACAGACCGCCCTGCAAGGCGGTGAAGGCGACCAGGGTGCCGATGCTCAGGGTGCCGGCGGTGCCGGGGAGGCCCGCGGCGAGGTAGATGACGGCCGGTACGGCGGCGAAGATGATGCTCATCGAGGCCATCCGCCAGCGGCCGGCCAGCTCGCTGCGCAGCTCCAGGTCGACCAGGCGTGCCGACGACGCGGTGAACCGGTCGATCAGCGCGGGCCCGGTGCCGAGGGTCTTGGCCAGTTGGACGCCGCTGATCGACAGCCCCTCCTCGACGGTGACGTTGAGGTCGGCCAGTTCGCGCTGGCGCTGGGCGGTGATCTCCCGGCGCATCCGGGCGACCCGGCGGGTCAGCAAGATCGCCGGCGGCAGCACCACCAGCGAGACCAGGGAGAGCTGCCAGGAGAGCGCGACCATGGCGACCGTGGTGGCCACCACGGTGGTGAGGTTGGCGGCGACGGCGGTGGCGGTGGAGGTGACCACCGACTGCATGCCGCCGATGTCGTTGGTGATGCGGGACTGCACCTCGCCGGTGCGGGTCCGGGTGAAGAAGCCCAGCGACTGCCGCTGGAGGTGGCTGAAGACGTCGGTGCGCAGCCGGTGCATGACCTGCTGCCCGACCCGGGTGGAGATCCAGGTCTGGACGACGCCGAGGGCGGCGGTCACGCCGGCCACGGCGACCATGCCGAGGACCAGCCAGACCAGGAGGGTCACGTCGCCCTGCGGCAGGGCCCGGTCGATGACGGCACGCAGCAGGAACGGGGTGGCCATCGCGATGATCGAGGAGAGCACGATGATCGCGGTCACGGACGCCAGCGCGGGCCGGTGGTCGGTGAACAGCCGGCCGATGCGGCGCAGCGACACCTGGCGGGCCTGCGCCTTCTCGTCGGCGCTGACGGTGCGGTGGCCGCGCTCGCGGCCGGTGGGGGTGGGTTCCAAGGGGGACTGCCTCTCGTCGCGAACATTGCTGAGGTTACCTCATCATGAGGGAACAACCGCATTCCCTGCTACGGTATTCCCCGTGACGGAGCGCACGGCGGACGGCGACGACGAGAGCCTGGCGGAGACCTTCTGGGCGGTGGCCGGACGGCTGCGCCGGCAGGCACAAGAGTCGTTGGCGCCGTGGGATGTCACCCCCAGCCAGTCCCGGGCGCTCGGGGTGCTGGCCCGGCACGGCGAGCTACGCCCCGGCGCCATCGCCGAGCACCTGCGCATCGCGCCCCGCTCGGCCACCGAGGTCATCGACGACCTCCAGGCCCGTGGGCTCGTGGAACGCCGGCCCGACCCGGCCGACCGACGGGCGACCCTGGTCGCGCTGACCCAGGAGGGCGAGCGGGTCAGCGCCGCCATCCGGGCGGCCCGCCGGGCCGAGGCCGACCGCTTCTTCGGCCACCTCGACGACGCCGACCGCGACCAGCTCGCCCGCATCCTGCGCACCCTGCGCGGCTGAGCGAGGAGGGCCTTCCCGCAACGCCCGGTGCCCTGGACCCCGACGGGTTTGCCCACCGCGCGCCCGGGTAGCCAGGGCCCCCGTCCGGTCGGCGGGACCGGCCGGGAGCGGCCGGGCGAGGTGACAGGAGAACGCTCGTGCCGCTGATGTCCCACCTGACCCACCACCCCGCCTGATGTGCGGGATCAGCGGGGAGGCGCGCTTCGACGGCAGTCCGCCGGACGCCGCGGCGGTCACCCGGATGACCGAGGCGATGCGGTCGCGCGGCCCGGACGGCGAGGGGCTGTTCACGGACGGCTGGGTGACCCTCGGCCACCGCCGGCTGACCATCATCGACCTCTCCGACGCCGGTGGTCAGCCCATGGTGCGCGAGGACCTGGGCCTGGGGCTGGTCTTCAACGGCTGCATCTACAACTATCCGGAGCTGCGCGAGGAGCTGCAGAACGCCGGGTACGCCTTCCACTCGACCAGTGACACCGAGGTGATCCTGGTGGCGTACGCGCACTGGGGCGAACGCTTCGTCGACCACCTGGTCGGCATGTTCGCCTTCGGGCTGGTCGACCGGGCCCGGCGGCGGCTGGTGCTGGTGCGCGACCGGCTCGGCATCAAGCCGCTGTACCTCGCCGAGACCCCCGGACGGCTCCGGTTCGCCTCCACCCTGCCCGCCCTGCTGCGCGCCGGCGACCTGGACACCGGCATCGACCCGGTGGCGCTGCACCACTACCTGTCCTGGCACTCGATCGTGCCCGCGCCGCGGACCGTGCTGCGCGGCGTCCGCAAGCTGCCGCCGGCCACCCTGCGGGTGATCGAGGCGGACGGGCGCAGCCGCGAGGAGGTGTACTGGCGGCCGGACTACGTGCGGGAACCGGCCGACGCCGGGATGGACGCCGCCGACTGGCGAGCCGCCGTCGGGGACGCGCTGCGCACCGCGGTACGCCGACGGCTGGTCTCCGACGTTCCGGTTGGCGTGCTGCTCTCCGGCGGGCTGGACTCCAGCCTCATCGTGGCGTTGCTCGCCGAGGCCGGCCAGCAGCACCTGCGGACGTTCAGCATCGGCTTCGACAGCCGCGGCGACGAGTCCGGCGACGAGTTCCACTACTCCGACCTGGTGGCCCGCGCGTACGACACGGACCACCACCGGATCCGGCTGGCCGACGACGACCTGGTGCCCGCCGTGCGACGTGCCGTCCTGGCGATGGCCGAGCCGATGGGCAGCCACGACGTGGTCGCCTTCCACCTGCTCTCCGAGCAGGTGGCCCGGCACGTGAAGGTGGCGCAGTCCGGGCAGGGCGCGGACGAGGTGTTCGCCGGCTACGGCTACCACCAGCCCCTGAGCGAGGCGCCCCGGCACGGCGCGGCCGAGACGTTCGCCGCCGCGTTCTTCGACCGCGACCACGACGAGCTGAGTCGGATCGTCGGCCCGTCGTACGCGCTGGACCACGACGCCAGCCGGGAACTGCTCGCCGCGCACCTCGCCGCACCCGGGGCGCAGAGCGCGCTGGACGCGGTGCTGCGCCTCGACACCCACCTGATGCTGCCCGACGACCCGGTCAAGCGGGTGGACAACATGAGCATGGCGTGGGGCCTGGAGGTGCGCACCCCGTTCCTCGACCAGGACCTGGTGACCCTGGCGGCGCACTGTCCGCCGGAGCACAAGGCGGCGCTGGGCGGCAAGGGCGTGCTGAAGGAGGTCGCCCGGGAGGTGCTGCCGGCCGAGGTGATCGACCGACCCAAGGGCTACTTCCCGGTGCCGGCGCTGCGCAACGTGGACGGGCCGGTGCGCGAGCTGGTGGCCGAGGCGTTGCAGGCGCCGGCCGCGCGTGAGCGGGGGCTGTTCCGCCCGGAGTACGTCGCACGGCTGCTCGCCGAGCCGGACCGCGCGGAGGCGGCGGCCGGCAGCAACAAACTGTGGCAGCTCGGGCTGCTGGAGCTCTGGCTCCAGACGCACGACATCCGGTGAGCCCGCGCCGCCGTCCGGTCAGCCGGCGGCGGTGCGGGC
Source organism: Micromonospora acroterricola (assembly GCF_003172955.1). Lineage (GTDB taxonomy): Bacteria > Actinomycetota > Actinomycetes > Mycobacteriales > Micromonosporaceae > Micromonospora > Micromonospora acroterricola. The sequence continues at coordinate 3,131 of NZ_QGKR01000169.1, read as the reverse complement.
GACGAGGTCGTCGATGACGGCGCGCAGGTCACCGGTGCGCTCCAGCACCCGGCGTTGCCGGGTCGCGCCGGTGCCCTCGCTGCGCAGCCGCGCCAACTGGTCGATGACGTACTCCAGGTCGCCGTGCCGCGCCAGGGCCGGGGTGACGGTGGCGAGCAGCTCGTCGACCAGCGCCCAAGCCGGCCGTGTGCCGCCGGCGCGCAGGTCGATCAGCTCGCCGTCCAGGCCGTCGTGCGCGGCCCGCCAGTGCGCGGCGGCGACCAGGCAGTCCCTGATGCCCGGGGCGCGGGCACCGGCGCGCACGTCGGCGGCCGTGGTGGCGACCAGGGCACGGACCAGCCCGGCGACCAGCACCGCGTCGTCCACGGTCGGGCAGACGTCACCGACCCGGACCTCCACCGTGGGGTACGCGACCGACGGCCGGGCGTACCAGTAGACCATCGCGGCGTCCAGCATGATGCCGGCGGCGATCAGCTCGTCGACCGTCCGGTCGTAGTCGGCGGCGGAGTCGAAGTACGGCGTCGGGCCGATGCTGGGCCAGCGTTCAAGCTGCATCGACCGCCAGCTGGCGTGGCCGGTGTCCTGGCCGTCGTGCAGCGGGGAGTTGGTGGTGATGGCCTGCACCACGGGCAGCCACACCCGCAGGTGGTTGCAGACCTGCACGGCCAGTTCCCGGTCGGGCAGCCCGACGTGCACGTGACAACCGCACACCGCCGGGTCGTGCGCCACCGGCCCGTACCGGCGCGACATCGCGTGGTAGCGCGGTTTGTCGGGCACCGTCCGGTGCGGCTCGGCGAGCGGGGTGGCCCCGACCGCGACGAGGCGGGCCCCGGCGGCCGTGGCGGCCTCGCCGGCCGAGCGGCGAAGCGCCACCAGGTGCGCGCGCAGCTCGCCGAGGTCGGCGCAGACCGGCGTGACCATCTCCACCATGCTGTGCCGGAACTCCTGGCGACTCTGCTCCCGGGCCGATCCACGCAGCGCGGCCAGCACCTGGTCGGCCACCGGCAGGTTCCGTCCGCTGTCGGGATCGAGCAGCAGGTACTCCTCCTCCACACCGAGGGTGAGGGTCGCCAGGTCGGGCACGGTGTCGGCGGCCGTCGCACGGCGCGTCATGACCTTCTCCATCCGTTCCTGTGGCCGCGGCTGACGCCGCGCCGGCGAGGCCTCGCGTTCCCGGCCCGGCCCGCGGCCAAACGCCGCGCCAGTGCGGCTACGGGGCAGCCGCCCGTCCGGCGAGCAATGCCTTTTCGACCGTGTTGTCCGTCCCCGCGGCGGCCGTCCGGTCCGCGAGGCCGCCGGGAGAGACTCGACGCCGGCCCGGTCCCGGGCGTCCGCGCGGCTGCCGGGCGACTCGGGGGTACGCCAGGTGACGGCGCGGTGACCAGCGTGTGCGAGCTGCGGTGTCGCGCCGTCCCGGGCCGGGCGCGATGGTGTAGAAAGGCGGAGTGAGCGCAGCGGTGACGCACGTGCCGGTCTCGGACCGTGGGGCGGTCCACGGTGGCTGAGCACACCCCACCGCCCACGCCCGCCAGCACCGGCGTCGCTCTGGTGCAGCTCGGCGACGTGCCCCTGGCCGACCTGCTGGCGGGTGCCGGTGACAGCGTGCTGGCCCACGTGCTGGGAGCGCTGGTCGCCGAGGGTGAGCCGGGCCGGCCCGGCGACGTGTCAGCGTTCGAATCGAGCTTCTGACCGTGTCGGCCGACGCCTCGCCGTCGGCCGCCCCGCGCCGCCCTGCCCCCGACGCGCCACCCGCGACGGCACCCCGGGTACGCCAGCTCGTGCTGAAGGTCCACTCGCGCTGCAACCTGGCCTGCGACTACTGCTACGTCTACCGGCACGCCGACCAGGGCTGGCGCGACCGGCCCCGGGTGATCGCGCCCGGCACGGTGGCGCGGGTGGCCGACCGGCTGGCCGCGCACCTCGCCCGGCACCGCGCCGACCGGGTGCGGGTGGTCCTGCACGGCGGGGAGCCGCTGCTCGCCGGCGTCGCCGTGCTCGACCGGACGGTGCGCACCCTGCGCGCCGCGATGCCCGCCGGCACGACCCTCGACGTCGGGATGCAGACCAACGGGGTGCTGCTGGACGACGCGGCGCTCGCGCTGTGCCACACGCACGGCATCGACGTCGGGGTGAGCGTGGACGGCGACCGGACGGCCAACGACCGGCACCGGCGCCATGCCGACGGGCGGGGCAGCTTCACCGAGGTCGCCGCCGGGCTGCGCCTGCTGGCCCGACCCGAGCACCGCTCCCGCTACGCCGGGGTGCTGTGCACCGTCGACCTGGCCAACGACCCGGTCGACGTCTACCGGAGCCTGCTGGAGTTCGACCCGCCCCGGCTGGACCTGCTCCTGCCGCACGGCAACTGGAGCACTCCCCCGCCCGGCCGCCACCCCGGCGACCCCGCCACCCCGTACGCGGACTGGCTGATCGCCGTCTTCGACACCTGGTACCGGGAGACGCCCCGACGCACCGGGATCCGGCTGTTCGAGTCGCTGATCGCGTTGCTGCTCGGCGGGCGCAGCGGCACCCAGGCGCTGGGCGGCGCCGAGCCGGACGTCATGACGATCGAGACCGACGGCACGATCGAGGGCACCGACACCCTGAAGACGACCACCGCGTCGGCGATGCGTACCGGTCTGGACGTCTTCCGGCACACCCTCGACGAGGCGTTGCGCCACCCGTCGCTGGCGGGGCGCCCGGCCGGGTTGGCCGCCCTCGCGCCGACCTGCCGGGCATGCCCGGTCGTCGGCGCCTGCGGCGGCGGCCTCTACGCGCACCGCTTCCGCGACGGCGCCGGCTTCGCCCACCCGTCGGTCTACTGTGCGGACCTGTTCCGGTTGATCCGGCACGTACGGTCGGTGGTCGCCGCCGACCTGGACGCGCTGCGAAGCCGCGTCGCCACCCCACCTCGCCCGGGCGGCGCGGCAGACCCGACGGTCGCCGGACGGGTCGGGGCGCCCGTGCCGGTGGGACGCTGAGCCGGTGCCGGGGCCGCTGTCCGGAGCGCAGTTCGCCGGGCTCGCCGGTGGGCACGGCGACGCCGCCGCGTTCGGCGTGCTGCGCGGGGGGCAGTTGGGCCGGCGCCGGCTGCTGACCGTCGCCGCCGCCCGCGCGTACGGCGAGGACCCGCT
>NZ_QGKR01000269.1 GCF_003172955.1 Micromonospora acroterricola | reverse complement strand
TCGACCGGCAGGTTGAAGTGCTGCATCACGCCGGGCAGGTCACAGAAACGTACGTCGACGAACTTCACGTCCTCGTTCTTGAGGTATCGCAGCAGTTCCTCGGGATTGGCGAACACACGTCCTCCTGGCACGTCCACGGGGTGGCTAGGCTTCTGGCGACGCTATGGCCAGGGGGTTGCCCGGCCGTGTCTCCTGTGTTTCTGCCGTGTTACGTCCCTCGCGGAGCGTCAGCCAGGCTCCGCCACCGCTCTCCGCCGGCCGCTGAACGCGTACCGGCTGTGCCAGTGTAATGACATCTGATGCCATTGGCCCGATTCCGCACGCAGCGAGAGGCGGCACCGGGAAGCGCCCATCCCGGCCCCGATACCCTTGACCGCTGTGAGCAACCCGCACGCCCCGGCAGCGCCGGCCACCGACCCCACCTTCACCCCGCCGACCCTCGGGCGGCGGTTCGGGGCGCTGATCATCGACTGGGTGCTGTGCCTGCTGGCGGCCAACATCTTCGCCGACCCGGTCCGCGACGGCTGGGCCCCCGTGCTGGTGCTGATCCTCGTGTACGGGCTCTTCCTCGGCCTGTTCGCCCAGACGCCGGGCATGTACATCACCAAGGTCCGCTGCGTGAAGTGGCACGACGGCGGCCGGATCGGGGTGTTCCGGGGACTGGCCCGGGGTCTGCTGCTGGCGCTGGTCGTCCCCGCGCTGATCATGGACGAGCACCGTCGCGGCCTGCACGACCGACTCACCGACTCGGTCATCGTCGACGCACCCCGCCGCTGACCCCCAAGCCGGACGCCACCGCCAAGATCACGCTCGATCCAAGGAGTAGTGGCATCCCTGGCGTGCGAGGCCACTACTTCCTGGATGCAGCACGATCTTGGCACCGGACCGGCTGCCCTGGGCGTGGACCGGGGCGGCGCGGCAACGCGGAACAAGGCGGGGCGCGCGGCGGTGACGCGGAACAAGGCGGGGCGCGCGGCGGTGACGCGGAACAGGGCTGGGCGGGCGGCGTTGACGCGGAACAGGGGCTGAGCGGGCGGCGGTAACGCGGAAGAGCCGGCCCCGCAGGGGTCCGGCTCTTCGAGGCGTACGCCGCGCGGGTCAGCGCCGCGTCTGGCGGAACGAGCCGCCTGGCGGCCGCATGTTCTTCGGGATGGCGCCCTTGGGCATCTGCGGCCGGGCCGTGAGGGCCTTGAGCCGCTTGTCGAGGGAGTTGACGTCCTTGCCGCTCAGCGCGCGGGGCAGCCGCAGCAGCGTGGTCCGCAGCTTGCGGATCGGCAGCTCGCCCTCCTCCTGCCCGATCACGTAGTCGTGCAGCGGGGCGGAGCCGATCACCTTGGCCAGCCGCCGCTTCTCCTGCCCGAGCAGGCCGCGTACGCGCTGCGGGTTGCCCTCGGCCAGCAGGATCACGCCGGGACGGCCGATCACCAGGTGGACCATGTCCATCTGGGTGGTGGAGCTGACCGCCGGGGTCACCCGCCAGTCGCCGCGCATGTTCTCCATGATCTGCGCCGCCGCGCCGGGCTGCCCCTCGGCGGCGTTCATCATGGCCTTGTTGGAGCGCAGGTTCAGCACGATCAGCACGGCGAGCAGGATGAACAGGATGCCCAGCGGCAGCCAGATCCAGCTCCAGAGGATGACCGCGACCACGGTGAGGGCGAGCGGGAGGAGCACCGCGGCGGCGACCAGCGGCGCAAACCACCGGTCCTGCTTGGCGGTGAACTGGAACACCATCCCGATCTGCTTCAGCCGCTGGCCGAACGAGACCTTCTCCTGGGGCTTTGCCATGCCGCAGAGTCTAGTGGGCGCCGCCCGGCCCGTTGATCCGCGTCCGGGTGGCCGGCGGCTGAGTACCTTACGTCGCCGTACGCGTCCGGGGCGGCCGGGTAAGGAGGGTGTCGCCGGGGAAGATCAGGCGGTGTGCCCATGCCCGGGTGGGGCCTTCGCGCGAAGAGTCATCAGCAGAAGATGACGACCCACGAAGGAGCCCGACATGTTCGGCAACGACGCGGAATTCCTGCTCTCCCTGCACCGTACCCACGCCGCTGAGCTGCGTGCCGAGGCGGCGGCGGACCGACTCGCGCGGTCGGTACCGCGGGCCACCGGGCGTAGCTGGTTGGGCCGGCGCCAGCCGACCCGCCGCACCGGCGACGACCGCCGGTGACCGCGACAGTCCCACCGGCCGCCAGCGCCCCACCGGCCGCGACCGCCCCACCCGCCGCGCCCTCCAGGGCGCCCGCCCCGCCGCTCGGTGACCGGCCGATCGGCGGGGCCGGCGGCTGGGCCCCTCATGGCATGCTCGACCGCGTGACCGTACGCGCCGCCAGCTCCGTCCTCGTCGGCCGCCAGCGAGAGATCGCGGCGCTGCGGGACGCGCTGGGCCGGGCGCGGTCGGGTGAGCCGAGCACCGTGCTGGTCGGTGGCGAGGCGGGCGTGGGCAAGACCCGCCTGTTGGAGGAGTTCTCGAGCTGGGCGACCGAGGCCGGGGCGCGGGTGCTGGTCGGCCAGTGTCTGGAGCTGGGCGAGGCCGGCCTGCCGTTCGCCCCGTTCGCCGCCGCGCTGCGCGCGGTGCTGCGCGCCGACGGTCCTGAGGTCTTCGCCGGCTACGAGGCGGAGTTCGCCCGCCTGCTGCCGGAGTTGGGCCGGGTGTCGGCGGCGTTCGCCGCGCCAGCGGCGGTGCCGCTCACCGACGCCCCGCGCGGCTACCTGTTCGACCTGGTCGCCGAGCTGTTCCAGCGGCTCGCCGACGCCCGGCCGCTGGTGCTGGTGATCGAGGACCTGCACTGGGCGGACCGCTCGACGCGGGACCTCATCGGCTTCCTGGTCCGGGCCGCCCGGCCGGGCCGGCTGCTGCTGGTCAGCACCTACCGCACTGACGAGTTGCAGCGTGGCCACCCGCTGCGCGCGTTCCTGGCCGAGCTGGACCGGGCCCGCGGCGTCGAGCGGGTCGAGCTGGGCCGGCTGGACCGCGACGGCACCGCCGCGATCCTCGCCGACCTGCTCGGGGCCGAGCCGACTCCCCGGGCCGTCGACGACATCCACGACCGCACCCAGGGCAACCCCTTCTTCATCGAGGAACTGACCGTCGCCGGTGACCCGATCGGCTGCGCCGCCTTGCCCGACACGTTGCGCGACCTGCTGCTGGCCCGGGTGGACCGGCTACCGGAGCCGGCCCAGCGGGTGCTGCGGATCGCCGCGGCCGGCGGCACCCGATTCGCCCACCACCTGCTCGCCGAGGTCGCCGGGCTGCCCGAGGCGGAGCTGGAGGACGCGCTACGCGCCGCCGTCACCGCCCAGCTGGTGGTGCCCCGGGACGGCGACTACGAGTTCCGGCACGCGCTGGTGCGGGAGGCCGTACACGACGAGCTGCTGCCTGGCGAGCACGCCCGGCTGCACGCCCGGTTCGCCGCCGCGATCGAGGCCCAGCCGCACCTGGTCGCCGAGGGCCGGGCCCCGGCCGAGATCGCCCACCACTGGTACGCCGCGCACGACCACCCCCGGGCCCTGGTCACCGCACGGGCCGCCGCCTGCGCCGCCGCCGACCGGTACGCCTACGCCGAGCAACGCCGGCTGCTGGAACGGGTGCTGGAGCTGTGGGAACTGGTGCCCGACGCCGCCGACCGGCTCGGCATGGACCACCTGGCGCTGCTGGAGCAGACCCTGGACGCCGCAGTCACGGCGGGCGACTTCAGCCGTGCGATCACCCTCACCCGCGCCGGGCTGGCCGAGGTGGACGCCGACGCCGCGCCCCTGCGCGCCGCCCGCCTGTTGGACCAGCGGGGTCGACTGCTGGCCCTGCTCGGCAAGAGCGACGGCAGCAGGGAGCTGGGTGAGGCGTACCGGCTGGCGGCGGGCGGCCCGGCCGGCGTGGAGCGGGTACGGCTGCTCGCCGACATCGCCGCGCACCTGGTCAAGATCGACCCGCGGCAGGCGGCCCGGGTGGCCGCCGAGGCCGAGACGGACGCCGAGGCCCTCGGCGAGGACGTGGCCCTGCTGCCCACGCGGATCGCCCTGCTCTGCCACGGTGAACGGGACCTGGAGCGGGGGCTTGCGGAGCTGCGCCGGGTCGAGTCCGTCGCCCGGGCGGCCGGGGACGCGCCGGCCCTGGTGATCGCCATGGTGTACCGATCGGACGTGCTCTGCGAGCTGGGCCGCTATGCCGAGTCCGCGCAGGCGGCCGAGGCCGGCGTGGCCGAGGCGCGACGGGTGGGGATCAGCCGTTCCACCGGGGCGTACCTGCTGTCGAACCGGGCCGAGGCGCTGATCGCGCTGGGCCGGTGGGACGAGGCGGAGGCGGTGTGCGCGGAGGCCGCCCGCATCGACCTGTCCGGCGTCACCGGGCTGCACTGGCTCCAGTTGGGTGCCGGGTTGCGGCTGGCCCGCGCCCACCCGGCCGCCGACGAGCTGGTCGACCGGGCGCTGGCCTTCCTCGGCCGGCCCTACCTGTGGCCGAACCACCGGTTGCCCCTGCACGAGCTGGGGATCGAGTCGGCGCTGGCCGCCGACGACAAGGTCGAGGCGGTCCGGGCGGCCCGCGTCGCGCTGGCCGACCAGAGCCTGCCGCAGCTGCCCCGGGAGGGCTGGCCGGTGCTCAGCGCCGTCGCGCGTGCCGCCGCCCGGGTGGGGGACCAGGAGTTGGCGGCCGCCGTCGCGGCGCTCGCCGCCGACCTGCCCGCCGTGCACCCGGCCGCGCGGGCGCATGCCGCCCAGGTCACCGCCCTGCTCGCGACCGCCGGGCGGGCGCTGCCGGCCTGGCGTGCGGCGGTGGACGCGTGGCGGGCCGACGGGCAGCCGTACCCGCTGGGCCGGGCGTTGCTGGCGCTCGCGGAGGCGGCGGCCGCCGCCGGAGAGCGGGACGAGGTGGCGGCGGCGGTGACGGAGGCCGCCGAGATCGGCCGGCGGCTGGGGGCGCCGCCGCTGGTCGAGGCCGCCGCCACCCTGGCGCGGCGGGTGGGCCTGCGTGGCGCCGGTCAGGGTGGGCCGGGCGCCGACCTGCTGACCTCCCGCGAACGGGAGGTGCTGCGGCTGGTCGCCGAGGGGCACAGCAACAGCCGGATCGCCGAGCGGTTGTTCATCTCCCCGAAGACGGCCAGCGTGCACGTGTCCCGGATCATCGCCAAGCTGGGCGTGACCAACCGGGGGGAGGCTGCCGCCCTGGCCCACCGCCTCGGCCTGCTCACCGAGTCTGCCGCGCCTCGCTGACGAGCGCACCGCGGCGGGTCGGCCCCCTCAGCCGCGCGGCAGGTAGATCCGCCAGCCGTCGATGGTGACCAGGTCCAGGCTGCCCGGGGTAGCGCGGAGCAGTTCGTCGAGCCGCGCCGCCAGCGGTGAGCCGGTCGGCGCGACCCAGGCCGGCGCCGCCGCGCGCTCCACCTCCCGCCGGTACGCGGGATAGCGGTCGAAGCCGGGGCGCAGCGTGTCGTCGACGACCGCGCAGACCACGTCCTCGGCGCTGGCGAAGGTGAGCCGGTTGCAGGTCCAGTAACCGGCGCGCACGTGCCGTACCCCGAGCTGGCGCAGGGTGGTGACCAGCTCGGCGTGCCGGGCCTCGGCGGCCCGGGTCGCCGGGGCGGCGTGCCCTGCCCGCCCGGTGGCGTGCGCGGCGGTGCCCAGCGTGGCGACCAGCACGACCACCGCGACCGGCCGGACGAAGGCCCGCCCGCCACGGCGCCGGGCCGCCGTCCACACCGGCCAGAGCAGCGCCGGCAGGGAGATGAGCAGGCAGGACAGGTAGCGGGAACTCTCCACGGGGGTGAGCCCGGCGGCGCTGCTCACGGTGTACGCGGCCAGGGTGGCCACCGCGGCCAGGACGAGAGCCAGGTGCATCGCCGCCGCGACCCGTGGCGACGAATCGGCCGGGGCGGTGGAGGCCCGGCGCGCCGCCCGCCAGGCGGTGACGGCGGCGACCACCAGCAGCACCGGGAGGGCGAGCGCCCACCACAGCTCCCAGGTCGCGCACCGGCCGGGGGCGCAGAACCCCATGCCCAGCGCCGGACCCAGCAGCAGGCCGCCGTGCAGCCGGTCCGCCCAGCCCGCCGTGGCGTCCGCCCCGCTGGCCGCGAGCACCGCGTGCAGCGGACTGCGGCCGGTCAGCAGGCTGTGCGCCAGCAGCGGGGCCGCTCCCAGCACGGCGGCCACCCCGAGCAGCGCGCCGGCCACGCCGCGCAGCTCCCGCCGGCGGAACGCGACCAGCACCACGCCGCTGGCCAGGACGTACGGCAGCACGAGCGGGTCGACCCAGAGCATCAGGCCGGCCAGGAACCCCCACGCCGCCCAGCGCACCAGCCGCCGCCCCGGGCGGCCGGCGGCCAGGTCCACGGCGAGCAGAGCGAGCGCCACCCCGGCGGCGTTCATCTCGGGGTACCCGCCGCCGGCGATGAGCTGGTTCTTGACCACCCGGTCGGAGCCGAGGGCGAGCAGCGCCACCACCAGCAGGCCGAACCAGCGGTCCCCGGTCAGCCGCAGCGTCAACCGCCAGGCCAGCAGCAGGAACAGCGCGTACAGCGCCAACGTGGGCAGCCGCAGGCCGACCAGTGACGGCCCGCCCGCCAGGGCGAACACCGGCGCGGCCAGGTACGCCTCCAGCGTGCCCATGTACTGCTGGCCGTAGAACCAGACCGGGAACCCCTCGCCGCGGGCGATGTGCAGCGCGGCCAACCCCATGGTGGCCTCGTCGCTGTTCGTCGGCGGCGCGGCGTGGCCCAGCAGCCAGAGCCGGTAGCCCACCCCGGCGAGCAGGGCCAGCACGGTGAGCCAGCCGACCAGCCCGAGGCGGACGCCGGGCCGGGGGCGCGAAGGGTCCGCGCCCCGCGGCTGCTGGCGTACCCCGACGGTCATCGCACGATCATGGCACCCGGTCGCCGACCCCCGGCGCGGCATGCCGGGGCGGGTCGGCGCCGTCGGTGCTCAGCCGGCGGTGACGACCGGAGCGCTGGCGCGGGCGTCGAGCGCCTGGCGGTAAAGCCGGCCAGCGCGGTACGACGAGCGCACCAGCGGCCCGCTCATCACCCCGGCGAAGCCGATCTCCTCGGCCTCCTCGCGCAGCTCCACGAACTCCTCCGGCTTGACCCAGCGGGTCACCGGGTGGTGCCGGGGCGAGGGGCGCAGGTACTGGGTGATGGTGATCAGCTCGCAGCCGGCCTCGTGCAGGTCGCGCAGCGCCTGCGAGACCTCGGCCCGCTCCTCGCCCATGCCCAGGATCAGGTTGCTCTTGGTGACCAGGCCGTCGGCGCGGGCCTGCCGGATCACGTCCAGCGAGCGGTCGTAGCGGAACGCGGGGCGGATCCGCTTGAAGATCCGCGGCACCGTCTCCACGTTGTGCGCCAGCACCTCCGGGCGGGAGCCGAAGACCTCGGCGAGCTGCTCGGGGACGGCGTTGAAGTCCGGGATCAGCAGCTCCACGCCGCAACCCGGCTGGAGAGCGTGGATCTGCCGGACGGTCTCCGCGTACAGCCAGGCGCCGCCGTCGGGCAGGTCGTCGCGGGCGACGCCGGTGATGGTCGCGTAGCGCAGCCCCATCGAGACCACCGACTCGGCGACCCGGCGCGGCTCGTCGGCGTCGAACTCGGCCGGCTTGCCCGTGTCGATCTGGCAGAAGTCGCAGCGCCGGGTGCACTGGTCGCCACCGATGAGGAAGGTGGCCTCGCGGTCTTCCCAGCACTCGTAGATGTTGGGGCAGCCGGCCTCCTGGCAGACGGTGTGCAGCCCCTCGCGCGAGACGAGCCCGCGCAGCTGGGTGTACTCCGGCCCCATCTTGGCCTTGACCTTGATCCATGGCGGCTTGCGCTCGATCGGCGTCTCGGCGTTGCGCGCCTCGATGCGCAGCAGACGCCGCCCCTCGGGGGCGGCCGTTGCGGTGCGCGCTGCCTGGCCGGTCGTCGGCGCGGAGTGCTCGATCGTCACGAAAACGAGCCTACGCCCGACGGCCACCGTCTATGTGCGTCAGGCGACCGGCGTCACGCCGCGGATGTTGTGACGCCGGACACCGACGAGCCGAAAATAGGCGTCACAGCCGCGGGGGCTGGGTGTTAGCGTCACCGCCAACAGCGACGACGGAGCCGAGTAGCGCCCCGACCCGCCAGTGCAGAGAGCCGCCGGTGCTGAGAGGCGGTCTGGCGCCGGTGCGTGAAGACCCTCCCGAGCTGCGGGAAGAACGGTTGCGGCTCGCCCCGTGCCCAGTAGAGCCCGCCCGGCTGGCCCCGGTCATCAGGCGACGAACGAGGCCCCCGCTCCGGCGGGGGCGAAGGTGTGGTGGCACCGCGAGGTTCCCGCTCGCCCACACCTCCCTGGGGCTGAGGTGACGCTTCGCCGCCCCCGGGGCGGCGAAGGCGTCGCGATCGACCGAGGAGCAGCCCACATGCACCGCATCCTGTCCCACCACCTACCCCTGCACGTCGGCGCGACCGTCCGGATCGCCGGCTGGGTGCACCGCCGCCGACTGTTCAAGTCGGTGGCCTTCCTGATCGTGCGGGACGCCACCGGCCTGGCCCAGGTCGTCGTCACCGACCCGGCGACCCGTGCCGAGCTGGAGAAACTCACCGAGGAGACCGTGGTCGAGGTGGTCGGCACGGCCACGTCGAACGCCACGGCGCCCGCCGGGGTGGAGATCACCGACCCGACGGTACGTCCGCTCGGCCCGCCCGCCGTGCCGCCGCCGTTCGACCTGTACCGGCCGACGCTCACCGCGAGCCTGCCCACTCAGCTCGACCACGCGCCCACCGCCCTGCGCCACCCGACCCGGTCGGCCGCGCTGCGCGTCTCGGCGGCGGCGGTGGCCGGGTTCCGGGCCGCCCTCGACGCCCGGGACTTCGTCGAGATCCACACGCCGAAGGTGGTCAGCTCGTCCACGGAGAGCGGGGCGAACGTGTTCGCCCTGGACTGGTTCGGCCGGCCGGCGTACCTGGCCCAGTCGCCGCAGTTCTACAAGCAGCTGATGGTCGGCGTCTTCGAGCGGGTCTACGAGGTGGGGCCGGTCTTCCGGGCCGAACCCCACGACACCGTCCGGCACCTCGCGCAGTACACCTCGCTCGACGTGGAGCTGGGCTTCGTCGCCGACCATCGCGACGTGATGGTCGTGCTGCGGGACACCCTGGCCGCGATGCTGGCCACGGTGGCCGAGCGGGCCGGGGGCGCGCTGGCGACGCTCGGCGTGCGGGTGCCGGCCGTGCTGGCGCAGATCCCGGCGGTGCACTTCAGCGAGGCGTTGACGATCGCGGGCGCGCCCGCCGACGAGCCGGACCTCGCGCCCGCCCACGAACGGGCGCTGGGGGAGTGGGCCCGCCGTGAGCACGGGTCGGACTTCCTCTTCGTCACCGGCTACCCGATGGCGAAGCGGCCGTTCTACACCCACCCGGACCCGGCCCGGCCGGCGTACTCCAACGGCTTCGACCTGCTGTTCCGGGGCTTGGAGCTGGTCACGGGCGGGCAGCGGTTGCACCGGCACGCCGACTACCTGGCGGCGCTGGAGGCCCGCGGGGAGTCGGTCGAGCCGTACGCCGGTTACCTGGACGCGTTCCGGCACGGCATGCCGCCGCACGGCGGCTTCGCCATCGGCCTGGAGCGCTTCGTGGCCCGTCTGGTCGGGGCGGCCAACGTCCGGGAGGTCACCGCGTTCCCGCGCGACCTGCACCGGCTGACCCCCTGAGAGGACGCATGGGCCGGCGGCGTCGCGTCGCCGGCCCGTGCGCTCGAGTGCCTCCCACTCGCGAGGTGGGCCGGAGCGTCAGACCTCGACCAGGGTGGACAGCCGCCGCTCGACGACCGGGAGCACGTCTGCCACGGTGATCGGGCGGCCCAGCTCGGCGGTGAGCGAGGTGACGCCGGCGTCCCGGATGCCGCACGGCACGATCCGGTCGAAGTGCGTCAGGTCGCAGTCGCAGTTGATCGAGAAGCCGTGCAGGGTGACGCCCCGGGCCACCCGGATGCCGATGGCGGCGACCTTGCGGGCCGGCCCCCGGTCGTCCTCGGGCACCCAGACCCCGCTGCGCCCCTCGACCCGCCCGGCGGTCAGGCCGAACTCGGCGCACACGTCGATCAGCAGCTCCTCGGTGCGACGCACGTAGGCCACCACGTCCACCGGGTCGGGCAGCCGGAGGATCGGGTAGCCGACGAGCTGCCCGGGCCCGTGCCAGGTGATCTTGCCGCCACGGTCCACGTCGACGACCGGGGTGCCGTCCGTCGGCCGGTCCCACGGCTCGGTGCGCTTGCCCGCCGTGTAGACGCTCGGGTGCTCCAGCAGCAGCACCGTGTCGCCGCGCTCACCAGCCACCACCGACTCGTGCAGCCGGCGCTGCTCGTCCCAGGCGGCCTGGTACTCGAGCAGGCCGGCACGGACGGCCGTCAGGCCGGAGGTCCTCGTCGTCACGCCCCTCAGAGTAGTCCCGTGACCGGCAATGATCGCTGGTGAGCCGCCTCACCGCGCTGCCGCGCCGCGCCGCTCGGGCCGAGGTGCCCGGCTGCCCGAGCAGCTCCACGGGGTCAGGCGGGCGGGATGCGCCAGACCCAGACGTCGTCGACCCGCTCCGGTTCGCCGAACAGGGCGTCGGCGGTGCGCCGGACCGCCTCCTCGTCGACGTCGAACTTGGCGCCGTGCACGCGATCGGGGAGGACGACCGTCTCGATCCGCCAGTGCCGCAGGTCGGCGCGGACGTCCCGCAGGGTGCCGTCGGTGATGATCGGCACCAGCCCGGTCCGGCCGGCCTGGTCCATCAGCGCGCTCAGGGTGCGCGGCACCGGCCCGATCCGGCCGCGCCCGTCCGGGCCGCCGGGGCCGAGGAAGAAGCCGCCCGGAATGCCGAACTCACCCTGCCGGTGCGACAGCGCGTACGCCTGCCAACGCTGCCCGTCCGGGTAGATGTCCACGGTCAGCGGCAGCGGCGTGAGCACCCCGCCCGGGGAGACGTACTCCCGCCAGGTGCCGGCCGTGATGAACCGCGGGACCGGCTCCCGTTCGTGGGTCAGCAGCGGGGTGGGCAGCAGCGGCAGCAGGGCCACCGCGAACCCGAGCACCCAGGCCAGCTCCGTGGGGCGGTACCGGGGCGGATCGTCGCGCAGCTGGTTGATGGCGTACGCCAGCAGCACCCCGATCACCGGCGCGACGACCAGGGCGAGCCGGGCGGGAAGCGCGGCGTTCACCACCGGTAGCTGCCCGAGCAGGTCGAACGGCATCGGCAGGTCGCTGCGCCGCCCGTCGACCTTCGCCACCGGCCCGAAGGAGAGCACCGCGAAGATCAGCGCGGTGGCGCCGAGCGCCCAGAGGGTGGCCCGGCGGGTGGCATCGGCGCGCCGCCAGAGCGCGACGAAGCAGATCACGGCGAGCGCCAGCAGGGGGATGCCGAAGAACGAGTTCTCCTCGGTGGGGTTCGGCGCCAGCGCGGTGCCCAGCCCGGCCTCACCGGCCAGCGAGCGGCGCGGGAACGCGGCGAACGCGGCGATGTCCTCGGAGTGGATCACCGGGTCGAAGCCGGTGCCGTGGAACCGCTGCGGCCCGGCGAAGTGCAGCCACAGCGGGTACGACAGCAGAACGCCGGCCACCACCGCGGTCACCCCGAGCCCGCGCAGGAAGGTGGGCAGCACGGTTCGGGCCTCGGCCCGGTGGGCCGGGTGCAGCGCCCAGACGGCGACGAACACGCCGAGCGCGAGCGCGGTGAAGAACAGGCCCTCGGCGGCGATCGAGAAGGCCAGCGCGACCAGGACGCCCAGGATCACCCCGTCCCGGAGCCAGTGCCCGGGGCGGCGCAGCGCGAACAGCCGCCAGATGAGCAGCGGCACCAGCCAGCCGGCGGTCCAGTTCAGGTGGGCGTTGGCGTGCGACACCATGCCGGGGGAGTAGGCGATGAACAGGCCGCCGACCCCGGCGGCCAGCCGGCTGCGGACCAGGTGCCGGGAGAGCAGCCAGTACCAGGCCAGCGCGGTGGCGAGCAGGTTCAGGGTGAGGATCACCAGGAAGGTCGCCGGTGGCCCGATCAGGTAGGTGAGCGGGGCGAAGACGACCGCGTACACCGTGATCGAGGTGTTGACCGCGAGGTTCACCCCGTCCGGGACGTTGATCAGGTACGTGAAGAGCGGGTTCTCCCCGTGGCTGACCGCGTGGCCGCCGAACGCCAGCAGCCACTCGAAGAGCGCCTGGTCGCTGGAGTTCACGGTGATGGCGCGGACGTTCGGGTCCCGCCACAGCCCGCTGGTCACCCAGACGGCGAGCGCGAGTGCCACCAGCACGACGATCAGGTCGGCCCGGCGGTCCCGGACGGCGCGTGGCGGTGACGCGGGTGCGGGCCCGGTGGCCAGCGACGGGGAGGACGGCACGCAGCGGACGTTACCAACCGGACCTGGACGGGCCGGTCATACATGCAAGGAGGGGACCTGTGTCATCGCCTGAGGTAGAGGAGGGGTGCCTTCCGGGACGGCGACGTCGAGGCGTACACAGCGGCCACCGTGAATGTGTAGATGTGCCCTATGTCATAGCGGCGACACATCGACGTAACGTTCCGGCAATTCCAACGTGACCCAGTTCACAATCCGTCCCCGGGAGGCCGCCGTGCGCCGCTCCTCGTCCTTGCTCACCCGGCTGACCGGTGTGGTCGCCGGGCTCGCCCTCGCCACCGCCGGCGTGGTCACCCTCGCCACGCCCGCCCAGGCGGCCAGCCTCACCCAGGTCGGCAGCTTCGGCTCCAACCCGGGCAACCTCGCCATGTACGCCTACCGGCCGGACAACCTGCCGGCCAACTCGCCCGCCGTGGTGCTGCTGCACGGGTGCACCCAGAACGCCTCCGGCTACTTCGCCAACTCCGGCTGGCAGAAGTACGCCGACCAGTGGAAGTTCGCGCTGATCGTTCCCCAGCAGCCCTCCGGCAACAACGCCAACAGCTGCTTCAACTGGTTCGAGACCGGGGACACCGCCCGGGGCCAGGGCGAGGCGCTCTCGATCAAGCAGATGGTCGACCACGCCAAGGCGAACTTCGGGGTGGACGGCTCAAGGGTCTTCGTCAGCGGCCTCAGCGCGGGCGCGGCGATGAGCTCGGTCATGCTCGCCACCTACCCGGACGTCTTCGCCGCCGGCTCGATCATCGCGGGCATCCCGTACCGCTGCGCCACCAGCATGGTCAACGCGTTCAGCTGCATGAACCCGGGCACGGACAAGACGCCCGCCGCCTGGGGCGACCTGGTCCGTGGCGCGTACCCCGGCTACACCGGCCGGCGGCCCCGCGTGGCCATCTGGCACGGCACCTCGGACACGACGGTCGCCCC
This sequence comes from Micromonospora acroterricola, assembly GCF_003172955.1. Taxonomy (GTDB): domain Bacteria; phylum Actinomycetota; class Actinomycetes; order Mycobacteriales; family Micromonosporaceae; genus Micromonospora; species Micromonospora acroterricola. The sequence continues at coordinate 288 of NZ_QGKR01000269.1, read as the reverse complement.
GCTCAACGGCGCCGAGTCCCGTGACCAGTGGACCAACGTGCGGGGCGTCTCCCAGACCCCGACCAGCACCTCGTCACTGCCCGGCGGCACCAGCCTCGAGGTGTACGGCAACGACGACGTGCGGCTCTACCGGGTCTCCGGGATGGGACACGGCACCCCGGTCGACCCGGGCTCCGGCGCCGAGCAGTGCGGCAACGCCGCCGCGTACTTCCTCGACACCATCTGCTCGACGTACCGCGACGCGGTCTTCTTCGGGCTGAACGGCGGCGGCACCACCCCGACCCCGAC
>NZ_QGKR01000099.1 GCF_003172955.1 Micromonospora acroterricola | reverse complement strand
CCGCCATGCAGTCACCGCCGAACCCGACCACCCCGCCACCGTCCGGCGGTGACTGCATGGCGGTCTACAAGGTGGTCAGCGCCTGGCAGGGCGGCTTCCAGGGCGAAGTCATGATCATGAACCACGGCAGTACGCCGTTCGCCGGCTGGACGGCGAGCTGGACCTGGCCCAGCGGGCAGACGATCAGTCAGGTGTGGAACGCCACCCAGACCTCGTCCGGCTCGTCGGTGACAGCGACGAACGTCGCGCACAACGGCACGGTCGCACCGGAGGGCACCACGACCTTCGGCTTCCTGGCGAACACGACAGGCACCAACACCCTCCCCACGGTCACCTGCGCCCGCCGCTGACCCCCTGGCTGGAAACGATCAAGAGGTTTGCGTCACCGGAGCGACTCCGGATGACGCAAACCTCTTGATCAACAGAGGTCGACGAGGGTCAGCGGACCATCGAGCCGACGACCGGCTTGGTGAGCAGGGCGGACTGGTTGCGCTGGATGCCCGGGTCGAGGGTCTTGGCCACGAAGATGGCGTGCCAGATGCAGAAGATCAGCACCGTCCACACCTTGCGGGAGTGGTCGGCCTCCTCCCGCTTGTGCTCGTCGAGCAGCCGCAGCGCGTACGACAGGTCGAGCAGGTCACCGGCGCCCGAGGTGCTCAGCACGTGCCGGGCCCACTCGTACATCTCGCCGCGCAGCCAGACCCGGGTGGGGGTCGGGAAGCCCAGCTTCTTGCGGTTGACGATGGCCGGCGGGACGACGCCCTGCAACGCCTGGCGCATCGCGTACTTCGTGGCGTCGGAGCGCGGCGGCAGCTTGAGGTCCACCGGGATCTTCGCCGCGACGTCGAACACCGCCCGGTCGAGGAACGGCACCCGCACCTCCAGCGAGTGGGACATCGAGATCCGGTCGGCCTTGACCAGGATGTCGCCGCGCAGCCAGGTGTAGAGGTCGACGTACTGCATCTTGGTGACGTCGTCAAGCTCCGTGCACTCCGCGTAGATCGGGGCGGTGACGTCGGTGTAGCGCACCGAGGGGTCGTAGCGGCGCATCAGCTGCTGCTTCTCCTCCTCGGTGAACATCCGGGCGTTGCCGTAGTAGCGCTCCTCGATCGGGGTGGTGCCACGCTCCAGGAAGCTCTTGCCCTTGACACCCTGCGGGATCGCCTTGGAGACCGCCCGCAGCCCCTTCTGCACCCCGCCGGGCAGGCCGTTGACGGTGCCCAGCGACAGCGGCTCCCGGTAGATCGTGTAGCCGCCGAAGAACTCGTCGGCGCCCTCGCCGGAGAGCACCACCGTGACGTGCTCGGCGGCCTTCTTCGCCACGAAGTAGAGCGGCACCAGCGCCGGGTCGGCCACCGGGTCGTCGAGGTGCCAGACGATCTTCGGCAGCGCGTCGATCATGTCCTGCGGACCGATCTTCGTGGGGATGGTCGTGACGTCCAGGTGCCGGGCCGAGTCCTGGGCGACGTCGATCTCCGAGTATCCCGGCACGTCGTAGCCGACCGTGAAGGTGAGGATGTTCGGGTTGAACTCCCGGGCCAGCGCGACCACCGCCGTGGAGTCGATACCGCTGGACAGGAACGACCCGACCGGCACGTCGGAGCGCATGTGCATGCGCACGCTCTCGCGCAGCGTCTCCCGGATCTCGTGGTACAGCTTCTGCTCGTCGTCGACCGGCGCCGGCCGGAACACCGGCCGGTACCACCGCCGGACGTCGATCCGCCCGCCCGGGGTCCAGGTCAGGTACTCCCCGGAGCCGATCCGGTTGATGCCCTTGTGCAGGGTGCCGGGCTCGGGGACGTACTGCAGGGTCAGGTAGTGGCTGAGGTTGGCCGCGTCGACGCCAGCGTCGCCCTGGTAGCTGCTGTGCGCGAACGGCAGCAGCGCCTTCTTCTCCGAGGCCAGGTAGAGCCCGTCGGCGGTCTCCAGGTAGTGCATCGGCTTGATGCCGAAGTAGTCACGGGCGCCGAACGCACGGCGCTCCTGCCGGTCCCAGATGACGAACGCGAACATGCCGCGCAACCGGGTGAGCACCTGCTCGCCCCAGAAGTGGTAGCCGGCGACGATCACCTCACCGTCGCCGGCGGTGGCGAACTGGGCGCCGAAGTTCCGCACCAGCTCGTCGCGCAGCTCGATGTAGTTGTAGATCTCACCGTTGAAGGTGAGCAGGTAACGGCCGTTCGCGTAGGGCAGCGGCTCGTGACTCGACGCGACGTCGATGATGGCGAGCCGCTTGTGGGCGAACACTCCGTCCGCGTACCGGCCGGAGGCGTCGCCGACCACCTCGACCCCTGTCTCGTCGGGGCCGCGGTGGTGCAGGCATTCCAACGCTCCGGCGATGTGGTCGCGGTGCGCGGCGGCGTTGCCGTTCGCGCTGAAGAAGGCCAGGAGTCCGCACATGGTGGTCATCTTCCCACGCGTGCCCTGGGCCCGTCGCAGCCGTCCGTCGATCCGGAGCGCTCCCGGCCGGCGCCACCGGGAACCGGGCGCGCGGTACCGTCGGGACCAGCAACGACACGGAGGGAGCGGCGCAATGACCGAGGGACGCACCGACGGTACGCCGACGGACGGCACGGAATCGCACGATCCGGACTTTCCGGAGGCGTTCCTGTCCTTCATGCGGCAGGGCTGGCGGGACAGCGCGCTTCCGGTCGCGCCCCGACCGGAGGCGCCCAACTACGCCAAGCGGCGGGCCGCGCTCTCGGCGGCCTTCCCGGGCGAGACGCTGGTGATCCCGACCGGCACCGAGAAGGTCCGGGCCAACGACACCGCGTACCCGTTCCGGCCCGGCAGCGACTTCGCCTACCTGACCGGTGACCACGACCCGGACAGCGTCCTGGTGCTGCGCCCGAACGGCTCCGGGCACGACGCCACGCTGTACATGCGGCCCCGCTCGTCCCGGGAGACCGACGAGTTCTTCCGCAGCCGACACGGCGAGCTGTGGGTGGGCCGGCGGCACACGCTCGGCGAGAAGTCCACCGAGCTGGGCCTGCCCACCGCCGACCTGACCGGCCTGGAGGCGACGCTCGCCGACCTGGCGCCGGGGCGGACCAGGGTGCTGCGCGGCTTCGACGCCCAGGTGGACGCGGCGGTCCGCCCGTACGACGGCGTCCGCGCCGAGGGGCAGCCGCCCCGCGACCGGGAGCTGGCGATCGCCATCTCGGAGCAGAAGCTGGTCAAGGACGAGTGGGAGATCGGCCAGCTCCAGGACGCGATCGACGCCACGGTGCGCGGCTTCGAGGACGTGGCCCGGATCCTGCCGGCCGACCGCGCCGTCTCGGAGCGGCTGCTGGAGGGGATCTTCGCGCTGCGGGCCCGGCACGACGGCAACGACGTCGGGTACGGCTCGATCGTCGGCGCCGGCGAGCACGCCACGATCCTGCACTGGGTGCACAACCACGGCGCCACTCGACCGGGTGAGCTGCTGCTGATGGACATGGGTGTCGAGGGGGCCAACCTCTACACCGCCGACGTGACCCGGGTGCTGCCGGTCAGCGGGCGGTTCACCGCCCTGCAGCGCCAGGTCTACGACATCGTGTACGCCTCGCAGCAGGCCGGCATCGAGGCGATCCGCCCCGGGGTGAAGTTCAAGGACATCCACCTCACCTGTATGCGGGTGCTGGCCGAGGGCCTGGCCGAGCTGGGCCTGCTGCCGGTGAGCGTGGACGAGGCGATGGACGAGAAGTCCTCGGTCTACCGCCGGTGGACGCTGCACGGCTTCGGCCACATGCTCGGCATCGACGTGCACGACTGCTCGAACGCCCGCAAGGAGACGTACCGCGACGGCACGCTGGGCGAGGGCTACGTGCTCACCGTCGAGCCGGGGCTGTACTTCCAGCCGGAGGACGAGCTGGTCCCCGCCGAGCTGCGTGGCGTCGGCGTGCGGATTGAGGACGACGTGCTGGTCACCGCGACCGGCGCGGTGAACCTGTCGGCCGGTCTGCCGCGCACCGCTGACGAGGTGGAGACCTGGCTCGCCGAGCAGCGCGAGGCAGGTCCGCGCCTGCCCGGCTGACCGCAGCACCGGCACGACCCACGGCGGGCCCCGCCGCCGGGCCGCGACGTTTCGACGTCCGCGCGTCTGGCGACGGGGTCCGTCGGCGTTTGTGCTGGTCACGCCTTTCCTGTCAGCCCGGCCCCTTCGCCGGCTCCTGCGCCGACGTGAGGCGAATGCGTGCTTATCTCGGATAAGTCCGCATCGCGAGGATGGTTCTCATACGGTGGGGATCAGAGGCTGCAACCCATTTGTAGCTGGTCGCGCGCCCTGGGCGGTGCGATCCCGTCTGGTAGCAGGAAAGGGCGGAAGGCTCTGATGTCCAACGACGTAACGAGTACCGACGGCGGGGCCTCGACGGCTCCGCCGACACGACGACGGCGGGCGCTCTGGGTCGCCGGCGTGGCCGGGCTGACCGGCGTGGTCGGCCTGGCGGCCCTCGGCGGCGTGGCCGCCCGGGACGACAAGCCCAGCTCCGGCCGCGTGTCCGACGCGCAGCCGTCGACCAACCGGCAGAACGTCAGCGACGCCGGTGGCGCGGGCGACAACGCCGACGGCGCCGAGGGGAACAGCGGCGAGGACCCGGGTGACGAGTGGAGCGGCGACGACTGGAGCGGCTTCGACGACCGGCAGGGCAACGATGACAAGGGCGACGACAAGGGCGACGGCAAGGGCGACGACAAGCGGGACGAGAAGGACCGCGACAAGCAGGTCCCCTGCGACACCGACAAGCTGATCCAGGCGATCACGTTCGCCAACAACGACAACGGCGGCGTGCTGCAGTTGGCCAAGGGCTGCACCTACAACCTGACCCGCAACGACTACGAGGGCAACGGTCTGCCGGTGATCACCGAGCACATCACCCTCAAGGGCGAGCACACCACCATCGGCCGCGACGCCACCGCCGACTACTTCCGGATCCTGAACGTCGGCCCCGGCGGGTACCTCACCCTCAAGGGCCTGAGCATCAAGGGTGGCCAGACCCTTCAGCGGCAGATGACCGTGGACCCGGCGACGGTCTGGGCGCCGTACTCGCCCTCGGTCCGCGCCACCTCGGCGGCCGAGCAGGCGAAGCCGGCCACCGCGGCGGCGGCCAAGCCGGGCGCGGCGGCCAAGACCGCGGCCAAGCCGGCGGCCAAGACCCCAGCGAAGCCGGCGGCCAAGCCGGCAGCGGCAGCCAAGACCGCAGCCAAGCCGGCGACCACGGCAGCAGCCAAGGCGGCAGCCGCGACGGCCAAGCCAGCAGCGGCAGCCAAGGCGGCGGCCACGGTGGCCAAGCCGGCAGCCGCGGCGGCGAAGCCGGCGGCGGCCGGACCCGCGGCGGTGCCGCTGGTGGAGGAGCCCGGGTTCAACGACGGCGCCGGGGTGCTGGTGCAGCCCGGTGGCCGGGCGGAGATCCTGGACAGCGAACTGCTGTACAACCAGTCCGGCGGCAACGGCGGCGGGCTGGCGAACTTCGGCAACACCAGGCTCAGCAAGACCACCGTGGCGCACAACACCGCCTTCTTCTTCGGCGGCGGCATCTTCAACGCCGGGGTGCTCCAGGTCGACGAGTCGAAGATCAAGGACAACAACGCGATCATCGGTGGCGGCGGCATCGCCAACGGCGCCGCGGAGATCTTCACCGACGACGTCGAGGGCGGGTCGGTCTGGGTCTACAAGAGCGAGGTCTCCGCCAACCGGACCCTCGGCTTCGGCGGCGGCGTCCTGGACGTCGAGGGAACCACGACCCTGCACGAGACGACGGTCAGCGACAACACCGCGCTGCTCGCCGGCGGTGGCGTCGCGGTGGCTGACAGCCAGCTCACCCTCAAGCACGCCACGGTGGCCAGCAACAGCACGGCCGGCGTGGGTGGCGGCCTGGCGGTGGCCTTCGACAGCACCGCGACCGTGGAGAACAGCTGGATCAAGGACAACACGGCCGGGTTCTTCGGCGCCGGCCTCTTCAACGAGGACAGCGTCACCACCCTGCGCGACAGCGAGGTGGTGGGCAACCGGGCCGTCGGTCCGTTCGCCCGCGGCGGCGGCATCTTCAACACCGACGGGGGTGAGGTCACCCTCCACCGGACGAAGGTGGCGCACAACTTCGCCACCCTCCCGCCCGGGGGCATCTTCAACGGCCTCGGCAGCACCGTGACCCTGGACGACAAGTCCGCGGTCACCGCCAACCGCCCGACCAACTGCTTCAACGTTCCGGACTGCTTCGCCTGACCGGTGGGGCTGATCCACATAGAGGGTGCGCCCCTCCGAGCCGCTGATGGCACGGAGGGGCGTACCCGTTTGTGCAGGTCATGGAGGTCGACGGCCGGGTTGGGCGGGCGCGTGCCCGCGCGGGGCGTCCGGGCCACCCCGGACGGGACATGAACCGAATGTGGGCTTCTTTCGGATAAGCCCCCGAGGCGAGGAACCTTCTCATACGGTGTTTTTGGGAGCTACAACCGATTTGTAGCAGGGGACGCCCGCCTGAGGGCGGCGACCCTGTCTGGTACGAGGAGAGGGCAGAGAGCTCCGATGTCCAACTACCTAACGAACAACGAAGCCTCCGGGCAGGCGACGGCCAAGCGCCGCCGCAAGCTCTGGCTCGCCAGTGGCGTAGCCGGATTGACGGGCGTGATCAGTCTCGCGGCGGTTGGCGTCGCGGGCAGCGCCGGCGCGGTCGGCCTGAACTGGAACACCGCGCAGGTCAGCAAGGACGGCGACCACCGCGGCGACGAGGGTCGCGAGTGGGAGAAGGACCGGAACGACGACCGGAACAAGGACAAGGACCGGGACAAGGACAAGGACAAGGAAGAGCGCGGGAAGGAGGTGCCCTGCGACACCGACAAGCTGATTCAGGCGATCACGTTCGCCAACAGCAGGCACGGCGGTGTGCTGGAGCTGGCCAAGGGCTGCACCTACAACCTGACCCGCAACGACTTCGAGGGCAACGGCCTTCCGGTGATCACCGAGCGGATCACGCTCAAGGGTGAGCACACGACGATCACCCGGGACGCCACGGCCGACTACTTCCGGATCCTCAACGTCGGCAGCGGCGGACACCTCACGGTGAAGGGCCTGACCATCAAGGGCGGCCAGACCCTCGAACTGTTCAACGGGGTCCAGCCGGCAGACGTCTGGGCGGCCTACTCGGACTCCGAGGCGATCGCGGCGCAGGTCAAGGCCGGCGTCCCGCTGAACCAGGCGCTCACCACCCGGCAGGCCAACCCGAAGGCGGGGCTGAAGGCGGCCCCGAAGGTCACGCCGAAGGCCCCGACCGGTGCCGTGACGCCGCTCGTCGAGGAGCCGGATGAGAACGACGGCGCCGGCATCCTGGTCCAGCCGGGCGGCACCGCCGAGATCCTGGAGTCCGAGGTCACGCTCAACCAGTCGGGCGGCAACGGCGGTGGCGTGGCCAACTTCGGTACCACGAAGATCTGGAAGAGCACCATCTCCCGCAACACCGCCTTCTTCTTCGGCGGCGGCATCTTCAACGCCGGCCTGCTCAAGGTCGAGGAGTCGAAGATCAAGGACAACACCGCCATCATCGGCGGTGGCGGTATCTCGAACGGCGCCGCGGAGATCTTCACCGATGACGTCGACGGCGGGACCGTCGAGATCAAGAAGAGCGAGATCAGCGACAACGAGACCCTCGGCTTCGGCGGTGGCCTCCTCGACATCGAGGGCAACACCACCGCGTACGAGACCAAGTTCGTCTCGAACACCGCGGTCCTCGCGGGCGGCGGCATCGCCGCGGCGGAGAGCCAGATGAACCTGCACAACGTCACGGTGGAGAAGAACAGCACCGCCGGCGTCGGTGGTGGCCTGGCCATCGCCTTCGACAGCGCGGTCACCGTCGAGAAGAGCTCCATCAAGGACAACACCGCCGGCTTCTTCGGCGGCGGGGTCTTCAACGTGGACAGCGTCCTCACCCTGCGCGACAGCGAGGTCGTCGGGAACCGGGCCATCGGCCCGATCGGGGTCGGCGGCGGCATCTTCAACATCTTCGGCGAGGTCAACCTGTCGAAGACGAAGGTCGCGCACAACTTCTCCACCTTCGCTCCGGGCGGTGTCTTCAGCTTCGGCGGAGAGGTGAACGTGGACGACAAGTCCGCGATCACCGCGAACCGTCCGACGAACTGCCTGGCCATCCCGGGCGGCACCATCGAGAACTGCTTCGCCTGATCACCCTCGGGTGACGTGCGGCCGGGAACGGCGGCACGACGGCCAGCAGAGCACCGGCCCCCTTCCGCACCACGCGGAAGGGGGCCGGTTCACGTGCGGCCTGCTACTTCTGCACGAAGACCGCCACGCTGCGCGCCGGCACCCGGAACGTGCCGCTCGCCGTGTCGAACGACGCGGTCCGCAGCACCGGGTCCGCGGAGTCCCGCAGCACCGGGTGCAGCGTGACGTCCGCCCCGCGCAGCCCGGCGACCTGCTGCGTCGCGGCCTGCGGAGTGGCGTTGAAGACCACCGTGACCGAACGCCACCGCCGGTCCAGGCCCCGACCGTCGAGGGTCATGGTGAGCACCCCCGGCGTCTCCTGCGCCCCGGACAGCGGGAACGCCACCCGCTGCTGCACCTGCTCGGCGGTGCCCAGCCCGAACACCGGCGACGACGCCCGGATGCGCAGCAGCTCGGCGTACCGGGCGTCGGTGGTGTTGATCGCCGCGCAGTCCGGCACCAGCGCCGGATCGGCCAGCAGCGGCTTCGCGTACGACCACTTGTCCTCGTTGTCCTGCGCCGGCGGCAGACCGGCGCCGAACCCGTTGCCACGCTCGCAGCCCCACCGGATCTGGTTGAACCAGTCACCGGAGTTGTACGAGTTGCGGTCCAGCGACTTCGACCGCAGCCGCTCGGTGCCGGCGGTGACGAACCCGGTGCCCTGCCCCAGCACCACCGTGCCCAGCGCCAGCACCTGCATCCGGGAGCGGTCCGCCGCGGCGGTGGCCTGCGGCAGCTTGTACGCCAGCGCGTCGTACAGGATCTCGTTGTCGTGCGCGTCGACGTAGGTGACGGCCTCGCCCGGCGCGGCGGTGTAGCCGGCCGGCGAGCCGTTGTAGTCGACCTGCCCGCCGGTGACCTCGCGCCCGGCCGAGTCGGTGAACCGGTACCCGCGCAGGTTGCCGGTGAGCCCCACCTTGATCAGGTCGTGGGCGTGCAGCAACCGGGCCTTCTGTTCGGCCGGTGACCCGTTGACCGGGTCGCCGTTCGGGTCGGTGTAGAGCCCGGAGGCGAAGCCCTGCACCCGGGGGTTGGCGTCGAACGGCCCGCCTCCGCGTACCGCGTCGCGCAGCCGGTCGTTGAAGGTGCCGATACCGGTGCCGGCCATGTTGGCCTGGGTGGCCTGCACGAACCGGGCGTCGTTGGCGACCTCGCCGAAGTTCCAGCCCTCGCCGTAGAGCAGGATCGCCCTGCCGTCCACCCCGTCGCGGGCGACGGTCAGCCGGTCCAGCGCCTTCCGCACGGCCAGGATGTTCGCCTTCGGGTGGTGACCCATCAGGTCGAACCGGAAACCGTCCACCCTGTACTGCCGGGCCCAGGTGACCAGCGAGTCGACCACCAGCTTGCCCATCATGGCGTGCTCGGGGGCGGTGTTGGCGCAGCAGGTGGAGTTGGCGACCGTGCCGTCCTCCAGCAGCCGCTGGTAGTAGCCGGGCACGATCTGGTCCAGCACCGACTTGTCGTCGACGCCGGCCGCCGAGGTGTGGTTGTAGACCACGTCCATGACCACCCGCAGGCCGGCGTCGTTCACGCCGGCCACCATCCGCCGGAACTCGGTGGTCCGCGCCGCGCCGGTCGGGTCGACCGCGTAGCCACCCTCCGGCACGGTGTAGTGCAGCGGGTCGTAGCCCCAGTTGTAGCCGTCGGTCTCGGCGACCGCCGCCACGCACCTCTGCTGCTGGTCGGAGTCCGGCGGCAGCGCCGCCAGGTCACACGCCGGCTGGCGCTGGTCGGCCCGCTTCTCCGGGATGGTCGCGAAGTCGAACGCCGGCAGCAGGTGCAGGTGGGTGACACCCGCGTCGCCGAGCGCCCTGAGGTGGGTCATGCCGGCGGTCTTCGGGTCGGTGAAGGCGAGGAACGTGCCCCTCCGCTCGGCCGGCACGGTTTCGTCGGCGATGGAGAAGTCCCGCACCGACAGCTCGGAGACCTGCGCCTTCGCCGCCGGCACCGGGGCCGGCTTGCGCAGCGACCGCCAGCCCGCCGGTGCGAGCGCCGGGTCGTTCAGGTCGACCAGCTGGCTGTGCGTGGAGTCCGCCGACAGGGCCACCGAGTACGGGTCGGTCACCGAGGCGGTGACCAGCCGCTGGGCCGCCGGCTGCCACGCCCGCACCTCGTACCGGTAGTACTTCCCGGTCCAGGCGTGGCTGCCGCGCGCCGACCAGACGCCGGTGCGGTCGTCGCGACGCATCGGCACCGTCTTCGGCGGGGCGGTGGGCGAGTCGAACAGCTGCAACGCGACCGTCCGGGCGGTCGGCGCCCAGAGCGCCAGGCTCGGCGTACGGCCGGCGAACGTCGGCCCGAGGGTGGCGTCGGTGGCCCGGGCGTACACGTCGTCGAGCACGCCCGGGATCTGCACGCCGGTCGCGGCGAGCAGGGCACCCTCGGCGTCGCGCTCGGTGACCAGCAACTGCCCGCGCAGCGCCGCCGGCACCTTCGCCAGGTCACCCCGGTCCAGGGTGAAGCCACGGTACGACCACAGGTGCGGGAACGTCGTGCGCTGGGCCTCGGTGAGCCCGTTGCGCTGCGCCCGCAGCGGCAGCGTGGTGTACGTGCCGGTCAGCTCCCCGTCGACCACGCTCACCCCGCCGGTCGGTGCGGTGACCAGCGCGTACGTCCTGCCGTCGGTCGGGCCGGTCTGCCACGCCACGGTGGACCGGTCGATCCAGTGCGCCTTCTGCTTGGCGATGTCGGTGTCCCGGCCGGCGCTGGTCGACGTCGACGGCAGCAACCGGCCCGGGGTGGCGGCGAGCAGCCACACCTCCCGGCCGGCACTGGCGATGTCGAGCCGCTGGTCGTCGGGCAGGTCCTTGGTGTCGCCGCGGTGGATGATGTAGTTCAGCCCGGTCGCCCCGGCCGCCAGCGGCACCCGGAACACCGCCCCGAACGCGTCGACGGAGGTCGGCTCCAGCGGGGCGGACCACTCGGTCGGGTTGGCGGCGCCGTCCCACAGGTGCAGGCCCCAGCCGTCGTAGTTGCCGTCGGCCCGCCGATAGTGGATCACCGCGGTGCCCTCCTCGACCGGCGGGTCGGGTTCACCGGTGGCCGCCTGCCGGGTCGGGTAGATCGTCGCGTCGCCCTGCTTGAGCCAGACCTCGCCGGTCCGCGTGACGTCGATGCTGCGGTCCTGGGCGACGTCCTTCGTTCCGTCGGAGTCGACCACCACGAAGCCCACCGACTTCGCGCCCGGCTTGAGCTTCACCCAGGCGAACCGCCCGTAGGAGTCCTCCCCGGCGAACGGCTGCCCCTTCGGCCACTCGGTGACGTACGCCGGGTCGATGTCACCCCAGGCGTACAACCCCCAGTCGTCGTACCCACCGGCGGGGCGCTGGTAGTGCACCACCGCCCACTCCCGGGACCCGCCCTGCTCGGGCGTGCCCACGATGGCGGTCGAGCGGGCGGTCGCGGTGCGGCCGCGACCGTCGCAGACCACCGCCTTGTACTCGACCCTGGTGCCTCCGGCCAGCCCGGTCAGGTCGTGGTGCACCGTGTACGGCGCGTGGTCGGCGCTGCCCAGCAGCGTCCACCGGCCGCCGTCGACCCGGGCCGCGACGGCGACGGTCGCCAGCGGGTCCCCCGTCACCTGGGTGGTGACCGCGGCCCGGGTGGCGACCAGCGCGTCCGGGGCGGGAGTGGTGATGGCGATGGACGGTTTGGCGGCCGGCTGCGCGATGGGCGTGCCGGCCCGGTGCACCACCGCCGACAGCGGCGGCACGGTCAGTGTCAGCCTGCCGTCGGCGCCGGCCTGCGTGGTGGCGCCGTCGCCGTAGATGCCGGTGAACGTGGCGCCGGCCGACCAGGTGTCCACGGTGACAGTCTGCGCGATGTCGGCGTTGTTCACGGCCACCACGTACTCGGTGCGGTCGGCGGGGGCGATCCGGGAGGCGGCGAAGACGCCAGGGCCGTCGGCGGCGTACCGGGTGACCTGCACGCCGTCGCGCAGCGCCGGATGCGCCTGGCGCAGCCTGCCCAGCTCGGCGATCGTCCGGTACAGGGGGTGGGTGGCGTCGAACTGGTCACTGGCGTGGGTGCGGTCGGTGCCGAGCAGGTCGTCGTCGAGGTAGTCGGCGACCGACGAGGCGAACATGTCCTGCCGGGCGTCCTTGTCACCGCCCGGGGCCGGTGAAGCCCTGCTCGTCACCGGAGTAGATCACCGGCTGGCCGCGGGTGAGGAACATCAACTGGTGCGCGAGCTGGTCGCGGCGCAGGTGACTGCCCGGGTCGGTGCCACCGCCGGCGATGAACGAGCCGATCCGGCCCATGTCGTGGTTGCCGAGGAACGTCGTCAGCCGGCCCGCGTCGGTGTCCCGGGCGGCATACAGGTCGTCGCGGGCGTACACGTCGGCCAGTGCCTTCGCCGAGCCCGCGCCGGCGGTGTAGCCGCGCGCGGCCTCCTGGAACGCGAAGTCGAGCGTGGCCGGCAGGCCGCCCTGCCGGACGTAGCTGGAGCTGATCTCCGGGTCGGCGCTGTACACCTCGCCGAACATGAAGAAGTCCTTCTTGCCGGCGCGCTCGGCGGCCCGCTCGATGCCCCGGCTGAACTGCGGCCAGAAGTCCATGTTGACGTGCTTGACGGTGTCCAGCCGGAACCCGTCGACGCCGGTCGCGCCAATCCAGTCCCCGTACGCCTTGGTCAGACCCGCCACCACCTCGGGACGCTCGGTCCACAGGTCGTCGAGCCCGAAGAAGTCGCCGTACTCGCTGTTCTCCCCGGCGAACGTGGAGTCGCCCCGGTTGTGGTACATCGTGGCGTCGTTCAGCCAGGCCGGCACCTTGACCGTGGCGTCCCTCGGCTCGGCGAACGTCGGGGTGTACGGGAACGAGGTGTCGTTCACCCGTGGGAAGGCGCGGGTGCCGTCGGCGTAGTTGCGGTCCTCGAACGCTCTCCCCTGCGCGTCGGTGTACGGCGAGGTCGCCTTGTCCACGTAGGCGTACCTGTCCTCGGCGTACCTGATGACGTCGGCGGTGTGGTTGACGATCACATCGAGGTAGATCTTGATGCCACGCTGGTGCGCGAGCTGGACCAGCCGCTTCATCTCCTCGTTCGTTCCGAAGTGCGGGTCCACCTGCGTGAAGTCGGTGATCCAGTAGCCGTGGTAGCCGGCCGACACGTCGCTGCCGGCACCCTGCACCGGCCGGTTCTTGAAGACCGGGGCGAGCCAGATGGCGGTGGTGCCCAACCCCTGGATGTAGTCGAATTTGTCGATGACGCCCTTGAGGTCGCCACCGTGGTAGAAGCCCTTGTCGGTCGGGTCGAGGCCGGTGCGCAGCCGGTCGCCGGCGAGGCCGCCCCGGTCGTTGCGCCGGTCGCCGTTGGCGAACCGGTCCGGCAGGACGAAGTAGAACTGCTCGGCGCGCGCGGCGTCGGTGCCCGCCTTCAGCAGCGCCTCGGCGGTGGGCTCGTCGCGCCACTGCGCCGCGCCGGCGGGGGCCAGCGCGCCGGTGCCGGACGGGCGGGGGTCGGTGG
>NZ_QGKR01000302.1 GCF_003172955.1 Micromonospora acroterricola | reverse complement strand
GGCCTGCTCCAGCCCGGGCCGCCGCCGGGATGTTCCTGACCCGCCCCGGGCTGGAGCAGGCCACCCGCCGGGTGGTCGCCGACCGCCGGGCCGCCCGGCTGCGCGAGGCCGGCGTCCGCACGCTGGCCGACCTGGGCTGCGGCCTGGGCGCCGACGCGCTCGCCGCCGCCCGTGTCGGCATCCGGGTGTACGGGGTGGAGGCCGACCCGGTGACCGCCGAGATGGCCACCGCCAACGCCGCCGCGGCCGGACTGACCGAGCTGTTCACGGTCGAGTGCGGCGACGCCACCGCATTCGACGTCTCCCGGGTCGACGGCGTCTTCTGCGATCCGGCCCGGCGCCGGGCCGGCACCGGGCGGCGGATCTTCGACCCGCGCGCCTACTCACCGCCGTGGGACTTCGTCACCGGGTTGGCCGAGCGGGTGCCCCGCACCGTGGTCAAGGTGGCCCCGGGCCTGGATCACGCGCTCATTCCGGCCGGCGCGGAGGCGGAGTGGGTCGGCGTGGACGGCGACCTGGTCGAGGCCGCGCTCTGGTGCGGCGAGCTGGCGGAGGTGCCCCGGCGGGCGACCCTGTACCGCCAGGAGGGTGTCGAGACCCGCCGCCACCAGCTCACCGGCTCGGGCGCCGCCGAGGCGCCGGTCGGGCCGGTCCGCCGCTACCTGTACGACCCGGACGCGGCGGTGGTCCGCGCGCACCTCGTCGCCGAGCTGGCCGGCGAGCTGGACGCCACGCTCGGCGACCCGAGCATCGCCTACCTCTACGCCGACCACCCCACCCGCACCCCGTACGCGCGCTGCCTGGAGGTGACCGACGTGCTGCCGTTCTCGCTCAAGCGCCTGCGGGCCCTGCTGCGGGAGCGCCGGGTGGGCCGGGTGGAGATCCTCAAGCGGGGTTCCGCGCTCACCCCGGAGCAGCTCCGGCGAGACCTGCGGCTGGCGGGTGACGCGGCGGCGAGCCTGGTCCTCACCAGGGTTGCCGGGGGGCCGACCGTGTTGATCTGCCAGCCGGTCGACTAGGTTCGGTGCCGTGGCGGGACAGGGCACTCCGGCAACGGCGCTGCTGGTCAAGCGCGGGATCGCGCATCGCACCCACCCGTACCGGGTGGCGGCGGACGCGCCGAACTACGGCGCGCTGGTGGCGGAGGCGCTCGGCGTGGCGCCGGAGCGGGTGTTCAAGTCGCTGGTGACCGAGGTTGACGGCGCGCTCACCGTGGCGGTCGTCCCGGTGACCGGCGAGCTCGACCTCAAGGCGCTCGCGGCGGCGGTCGGCGGCAAGCGGGCGGCGCTGGCCGACCGGGCGGTCGCCGAACGGGCCACCGGCTACGTGCGCGGCGGGATCAGCCCGCTCGGGCAGCGCCGACGGCTGCCCACCGTGCTGGACGACTCCGCGCTCGACCTACCGACGATCTATGTCTCCGCCGGGCGGCGCGGTCTTCAGCTCGAACTGGCCGCGGCGGATCTGGTCGTGTTGACCGACGCGCGTACGGCGGCGCTGCAGAGCCGCTGACGGCTGCTGTCCACCGTCGTCTCCCCTGGATGACCGGGGAGTGACAGTCGCGTTGCTGAATTGTTATTGCTCCCAACAAACTTGACGCTCCGGCGGTCTTGTGGACCGTGCGCAGGGGAAATACGTTGCCGGGCACAACAAAAGAAACACCTCCCCCACCCCGAAAGGACCCTGCACATGCGTAAGGGGCTCCTCACCATCGCCGCCGTGGGCCTGCTCACGACCGGCAGCATGACCGCCTGCAGCGGCGACTCCGGCGACGACCAGGCCAGCTCCGCCAAGACCCCCAAGATCGGCGTCATCCTCCCGGACAGCAAGTCCTCCGCCCGTTGGGAGAGCGCGGACCGTCGGTTCCTGGAAGAGGCGTTCAAGGCCGCCGGCGTCCAGTACGACATCCAGAACGCCCAGAACGACAAGACCGCCTTCCAGACCATCGCCGACCAGATGATCACCAGCGGCGTCACCGCCCTGATGATCGTCAACCTGGACTCCGGCACCGGCAAGGCCGTGCTCGACAAGGCCAAGTCGCAGGGCGTCGCCACCATCGACTACGACCGGCTCACCCTGGGCGGCTCGGCCCAGTACTACGTCAGCTTCGACAACGAGACCGTGGGCAAGCTCCAGGGCGAGGGCCTGGCCAAGTGCCTGACCGACCAGGGCGCCAAGAACCCGGTCGTGGCGTACCTCAACGGCTCCCCCACCGACAACAACGCCACCCTGTTCAAGAACGGCTACGACTCGGTGCTCAAGCCGAAGTTCGACGCCAAGGAGTACGTCAAGGGCCCCGAGGACGCCGTGCCGGCGTGGGACAACGCGCAGGCCACCACGATCTTCGAGCAGCAGCTCACCAAGGCCAACGGCAAGATCGACGGCGTGCTGGCCGCCAACGACGGTCTCGGCAACGCGGCCATCTCCGTGCTGAAGAAGAACAAGCTCAACGGCAAGGTGCCGGTGACCGGGCAGGACGCCAGCACGGAAGGCCTCCAGAACATCCTCACCGGCGACCAGTGCATGACCGTCTACAAGGCCGTCCGGGAAGAGGCCAAGGCTGCCTCCGACCTGGCCATCGCGCTGGCCAAGGGCGAGAAGAAGGACACCGGCCAGACGGTGAAGGACCCGGAGGGCAACCGGGACGTCCCCTCGGTGCTGCTCACCCCCAAGGCCATCTACAAGGAGAACGTCAAGGACGTCATCGCCGACGGCTACGTGACCAAGGAAGAGGTCTGCGCCGGGGCGTACGCCAAACTCTGCGCCGACGCCGGCATCAGCTGACCACAGCCGCAGTACCGCCGGGACGACACACGCCGCCCGGCACGGGAGCACCCTCCCGTGCCGGGCGGGCGCCCGCCGGACGGGCCCCGACCCTCCGCGAAGGAGACCCCCCGTGTCCGCGACCCCCCTGCTGGAACTACGCGGGATCGACAAGAGCTTCGGTCCCGTCCAGGTGCTCCGCGACGTCGCTTTCACCGTCCACCCCGGCGAAGTGACCGCGTTGGTCGGCGACAACGGCGCCGGCAAGTCGACCCTGGTCAAGTGCATCAGCGGCATCCACCCCACCGACGCCGGCGAGTTCCTGTTCAACGGCGAACCGGTGAGCATCAGCAACCCCCGCGACGCCGCCGCCCTCGGCATCGAGGTCGTCTACCAGGACTTGGCGCTCTGCGACAACCTCGACATCGTGCAGAACATGTTCCTCGGCCGGGAACGGCGCAGCGGCATCGTCCTGGACGAACCGACCATGGAACAGCTCGCCGCCGAGACGCTGGCCGGGCTCTCCATCCGCACCGTCACCTCGCTACGCCAGCACGTCTCCAGCCTCTCCGGCGGTCAGCGCCAGACCGTGGCCATCGCCAAGGCGGTGCTGTGGAACAGCAAGCTCGTCATCCTGGACGAGCCGACCGCGGCGCTCGGCGTGGCGCAGACCGCCCAGGTGCTCGAACTCGTCCGCCGGCTCGCCGACAACGGCCTGGCCGTGGTGCTCATCTCGCACAACATGAACGACGTCTTCGCCGTCTCCGACCGGATCTCCGCGCTGTACCTCGGCCAGATGGTCGCCCAGGTGAAGACCACCGACATCACCCATGCCCAGGTGGTCGAACTGATCACCGCCGGGCGCTCGGGCGGGCTCGGCCCCGCCACCGACCCGGGCGGCAACGGCAACGGCGCGCAGCCGGCCGACTCGACCTCAGGAGGCGACCGATGACCACCACCGCCGTGCGGAAGGACGGCCCTGCGGCCGTCACACCGCCGCCGACCGTCGGAGGCCACGTCCGCACCTACTGGAAGCGCGTACGCGGTGGCGACGTCGGCGCGTTACCGGCCGTGCTCGGCCTGATCGTGCTCTGCACCGTCTTCGCGGTCATGCGGCCGTCCTCGTTCCTGTCGGCCGGCAACTTCGCCAACCTCTTCACCCAGGGCGCGGCGGTCACGCTGATCGCGATGGGTCTGGTCTTCGTGCTGCTGCTCGGCGAGATCGACCTCTCCGCCGGCTTCGCCAGCGGGGTCTGCGCCGCGGTGCTGGCCAATGTGGTCACCGTCCTCGGTTACCCCTGGTGGGTGGCCGTGCTCGCCGCGGTCGCCACCGGACTGGTCATCGGCACCGGCCTCGGTCTGCTCGTCGCGAAGATCGGAATTCCGTCATTCGTGGTCACCCTCGCCGGCTTCCTCGCCTTCCAGGGCATCGTGCTGCTGCTCGTGAAGGAGGGCACCAACATCTCCGTCCGGGACGAGGTGCTGGTCGCCATCGCCAACCGCAACCTCGCCCCCACCCTGGGCTGGGCGTTGACCGTCCTCGCCGTCGTCGGCTACGCGGCGGTGCAACTGCTGCGCCACCGCAACCGCGTGGCCCGCGGTCTGATCACCGACCCGATCGCGGTGGTGGCGCTCCGGATCGCCGGGCTGGCCGTCATCCTCGGCACGGCGGTGTACGTCCTCAACCTGGAGCGCAGCCGCAACGTACTGATCGTCTCGCTCAAGGGTGTGCCGATCGTGGTGCCGGTCATCGCGGTGCTGCTGATCGTCTGGACCTTCGTGCTCCAACGCACCAGCTACGGCCGGCACATCTACGCCGTGGGCGGCAACCGGGAAGCGGCCCGCCGGGCCGGCATCAACGTCGACCGGATCCGGATCTCGGTGTTCGTGATCTGCTCGTCCATGGCCGCCGTCGGTGGCATCGTGGCGGCCAGCCGGGCCAACTCGGTCGACCCGAACACGGGTGGCAGTAACGTACTGCTCTACGCGGTCGGCGCGGCGGTGATCGGCGGCACGAGCCTCTTCGGCGGCAAGGGCCGCGTCCTCGACGCCGTGCTCGGCGGCGCGGTGGTCGCGGTCATCGAAAACGGAATGGGTCTGATGGGGTACAGCGCGGGAGTCAAGTACGTGGTCACCGGCGTCGTGCTTCTCCTCGCCGCCAGCGTGGACGCTCTCTCCCGCCGCCGCGCCGCCGCTACCGGCACCCGCTGACCGCGGGAGGT
Organism: Micromonospora acroterricola; assembly: GCF_003172955.1. Classification (GTDB taxonomy): domain Bacteria; phylum Actinomycetota; class Actinomycetes; order Mycobacteriales; family Micromonosporaceae; genus Micromonospora; species Micromonospora acroterricola. Next base: position 8,732 of record NZ_QGKR01000302.1, on the reverse strand, counting down.
GGCACCGCGATGCGCCCGGCACCGAGCCAGGACGAGGTTCGACGGCAGAACCTCGGGGCCCTGTTGCGACACGTGCACGTCCACGGGGCGACCACGCGTGCCGAACTCACCACCACGCTGGGCCTGAACCGGAGCACCATCGGCGCGCTCACCGCCGACCTGGCCGGCGTGGGGCTGGTCAGCGAGGGAGCGCCCCGGGAGACCGGCCGGGCCGGACGACCGTCGCTGGTCGTCCGGCCCGAGTCGGCCCGGGTGTTCGCGTACGCGTACTCCGTGGAGGTGGATCGGCTGCGCGCCGCCCGGATCGGTCTGGGCGGCGCGGTGCTGGACCAGCGGGAGCTGGACCGGCCGCGCGGCCTGCTGGCCGCGGAGGCGGCGCCGCTGCTGGCCGGCGCGGTCAAGGAGATGCAGCAGGGCGTGCCGGCCGACGCGATCTGCGTCGGCGCCGGCGTGGCGGTCTGCGGCATGGTCCGCCGCGACGACGGCCTGGTCCGGCTCGGCCCGACCACCGGCTGGGTGGACGAGCCGATCGGCGCGGCGCTCGGCGCCGAACTGGGCATCGACGTGCCGATCACGGTGGGCAACGTGGCCGACGTGGCCGCGTTCGCCGAGCACGCGCGAGGTGTCGCCGCCGGCTGCGACAACGTCATCTACCTGTACGGCGACGTCGGCGTGGGCGCCGGCATCATCGCCGGCGGGCGTCGGCTGACCGGGCACGGCGGGTACGGCGGCGAGGTCGGCCACATGAAGGTGGTCCGCGACGGCATGCCCTGCGAGTGCGGCTCCCGGGGTTGCTGGGAGACCGAGATCGGCGAACACGGCCTGCTCCGTGCCGCCGGGCGCTCCGACGCCCGGGGCCGGGACGCGCTGCTGGCGGTCTTCGACGCCGCCGACCGGGGCGACGCCCGGGCCCAGACGGCGGTTCGCCAGGCCGGTGACTGGCTCGGTTTCGGGGTGGCCAACCTGGTGAACATCTTCAACCCCGAGATGGTCATCTTCGGCGGCACCATGCGCGACCTCTACCTCGCCGCGGCAGCCCAGATCCGCAGCCGGCTCAACTCCAACGCGCTCGACGCCTGCCTGGAGCACGTACGGCTGCGCACCCCCAAACTGGGCAAGGACGCACCCCTGATCGGCGCCGCCGAACTGGCCTTCGAACGGCTGCTCGCCGACCCCCTCGACGTGGGCTGATCCGCGTACCCTGTCCGGCGTGGATGTCGAGCTGCGCGCCTCCGACGACGACCGCAACCGGGTGGTCGCCGAGCTGCACCGGCACACCACGGCGGGCCGGCTCACCCTGGACGAGTTCTCCGACCGGGTCGGCGCCGTGTGGACCGCCCGCACCCTCGGTGACCTGGCCGCACTGACCCGCGACCTGCCCGCCCTGGCCGCCGACGCGTCGACCGGCGGAGATGCCACTGCGCACGGCCGCCGCGAGCTGCTGGTGCTCTTCGCCGTCGCCGCGCTCACCCTGCTGCTGCTCGGCGGTTTCCTCGCCGTCACCCGCTGACCCGCCCCGCCAACCGGTGAACTGATCGGGCGGTCAGTCCGTATCAGTGGACGGACGGGCAGCCGGCAGCATACGGCTGCCCGGTCCAGACGCGTTTCGGTCCGGACCGAGGAGGCACCGCAGACATGGCACCGCTCAGATCCGCCCGTCGCCGGCTGGGCAACCGGACCCACCGGGCGGCGATGCTGCTCATCGCCGTCATCGCGGGGATCGCTGTCCTGCCGGGCGTGGCCGTCGCCGCGCCCGCCGGCGGGCAGCAGCTCAACGCCGCCGACATGACACTGCTCAACGGGGTGCGGCTGGCCGGGTTGTGGGAGATGCCGGCCGGTCAGATGGCCGCCGAGAAGGGGCAGTCGGCCAAGGTCCGGGAGATCGGCGCGGGCATCGCCAACGAGCACCAGAAGCTCGACCAGCTCGTCGTCGACGCCGCCAACAGGTTGAGGGCGAGCATCCCGAGCGAGCCGACCGCCGAGCAGAAGGGCTGGCTGTCGGAGATGCAGAACGCCTCCGGCGCCCGGTTCGACCAGATCTTCGTCACCCGGCTCCGGGTGGCCCACGGGAAGATCTTCCCGGTGATCGGGGCGGTGCGGGCCAGCACCCGGGACGCCACCGTCCGCAAGCTCTGCGACGACGCCAACGGCTTCGTGATGCACCACATGCAGATGCTGGAGAGCACCGGGCTGGTCCGCTGGCCGGAACTGCCGCCAGCGGCGCTGCCCGCCCCCGGCAACGACGGCCTGCTGGCCGCCGCCGCGGCGAACACCGGCCCGCAGGTCGGGGTCAGCAGCACCGTCGTCTGGCTGGTCTTCCTCGCCGCGCTGGGCACCGGCGGGATCGCCACCTACCGGATGCTGCGCCGGAGCTAGTCGCCTGCCTCGCTGGTGGCGGGCCGGTCGCCGGGCTCGTCGCTGTGGTGCCAGGAGCGCCACAGCGCGGCGTACGAGCCGCCGGCCGCCACCAGCTCGTCGTGCGGACCGAACTCGGTGATCCGGCCGTCCTCCACCACCGCCACCCGGTCGGCGTCGTGTGCCGAGAAGAGCCGGTGCGCGATGGCGATGACGGTACGGCCGGCCAGCACGGCGGCCAGGGACCGTTCCAGCTCCCGGGCGGCGCGCGGGTCGATCAACGAGGTCGCCTCGTCGAGCACCAGGGTGTGCGGATCGGCCAGCACCAGCCGGGCCAGCGCCACCTGCTGCGACTGCGCCGGGGAGAGCGGATGACCGCCGGCGCCGACCACCGTGTCCAGCCCGTCGGGCAGCGCCTCGGCCCAGTCCAGGGCGGCGACCGCGGCGAGCGCCGCCCGCACCTGCGCCGGGTCGGCGCCGGGCCGGACCATGGCCACGTTCTCCCGTAGCGAGCCGATGAAGACGTGGTGCTCCTGGGTGACCAGGGCGACGTGCGAGCGCAGCTCGTCCAGCGGCAGCTCGTCCAGTCGCCGGCCGCCCACGGTCACCGAGCCGCTGCGCGGGGCGTGCACCCCGGCCAGCAGCCGACCCAGCGTGGACTTACCGGCGCCGGACGGCCCGACCATGGCCAGCTTCTCGCCCGGCCGCGGGACCAGGGTCACCCCGTGCAGGACGTCCCGCCCGGCCCGGTACGCGTACCGGACGTCACGGGCCGCGAGCTGCTCCGGGCCGCCGTCGGAGGGTGCGACAGGAGCCGGAACGCCGGCGGCGGAAGTCTCACCGGTACGGGCCACCCCCAGCAGGCGGGCCATCGAGGCGCCGCCCACCTGGAGCTCGTCCAACCAGGACAGCAGCCGGTCGACGGGGTCCACCAACTGCTGCACGTAGAGGGTCGCCGCGGTGACCTGGCCGAGGCTGACCCAGCCCCGCAGGTAGAACCAGCCGCCGATCAGCAGCGTGGCGACCACCGGCACCACGTACCCGATCTCGGCGACCGGAAAGAAGACGGTCCGCAGGTTGAGGGTGTAGCGCTCCGCCGCGTACGACCGGCCGATGTCCGTGTCGGTGCGGGCCCGACGGCGCGCCTGCTGCCGCAACGCCTCGGTGGTCCGCGAGCCCTCGACGGTCTCGCTGATCCCGTCCGTGATGTCCGAGTATGCGGCGTTCTCCCGCAGGTAGCCGGCGGGGGCGCGGCGCAGGTACCAGCGGGCGCCGGCCCAGAGCAGCGGCACCGCCAGCAGGCAGGGCAGCGCGAGCAGCGGGCCGATCAGCAGCAGCGCGCCGACGATGAACCCGCTGGTGACCACCGCGATCAGCGTCTCGGGCACCGCCAGGCGGACGGTTCGCGACAGCGCGGAGACGTCCCGGGACGTGCGCGTGAGCAGATCCCCGGTGCCGGCACGCTCGACGGTGGCCAGCGGCAGGTCGAGGACGCGGTCCACGAACTCTTCGCGCAGCTCGGCGAGGACCCGCTCACCGAGCCGGGCCGACGCCAGGTGGGCGAACCGGACCAGCACCGACTGGGCCACCACGAAACCGCCGATGAGCAGCGCGACCCGGTCCACCGTGGACTGCGCGACGCCCCGGGAGATGCCCTCCACGAGGTCACCGAGCAGCCGCGGGGCGACCAACCCGGCGGCGGCGGCCAGCGCGTGCAGGCCCAGCGCGGCGGCCAGCGCGCGCGGGTGCCGGCGGACGAGCGTCCGCGCGTACCGGCGGACCTGCCGCGCGTCGGCGACCGGCAGTGCGGTGGCCATCAGTTCTCCTCCCGGCTGACCGTCGCCCGGTAGCGCGGCTCGCCGTCCAGCAGCTCGGCGTGCGTCCCCTCGGCCACCACCTTGCCGTCCTCCACGAAGATCACCCGGTCGGCTCGGCTGAGCACCAGCGGGCTGGTGGTGCAGACCAGGGTGGTCCGGCCGGCACGGGCGGCGCCCAACCGCTGCGCGATCCGCGCCTCGGTGTGCGCGTCGACCGCGCTGGTCGGCTCCACCAGCAGCAACGTCTCCGGGTCGGCGACCAGCGCACGGGCCAGGCGCAGCCGCTGCCGCTGCCCCCCGGAGAACTCCCGGCCGCGCTCGGCCACCAGGCTGTCCAGCCCGTCGGGCAGCGCCTCGACGATGTCCGTCGCGCTCGCCGCGACCAGCGCCTCGGTGAGCACGTCGTCGTCGTCCCGGTCGTGCGGGTCCAGCTCCGTGCGGAGCCGGCCGGTGAACAGATGTGCGTCGTTGTCGGCCACCAGGATCCGCGCGCGCACCGTCGTCAGCGCCAGCGACCGCAGCGGTACGCCGTGCAGCGTGGCGTCCGAATCGGTGTACCGGCCGAGCCGGTCCACGATCGCGGCCGCGTCCTCCGGGGCGGTGGTGGCCAGCGCGGTGAATTGGCCGGGTCGCAGCGCCACCCCGGAGTCGGGGTCGGCCACCTCCCCCGGCCCGTCGGGCAGCGCCACCGGCTGCGCCGGGTCGACCAGCTCCGGGGTGAGTCGCAGCAGCCGGACCACCCGGCGGGCCGACACGTGCCCACGGGTCAACTTGTCGACCGCCTCGGTGAGGTTGCGCAACGGGTTGACCAGGAACGCGGTGTAGCCGTAGAAGGCGACCAGTTGCCCGGCGCTGATCTGGTCGCGCAGCGCGAACCGGGCGCCCAGCCAGGTCACCAGCACCAGGAAGGCGCCGGGCAGCAGCACCTGGGCCGCCTCCAGCAGCGACTCGACCCGGGCCACCCGCAGGCCACGCGTCCGCAGCTCCTGTGACCGGGCGCGATAACGGGCGGAGAGCAGCGGCTCACCCCCGACGCCGCGCAGCACCCGCAGCCCGGAGACGATGTCGCCGGCCCGGGTGGTCAGCGCACCCTCCGCGTCCCGGTACGCCTGCTGCTGGCGGTGCAGCGGCCGGATGAGCAGCGCCACCACCGCCATCAGCACCGGCACGCCGAGCACCACGACCAGCCCGAGTGGCATCGAGGCGTTCAGCAGGATCACGGCGACGGTGGCGATCGCGACCAGCGAACCGGCGCCCCGGGCGGTGATGTCGATGGCGTGCCCGATCTGGCCGATGTCGGCCGTGCCGATGCTCACCACCTCGCCGGCGGCCACCCGGCGGGGCAGCGCGGCGCCGAGCCGGTTCGCCGCCTCCACCGTCAACTGCACCGTCCGGTACGCCCCGGCCAGCCAGTTGTGCACGGCGCAGCGGTGCCGCAGGATCCCGGCGACCGCCTGGAGCACGCCCAGCCCGAACAGCACCAGACCCCAGGTGAGCAGGGCGCCCTCGTCGCGGCGGGCCAGCCCGTCGACGGCCCGGCCGACGGCGGCCGGCATCAGCGCCTGCGCCACCATCCACACCACACCGAGCGCGATACCCACGGTGAACAGCCGCTTGTGCCGGCTCGCCAACCAGATCAGATAGCGGGTTGCCGAGCGGGCATCGGGTACGCCGGGATCGCCGGCCAGTGTGAAGCGCATAGGGGCTCGACGCTAGGCGGCCTCATCGACCCGGGCGAACCAATTATCCCCCGATGGTGCCGCAGCTCACGGCGGAGCCGGGTCGGCCGGGTCAGCGGTCGACCTGGGTGAAGTCCCAGGAGTGCGGAGCCCGGGCCACCAGCAGGGCGGGCGGCTCGGGCAGCGGGCGCGGGTTGCTGCGCCACTTGGAGATGACCACCACGAGGTGGTCGGTGGAGGAGAAGACCTCACTGGACACGTGCAGCGGGTCGTGCTCCAACTCGGGCAGGGCGGTGTCGCACACCCAGGTGATCAGGTCGGCGACGCCGTACGCCTCGGCGCGCGCCTCCCACATCCGCACGATCATGTCCGCCGCCCCCGTCACACGCTGACCGTGGTCAACGGCAGTGCCGAGTCGGCCGGCAGGTCCAGCCGGCTGGGCGCGACCCCCGCCGCGACCAGGTGTGACCCGAGCGCGGCCACCATCGCCCCGTTGTCGGTGCACAGCTTCGGGCGGGGCACCCGCACCCGGATGCCGTACTTCTCGGCCCGCTGCTCGGCCAACGCCCGCAGCCGCGAGTTCGCCGCCACTCCCCCGCCGATCACCAGGGTCTCGATCCCGTTCGCACGGCAGGCGGCGAGCGCCTTCGTGGTCAGCACGTCGCAGACCGCCTCCTGGAAGGACGCGGCCACGTCAGCAACCGGAACCGGCTCGCCGGCGCGCTGCCGCGCCTCGACCCAGCGGGCCACCGCCGTCTTCAGCCCGGAGAACGAGAAGTCGTACCGGTGCGCGGCGAGGTCCTTCGCGGCGGTCAGGCCGCGCGGGAAGGCGATCGCGGCGGCGTCGCCGGCCCGCGCCTCGCGGTCGATGGGCGGCCCGCCCGGGAACGGCAGGCCGAGCAGCCGGGCCACCTTGTCGAACGCCTCACCGGCCGCGTCGTCGATGGTGGCGCCGAGCGGCGTCACGCCCCGCGCCAGGTCGTCGACCAGCAGCAGGGACGAGTGCCCGCCGGAGACCAGCAGGGCGATGGCCGGTTCGGGCAGCGGACCGTGCTCCAGCGTGTCCACCGCGACGTGCGCGGCCAGGTGGTTGACGCCGTACACCGGCTTCTCCGCGGCGAGCGCGTACCCCTTGGCGGCGGCGACGCCCACGAGCAGCGCGCCGGCCAGCCCCGGACCGGAGGTCACCGCGATCGCGTCGATGTCGGCCAGCGTGACGCCGGCCTCGCTCAGCGCCCGGTCCATGGTCGGCACGATGGCCTCCAGGTGGGCCCGGCTGGCCACCTCGGGCACCACGCCCCCGAAACGGGCGTGTTCCTCGACGCTGGAGGCGAGCGCGTCGGCCAGCAGGGTGTGCCCCCGGACGATGCCCACGCCGGTCTCGTCGCAGGAGGTCTCGATGCCCAGGATCAGCGGTTCGTCAGCCATGGTCGTGTGGTCCGTCTCCGGTCGGCTCGGCGACGCGCTGCATGACCAGCGCGTCGGTGTTGCTCGGTTGGTAGTAGCCGCGCCGCACCCCGATCGGCTCGAACCCGTACGTCGCGTAGAGCCGCTGCGCGGCGGCGTTGTCCACGGCGACCTCCAGCAGCATGCTGCGTACGCCACGCCGGGCCGCCTCGGCGAGCAACTCCTCCAGCAGGACACGGCCGACGCCGCGTCGTTGGGCGTCGCGCCGGACCGCGATGTTCTGCACCCACACCTCGTCCGGGGGCGCCCCGGCGAGCCCGGCGTAACCGAGCACCCGGCCGTCCTCGCCGACGGCCACCCGGTAGTAGTGCCCGCTGGCCAGCTCGTTCCAGAACATCGCCGGCGACCACTGCTCGGCGCCGAACAGGTCAGCCTCGATCGGCAGCACCTGGTCGATGTGCCACCAGCGGAAAGGCTCCAGCCGCACACTCACGGTCGCGCCTCTGTTCGCGACTGCGGGGCTCGCAAACCCGGCTCACTCCTCGCGCTCACGGTGCCACCTCTGTTCGCGACTGCGGGGCTCGCAAACACGGCTCACTCCTCGCGCTCACGGTGCCACCTCTGTTCGCGACTGCGGGGCTCGCAAACCCAGCTCACTCCTCGCGCTCACGGTGCCACCTCTGTTCGCGACTGCGGGGCTCGCAAACCCAGCTCACTCCTCGCGCTCACGGGAGGACCGGCTTGCGGGCCGTCGCCACCACGGCGTCCGGACGGCGCAGGTACAGCGGAGTGAGCCGTTCGCTGGGTGCGCCGGCCCGGATCCGCTCCGCGGCGAGCAACGCCAGCACGGTGGCGTCCGGGTAGCGCGGTTCGACCCGGACCGGCAGGTTCAGGATCTCGGCGTACCGGTGGGCGCCGTCGCCGACCGCAACCGTCGCCCCCAGCTCCCGGGCGCGCGCGGCGGCCACCGCGGGCGTGGACACCTCGGGCCCGACGATCCGCTGGCCGGCGCCGTCGTAGACGGCCCAGTAGAGCTCCTTGCGGCGGGCGTCGCTGGCGGCCAGCACCGGCTCGCCGGCCGCCGCCGGGTAGCCGATGCCGTCCAGGGAGCAGACGCCGTACGCGGGAATGCCGAGCACCTGGCCCATCGTGGCGGCCGTGACCAGGCCGACCCGCAGCCCAGTGAACGGCCCCGGGCCGAGCCCGGCGACAATCGCACCCAGGTCACGCGGGCGCGCGTCCGCGTCGGCGAGAACCGCGTCGACCTGAGGGGCCAGCAGTTCGCCGTGCGCGCGGGCGTCGACCGTGCACCGGTGCGCCCGGGACGCCACACCGTTCGCCGAGACCTCCACCAGAGCGGCGGTAACCGCGGGAGTCGAGCTGTCCACCACCAGTACGAGCACGGTAAGCCAGCCTAGCCGCCCCGCCACCGGCCCTCGTGGCGGGCGGGGCTGGGGCCGAACACGGAGGAGGG
>NZ_QGKR01000298.1 GCF_003172955.1 Micromonospora acroterricola | reverse complement strand
GTCCAGGTCGGCCGCGAGTTCCGCCGGGCTGCTCGTCGTCGCCACACCGGCGTCGACGAGCAGCCGGGCCGTGGCGGCCCGGGCGAGCGGCGCGGGCGCGGGCGCCCGGGCGGAGGCGTTCGGGGGCAAGCCGCCGGAGCTCGCCGGCCCGCTCACCCTGGCGCAGAGCATCAACGCGGCGCTCGCCGACGGGCTGCTCGACCACCCGCAGATGGCGGTCTTCGGCGAGGACGTGGCCGCCAAGGGCGGCGTGTACGGGGTGACGAAGGGGCTGCGCGACCGGTTCGGGGCGGCCCGCGTCTTCGACACCCTGCTCGACGAGACCTCGGTGCTCGGGTTGGGGCTGGGCGCGGGGCTGGCCGGGATGCTGCCGGTGCCGGAGATCCAGTACCTGGCGTACCTGCACAACGCCGAGGACCAGCTGCGGGGCGAGGCGGCCACGATGCAGTTCTTCTCGCGGGGCGCGTTCCGCAACCCGATGGTGGTGCGGGTGGCGGGGCTGGCGTACCAGGAGGGATTCGGCGGGCACTTCCACAACGACAACTCGGTGGCCGTACTCCGGGACGTGCCCGGTCTGGTGGTCGCCGTGCCGGCGCGGCCGGACGACGCCGCGCCCATGCTGCGGACCTGCCTGGCCAGCGCGGCGGTGGACGGCAGCGTCTGCGTGTTCCTGGAGCCGATCGCGCTCTACCACACCCGCGACCTGTACGCCGAGGGCGACGGGGAGTGGCTGGCCGGCTATCCGGAGCCCGGCTCCTGGGTGGCCGGGCACGTGCCGATCGGCCGGGCCCGGGTCTACCGGGTCGGCTCGGCCGACGACCTGACCATCATCACCTTCGGTAATGGCGTGCGGATGTCGCTGCGGGCCGCGGCCGTCCTCGCCGAGGAGGGGGTGGGCACCCGCGTGGTGGACCTGCGCTGGCTGGCCCCCCTGCCGGTGGCCGACATCATCCGGGAGTCCTCGGCGACCGGCCGGGTGCTGGTGGTGGACGAGACACGCCGTTCCGGCGGTGTCGGTGAGGGCGTGATCGCCGCACTGGTCGACGCCGGATATGTCGGGGCAGCGCGACGAGTAGCCGGAGTTGACTCGTTTGTACCATTAGGTCCGGCAGCACGTCAGGTTCTGGTCTCCCCGGAAGCCATTACCGACGGTGCCCGTACGCTGCTGGCACGGTAAATTCCGTTCCACCCGGTGCGCCACTTGCGCGGGGACGCACAACTGTGTGGACTTTGCCTGACGGCGTCGGTTCCGGCGCCGCGAGCAGGGACGAGATGAGGAGGCACGCGACAGTGAGCGCGACCGCTGGTCAGGCCGCCGACGGGGTACGCAGCCTGGCGGACCGGTTCGGGATCGAACCGGGGATGGTCGTCATGGAGATGGGGTACGACGACGACGTCGACCAGGATCTCCGGGACGCCCTGACCGACCGCTGTGGAGATCTGGTCGACGAGGACACCGACGAGGTGGTCGACGCGGTGCTGGTCTGGTACCGCGACGGCGACGGTGACCTCTTCGAGCTTCTCGTCGACGCCCTCGGCCCGCTGGCCGACAACGGGGTCGTGTGGCTCCTCACCCCGAAGGCGGGGCGTGACGGGCACGTCGAGCCGAGTGAGGTCGCGGAGTCCGCGCCCACCGCCGGCCTTCAGCAGACCTCGACCGTCAACGCCGGCCGGGACTGGAGCGGCGCCCGTCTGGTGCTGCGCCGAGGGGCCAAGGCCAAGAAGTAGCCCGGCCCGTTCCCCCTCGCGCGCCCGGCGGTCCGCACCGCCGGGTTGGCAGGCTCGTGCCCACCTCCCCCCGATCCGACCGAGGAGTTCCCATGCCCATCGACGTGGGCGCCGAGGCGCCGGACTTCGTGCTGAAGGACCAGAACAACCAGGAGGTCCGGCTCTCGGACTTCCGCGGCAGGCGCACCGTGCTGCTGGTGTTCTACCCCCTCGCCTTCACCGGCACCTGCCAGGGCGAGCTGAATGAGATGCGGGACAACCTCGACGAGTACGTGAACGACGCCGTCCAGGTGCTGACGGTCAGCGTCGACTCGGTCTACAGCCACAAGGTCTGGGCCGACCGGGAGGGCTACCAGTTCCCCATGCTGGCCGACTTCTGGCCGCACGGCGCCGTGGCCCAGGCGTACGGGGTCTTCAACGACGCGGCCGGCTTCGCCAACCGCGGCACGTTCGTCATCGACCGCAACGGCGTGGTCCGCTTCGCCGAGCTGAACGGTCCGGGCGAGGCCCGCGACCAGCAGAGCTGGCGCAAGGCCATCGCCGACGCCGCCGCCTGACCACCACCCCACCGGGGTGAGCCGTGCGCCCGGGCCGGCGGCGAGCAGGGTAAGCTTGCCAGCCTCCGGCCCGCCGCACGGGCGTTCCGGGCGCGTAGCTCAGTGGGAGAGCACCCGCCTTACAAGCGGGGGGTCGCAGGTTCGAAACCTGCCGCGCCCACCCCTTCTCGCATCAGCACCAATCCTGGCAGCCTGCCGGTGACCGGCATGGGCAGCGCCCCGCCGCGTCGAGCGGTAGCGTCCGTCTCCATGACCACCGCGGACGAGCACGGTCACCCCGAACCGCCGATCGCGGGCGACGAGACCGCCACGCTGCTCGGCTCCCTGGACCGCCAGCGCGCCACCCTCGCGTGGAAGACCGGCGGTCTCGACGCCGCCGGCCTGCGGGCGACGCTCGGCCGGTCGTCGATCACCCTGGGCGGGCTGCTCAAGCACCTGGCCCTGGTCGAGGACCTCTACTTCTCGCTGAAGCTGGCCGGGCGCTCACCGGGGCCACCGTGGGACACGAACGACTGGGACGCGAATCCGGGCTGGGACTGGCGTTCGGCCGCCCAGGACACCCCCGAACAGCTCTACACGCTCTGGCGGGAGGCGGTGGCCCGCTCCCGCGCCACCGTCGCGGAGCTGCTGGCCGACGCCGGGCCGGAGCAGTTGGCCCGGGGTGACTGGCCGGACGGTCAGGTGCCGAGCCTGCGCCGCATCCTGGTCGACCTGATCGAGGAGTACGCCCGCCACGTCGGCCACGCCGACCTGATCCGGGAGTCGGTGGACGGGCTCACCGGCGAGGACCCGCCCCGCTGACCACGCCGCTCGGATCGATCCGCCAGGTCACCGGCTTGAACCAGAGCTCGGAGCAGACCCGTAGAACGAACGCGGTCACGGCGAAGGGCCAGGCGAGCAGGCGCTCCACCCGAGGCGACATGCTGGCACTGTAGGCGGTCCGGGCAAGCCGCTGGTTCGGCCGCTCAAGCACACATGCCCCACGCGCCAGGCGGCAGCACGGGCACGCTGTGGGCCATCCGTGGCCTACCGAACCGGCGAGCCGCTGCCGATCACTGTCTGTCGCAGGACGTGCAGGGCGCTTTCGAACTCTGCCGTGGCCGGCTCGCGTGGGTACCGGCGGTGCAGTTCGGCGTCCACCTCGCCGGCGATGAGCAGCAGGGACGGGAGCGAGCGGCGGTCGGCTCCGAAGGCTGTCAGACCGGTGTGCACGGCATGTTCCAGGTCGCCGGCCCGCGCTGCGGTGGCTGCCAGCGTCAGCTGTGCCTCTGCCACCCGCATCGGCGACCGTTCGACGCCGTCCGGTGCGGTCCCGGCCTCGATCACTTCAGCGGCGTACCGCTCGGCCCGAACATCGTCCTCGGCAAGCCGGTAGGCGTCCATCGCGTAGAACGACCACTTCGCGGGGTCGACCTGGAAATGATCGTCGGGCCTGTCCGGTGCTGGCAGATGATCCAGCAGATGCCGACCGCGGTCGAGTGCTCTCCGGACGCCCGCGAGGTCGCCGAGCCGGCCGAGGGATTTGGCTTCCTGGGCGATGAGCTGCACCGTGACGGACGACGAGCCGGCCGCCTCCTGGCCGGCACGGGCGGCGTCGAGCGCCGCCGAACAACGCGACTGGGTGAGGGCGAACCACGCGGCCATTTCCCACGCCCACCCGACGATCCCGTTGTGCCCGGCCTCTTCGCCGAGCTGCCGGGCCGCCGTCCGGGTCGCCTCCGCGCTCGCACGCATTCCGAGGTCGTACTCGACGCAGCCGATGAGCAGCGCCAGCCAGCCCGCGCAGACCAGCAGTTCCCGGTGCTCACGAAGGCCGACCGGTTGCCGGAGCAGGCGGACGGTCTCGCGAAGCCAGCCCTGTCCCTCGGCCCGAAGCTGACGGGCGTCGCGCCAACCGTACTGACAGCACAGATCAGTGATGGTGGCCTGGAGCGATTCGAGGGTGGCTGGAGTGGCGTCGCTGAGGCGGACCCGGCGCAGCAGATCGGCGGTCTCCCACGGCCGCGCATCCTGCGCGGCGGCGACGTCCAGATGAGCATTGGCGATGAGCTCACCCCGCGCGCCGAGGACGTTGTCGATGCGCCGCGCGAGATCGTCGGTGGGCTTGCGGTGGCCGTTCTCCAACCGCGACAGGTGGCCCTTGTCGGCGGGTAGTCGCTCGGCGAGGGCGGCCAGGGAGAGCCCATGGGCTTCCCGCAACGCTCGCATCCGCGCACCGAAGGATGGCACCGACTCGTCCTCTCGCCGTTGCGCGTTGCCGGCCCGCCGTTGGCAACCGCAACCCGTAGACCAGCCGAGAATACCGCCGCAGAGTGATGGCTGGAATGACGGTGGGTGACTGATCGGCGAATGAGGGAATCGATGCGGCGGGTGCGATTCGACGAGTACCTCATCGTCACCGCACTCACCCTCGCCCGGCGGCACCACCCGGTCTGGTCCTGGCGGAGATGGCGACGGATCTGCCGCTGTGGAGCGGACCTTCCCTGCCGGACTCGGCACCGGATTCCGATCAGCCGCCAGCACTGGCCGGACGAGGAGTGAGCATGGGCGACGAGCAGGCGGCGGGGACCAGCCACGGGCCGGTCCTGCCAATCTGGAGCTGCGACGGCTGCGCCCTGCCCTGGCCCTGTCCCACGGAAAGGCGGAAACTTCGCGCCGAGTTCGCGGAGGCGCCACTGACCCTGGCCCTCTATCTGGGCGCGCAGCTCGCTCGGGCGAGCGCGGATCTGACCGTGATCCCCGCCGACCGGCTGCACCGGCGGTTCGTCGGGTGGCTGCGATGAACACGCCTCCCTTCCGGGACAGGCATCGAGCCAGGTCGGCAACTCCGGTGAGGGCCGGTGCACCTGATGACGCCATGATGGGCGGGTGCAGGACACCGTCGCCGTCGCGCTGATCACCGCTCTGTCCACGTTGGCCGCCGCGGCCCTGACCGGGCTGGTCGGCGCACTCAGCACCCGCCGGCAACTGGCCCACCAGCTCACCGTTGCCCGTCAGGAGAAGGCCGAGCGGCGGGCCACGCGCCGGGACGAGCTGCGGCGGGACGCGTACGTCGGGTTCCTGAGCGCCTGCGACCAGGCGTACCGGCGGTTGGACCGGCGGTGGGTGGAGGCCGGCGGAGACGAGCCGGCACCCGGCTACGACGAGACCTACGCCGCCATGCGCGGCGTGGACGAGGCGTACAACCTGGTGTTGCTGGAGGGCCCGGCGGACGTCGCGTCGGCGGCCCGGTCGGTGCTGGCCAGCCTCACCGCGGAGTACGCCGATCAGCGCCGGCTCGGCGGCGAGGCGGGCGCTGCGACGGTGCCGCTGCGCGACCGGCACCGGGAGCGTTGGCTCGCCGCGATCGAGGTACGGACGAACCGCCGCGTCTCGTTCGTCGACGCGGTGCGGCCGGTCCTGGAGGGGGACGGGTGACCTGAACGGTGCTGCCGTCCCTCACCCACCGGGTCGGCGTGTCCGCCTGAACCGCCGGTCGTCGAGCCAAAGCGCGATCCGCTGACGGCTCACGGACAGCACGGTCCCGGCTACCACCAGCACGGTGATGAGACCGGTCCAGAGCCAGAACCGGCCGCCCACCCCGCCGGGCGGCTGCGCGTCGCGGGTACGTCCGCCCTGGATCACCTGGTCGGCGATGTCGACGGCGAGCACCTGGTCCGGTGCGGTCAACACGGTTCGCGGCGCGGTGGCGCCGGGCGTCAGGGCCAGCACCCGCACGCTGCGCACGCGCCGGTCGGTCGTGGGCGGGTCCGTTTGCTCCTCCAGTGGCCGGTCGGGGGCGAGGGGGTCCGGCTGGTAGGCCGCCACCAGCGCCGACCCGTCCGGCGCCCACCCGAGCAGCCGGATGGCAACGACCCCGGACACGGCGGGCAGGCGCAGTGGCCCGACGTCCCGGCCGCTGGCGGGGTCGACCTGGCGCAGGGTCCACTCGGTGGTGTGCGACCGGCGGGCGGCCAGTGTCAGCGTCACGCCGTCGGGACGCCACGCGCCCTTGCCTGCCAGCCAGGTGTCGTCGGGCAGCGCGAACGAGGAGAGCTCCCGGCCATCGAGGTCCGTCACGGCGACCGTGCGGCCGTACTGGTAGGCGAGCCGACCGGGGTCGGCGGCGACGGTCGATCCGACGCGCGCCTCCTGGGCGCCGGCGGCCAGCCTGGTCCATCGCTCCCCGTCGAGGGCCACCACGCTCAGCACGGAGGTGTAGGTGGCCCCGTCGAACGCGACCGGCACGTCGTCGCGGACCACCAGCGACCGGCCGTCGGCGGACCAGCCGACCGGTGTGCTCCCCACGCTGCCGTCGACGGTGGACGTCAGCTGCCGGGTCCGGCCGGTGACCAGGTCGACGACGTCGACGTCGGGATCGTCCTGGTCTCCGTCGGGACGGGCCAGGTACCGGCCGTCGGGCGAGAGGTGGACCGACTCGCCCGCCGGGGCCTCCCTGCCTGTCCGCATGATCCGGTAGCGGTCGGAGTTGGCGGCGACCACGCCGATGACGTTCGTGTCGTTCAATCCGTGCAGGCGCGGTGCCGAACCGCTGAAGACGATCGACGCGGGACCGAGGCGGGGACGGTCGGTGACGTGCAGCGTGCCGATCGGTGGCAGGGCGATGTGGTCGGGCAGCGCGGCGTCGGCGGCGGCGGCCGGGTCGAGGGCAGGGGTACGGGTCAGCGGCACCACGACGCCGGCCAGCGCGAGCAGCGTCAGCGCCCCGGCGGCGGCGGTCAGCCGGCGCCGACGGTCGCGGCGGGCGGTGGCGAGCGCGCGGTCGTAGACGGGGTAGGTGGGTACGTCCTCGGCGGTCCAGCGCAGTGCCTCGCGGAGTCGGGCGGTCATCGGGTGCTCCTCTCCGCGGCGGTGTCGACCAGTTCGGGCGCGACGGTTCGGAGCCGCCGTATGGCGTCGTGGGCGTGGCGTTTGACGGTGCCGATGGAGCAGCCGAGCATCTCGGCGACCTGGGCTTCGGTGCGGTCCTCGTAGTAGCGCAGCACGATGACGGCGCGTTGGCGGGGTGTGAGGTGGCGTAGCGCGGCGGTGAGGGTCAGCCGTAGTGCGGTGGTGTCGCTGTGGTCGGCGCCGGCCTGTTCGGTGGGTTCGGCTTCGAGTCGTTCGGCGAGGCGACGGCGCCGCCACCAGGAGACCTGCTGGTGGTACATGACGCGGCGCACGTACGCCTCCGCGTCCCCGTCGCGGATCCGTCGCCAGTGCCGGTAGGTGCGGGCCAGGGCGGTCTGCACCAGATCCTCGGCGAGCTGGTGGTCGCCGGTGAGCAGGTAGGCGGTCCGGGACAGGGCCGGCGAACGGTGCACCACGAACTCGTGGAACGTCTCGGTCATGCCCACCCCCCTCATCAGGACAGACGCCTCCCGGGCGGGAAATGGTTGAGGCCGGGCGCGCCGGCTGTGATCCGACTCGCCCGGTGTCCTCAGCTGGTGAAGCCGCCGTCCACGTTGACCACCGCGCCGGTCACGTAGCCGGCCTCGCGGCTGGCCAGGTGCGCGACGGTGGCGGCGATGTCGGCGGGGCGAGCGTAGCGGCCGACGGCGGTGAAGCCGGCGATCGCCGCCGCGTTCGGCCCGTCCGCCGGGTTGGCGTCGGTGTCCGTGGGCCCCGGGTTGACCAGGTTGACGGTGATGCCCCGGGGGCCCAGCTCGCGGGCCAGGCCCCGGGTCAGCCCGACCAGGGCGGTCTTGCTCATCGAGTAGAGCGCCAGCCCGGGGAAGACGGCCCGTTCACCGACGTTGCTGCCGATGCTGATGATCCGCCCGCCGTCGCCCAAGTGACGCAGTGCCGCCTGCGCGGCGACGTACGGCGCCCGGACGTTCACCGCGATCGTCTGCTCCAGCTCCGCCGTGCCGAGGTCGTTGACGGCGCCGACCAGGAACACCGCGGCGTTGTTCACCAGGATGTCCAGCCGACCCAGCTCGGTGGCCGTCCGGTCGACCGCGTCGCGTACGGCGGCGGGGTCGGCGCCGTCGGCCTGGAGGACCAGCGCCCGCCGGCCCAGCGCCTCGATCTGTTTCGCCACGGTCGCGGCCTGCTCCGCGTTCTGCCGGTAGGTCAGCGCCACGTCGGCACCGTCCTGTGCCAGGCGCAGCGCGATACCGGCCCCGATGCCCCGGGAACCCCCGGTCACCAGGGCGACCTTGCCGTCAAGTGTCGTCGTCGTCATCATGCAAACGATCATGTCGCCGGTTCGGTCCCGAGTCTGGCGGCCATCGGACCCCTCGCTCCCAGCCCAGGGTCCGTTTCCCGCCATCGGTCACCCGAGGTCGGCACCTGACCGGCGGCCGGATCTATTCTCGTGACGAAGCGAATTCGGGGGGCGTGATCGTGGAGCTGGCAGAGATCGACGCGGTGCTGTTCGACATGGATGGCACCCTGGTGGACTCCGACGCCGCCGTCGAGCGCGCCTGGGGGCGGTGGGCGGCCGAGTACGCCGTAGCGCCGGAGGCGGCGCTGGCGATCGCGCACGGCAGACCCGCCGATCAGACCATTCGCCGACTGCTGCCCACGCTCGACGCTGCCACCGTCGCCGTGGCGGCGGCGCGGCAGTTGGCGTTGCAGTACGACGACCTGTCCGACGTGACGGCCACCCCGGGCGCCCACGAACTGCTGGCGACACTGGCCCGGTTGGGGTTGCCCTGGGCGGTGGTCACCAGCGCCGACGCCCGGCTGGCCGAGGCCCGGCTCGGCGCCGCCGGCATCGTTGCGCCGGTGCTGGTCACGGTGGAGGACGTCAGCGCGGGCAAGCCGGATCCGCAGGGCTACCTGCGGGCCGCCGCGCTGCTCGACGTGTCCCCGGCGCGGTGTCTCGTCGTCGAGGACGCCGAGGTGGGGCTGCAGGCTGGGCGCGCGGCCGGCGCGATGATCGC
The DNA here is from genome assembly GCF_003172955.1 of Micromonospora acroterricola. GTDB lineage: Bacteria > Actinomycetota > Actinomycetes > Mycobacteriales > Micromonosporaceae > Micromonospora > Micromonospora acroterricola. Next base: position 4,756 of record NZ_QGKR01000298.1, on the reverse strand, counting down.
AGCGCTGAAGGGGCTCGACGGCGATCTGCGCCTCGACGATCTGACGCAGCTGGCGCAGCGGCTGGAGTCGACGCCAGCGGCACCGTAGGCGGCCAGCTCGGGCGGGACACCACTCGGACGAATTGGTCAGGGGAGGCGCTGGGCCAGCCAGGGGAGCAGTGCGTCGGCCTGGGCCTGCTGGAAGGCGCGGACGGTGGGGATGCCGAGCGGCGGTGGACGCCGGGCGCTGTCGGCGAAGAAGCCGGCCATGCCGACGTACATCCCGGTGAGCGCGGCCGGGTCGACATCGGCGGTGAGCGGCAGCCGGCGTAGCAGCGCCTCGGTGTCGTGCCCACCGTGCAGCCGGACGTTGACCAGCAGCAGCGCGGTGTCCAGCCAGGCCGGGCCCCGGCAGGCCCACGGCCAGTCGACCACGGTGATCGTGCCGGTGGCGTCGAGCAGCAGGTTGTCGGCCCGCACGTCCACGTGGCAGAGCGTGTCACCGGTCAGCGCGGCGATGCCCTGGTCGGCGGCGGCGCACAGCTGGTCCAGGTGCGCGCGGGCCCACGGGTCCAGCCGCTCCGGCGGGTCGGCGGCGATCCGGTGCCAGCCGGCGAAGTCCCAGGCCAACCGTTCGGCCGCGGTCGGCACGTGCGTCACCGGGCTCGGGGTGAGGGCGTCGGCCATCCTCTCGAGGGCTCTCAGCACGCCGGACAGTTCGTCGGCGCGCCACGGCGTGGTCGGGTGCCGACCGTCCACCTCGGAAAAGACCAGCGCCACCCACTCGCCGTCGTCGTGGGAGCCGAGCAGGCGGGGCGTCGGTGCCGAGGCCGGCAGTGCGGCGGCGATCCGCGCCTCGGCGCGGTGCATGGCGGGGCTGTCCGGGTTCTGTGCGGGGCTGACCGCCTTGACGAACGCCCGCCGCCCGGCCGCGGTGCGTACCCGATCCGCGGTGCCCGGCGAATATCCGCCCGGCTGGGACACCGCTTGCACCACCCGATCACCGAGGATGCCCTCCACCGAGGCCCGGACCCGCTCCGGCAGGCCCGTCCAGCCGATCCGGGTCGTGGTCCGCTCCGCCATCCACCCACCGTGCGCCCCGCTCACAGCGGCGGACAACCCAATTTGCGGGCGGGGGCCGTCCCGTCGCCGCGGCCGCGACGATTCCGGTGGCGCGTCCCGGCCGGCCCTGCTGCACTACACGCTGAAACCGACGATGAAGGAGGCAGACCCGGTGGAGTTGACGTTGACGCCGATGAGCGAGCAGGAGCTGACCCCGCTGCGGGAGTCGCTGGAAGAGGTGTACGCCGAGGACCTGGCCACGCACCGGGGGCTGACCCCGCAGGCGGCCCGGGAGCGGTCGGCGAGCCAGCTGCGGGAGCTGCTACCGGCGGGCGCCGCCACCGAGGGAGCGCTGCTGCGGGTGGCCCGGGTCGACGACACCGAGGTCGGCTGGATCTGGGTGACCCTGCCCGGGACGCCCGGCGCCACCGACAAGGGCTCTCGGGCCTGGATCCACAACATCGAGGTGCATCCGGCGCACCGGGGACGCGGGCACGCACGTCGCATGATTCAGCTCATGGAGGCGGAACTGGCCCAGCTGGGGGTGCCCGAGCTGGGGCTGAACGTCTTCGGCACGAACACCGTGGCGATCGGGCTCTACCGGAGCCTGGGCTTCGAGGTCGCCGCCCAGCAGATGGTCAAGCGGCTCGACCCGGCGGACTGAGCCGGCGCCAGGTCCGGTCAGGCGTCCTCCCGGCAGGACTGTTCACCCACCCAGCGGGAACCCGGCCCGGACCGCACCTGGGGAGGAGCGACGGATGACGCACGGCGCCGGACTGACCATCGGTGTGCTCGGCTCGTACGGGGGCCGGAACCTCGGCGACGAGGCGATCCTCACCGGCCTGCTCGCCGATCTGCGCACACAGGAGCCGAACGCCCGGATCATCGTCTTCTCCCGCAACCCGGAGCACACCCGGGCCGCCCACCCCCACGTGGAGGCGGTGCCCTGGGAGGGCGTCAGCCGTACCGACTCCGCCCTGGTCCTCGCCCAGCTCGACCTGCTCATCCTGGGCGGCGGCGGGATCCTCTACGACCGGGAGGCACGCCGCTACCTGCGGGTGGTCCGGGTCGCCCAGGAGCGCGGCCTGCCCCTGATCACGTACGCGGTGGGGGTCGGCCCGCTCAGCGATGCCGTGGACACCGGCATGGTCCGGGAAACGCTCGCCAGCGCTGCCCAGGTGACCGTTCGTGACCAGGAGTCCCGGATGATGCTGGAGGAGGCCGGTCTGCTCAACCCCATCACGGTCACCGCCGACCCGGCGTTCCTGTTGCAGCCGGCGGACTTTCCACCCCACCTGCTGGCCGAGGAGGGCGTGCCGGCCGGCAACCGGCTGGTCGGGATCAGCGTGCGGGAGCCCGGGCGGGCCGCCGAACGCCTCGACGTGGACGGCTACCACCGGCTGCTGGCCCAGATCGGCGACTTCCTGGTGCACCGGATCGACGCGTACGTGCTGTTCGTGCCGATGGAACGCGACGACATCCGGCACGCCCACGGGGTGTTGTCGCACATGGTCGCCGCCGACCGGGGGCGCATCCTGCACGGCACCTACTCACCGGAGCAGGTGCTCGGCTTGATGCGCCACTTCGACCTGGCCGTCGGCATGCGCCTGCACTTCCTGATCTTCGCGGCGATGGTCGGCACACCGTTCCTGCCGCTGCCGTACGCCGGCAAGGTCTTCGACCTGGCCCAGCGGCTCGGCGTGCCGGCGCTGCGCGGCGTGGAGCGGGAGGTCGAGGGGCCGCTGCTGGCCGAGGTCGACCGGCTCTGGGATGAGCGGGAGCAGCGCGCCGAGGCCACCGCCAGACGGGTGGCCGAGGTCTGCGAGCTGGCCAGGGGCACCTCCGAGGTCACCCGCGGCGTGCTCGACAGCCTGCGCAACCAGACCCTCGCCCGGGTCTGAACCAGCGGTCACACCGCCGGGCCGGTCCACCGGTAGCGCCACTCACGGGCCTGCTCGCCCGCGGACTCCAGCTCGTAGATCTGCGCCTCGGCCAGCCCACCGGACCCGAGGTGGTGGTGGGTCAAGGGTGGACGGCCGTTGCTGTCCAGCTCGACGGTGACGGTCTGTCCGTCCGCCGCGCCGCCGACGAGAGGGATGTGCACGGTTGAGGCCATGCGCCCATCCTGCCCGCCGCGCCAGCGCCCCGCAGCGGATAGCGGCGCAGCGGGACGCGCGGCGCGTGGGGCGGTCCGCGTCACTCGGTGGGCAGCAGGCCCGGCGGGTACTCCATGCCGTCGTGGGTGCAGGCGGCGGCGGCCACCCGGGCCGCGTACCGGGCCGACTCCGCCAGCGGCCGGCCGCGCAGCCGACCGGCGATCAGCCCGGCCGCGAACGCGTCGCCCGCCCCGTTGCTGTCCACCACCGGCCCGGGTGGCGTGGCGGGCGGCACCGGCACCGCCGTGCCGTCGCCCGGGTACAGCGCGGCGCCCTCCGCGCCCCGGGTCACGACCACCGTGCGGGGCGCCAGCGCGCCCGCGAGCGGCGCGGCCTGGTGGGCGAGCCGCACTCCGCTGACCAGGACCAGGTCGGCGACCTCGGCGAACGGCCGGTGGTAGGGGTTCGCGCCGTCCCAGTCGTGCAGGTCGGTGGAGAGCGCAACGCCCGCCGGGAGAGCGGCCCGCACCGCGGGCAGCAGCGGCACCGTCCAGTCCATGATCGAGAGGTGTACGTGCCGGGCGTCCCGGACCAGCGCGGCCAGCTCCGTCGGCGGAAACGGCGGATCGTGGCCCTGCCAGGGACGCGGGTCGTACAGCGACGTGCGTCGCCCGCCCGGGTCCACCAGGTTCACCGACCGCCGGGTCCCGGCGCGATCCTCGGCCAGCACCGCGGGCACCCCGGCCCGGGTCAGCGCCGCCCGGACCAGGTCGCCGGCCGGGTCCGCGCCGAGGGTGTCGACCACCCGTACCCGCAGGCCGAGTGCGCGCCCGGCCAGCGCCACCCCGGCGCCGGTGTTGCCGATCCGCAGCTCGATCGGCTCGACGGTGTGCGAATCGGCGTCCGGTAGTGGCAGCGCGGGCACCCGGACCCGCACGTCCACCCCGAGCCCGCCGATGACCAGCAGGTCGACCATGGCGCCGACGCTAGCCCATCGGGGCCGCCTATCCTGGGCGCGGGCGGCGACAAGGGGGAGTACGTGCTGGTCATCCACGGGCTGTGGCTGCCCGGCGACGGCGGAACCGCCGGCCTCGCCGTCTGGGCCGAGGACAGCGCCGTCCCGGCCGCCACCTCGCCGCGCCCCGGCCGGGCGCCCCGGGAGCGCCCGCATCCCTTCGCCGCCGGGCACGCGGCGCTGGCCACCGCCCTCGCCGAGGCCGCCGAGCCGGCCCGTCCGGACACCGCGCTGCTCACCCTGCCCACCCGGGCGGGCGCGCCGACCGACTCACCCGAGCTGATCCGGACCGACGTCGCGCCCCCGGCCCGCGGTCGCCTCACCCTGGCCGGGTGGCGGGTCCCCGTGCTGGTGTACGCCCCGGACGACGCGCTGCCGCTGCTCCGCGGCCTGGACGACCTTCCGGCGGTGCCCGGGGCGACCCTGCGTCACCTCGCCGAGCTGGCCGACTTCGCCGCCGACCTGGTGACCCGTGGCCGTGTCCTTCCCGGCGTCGACACCACGGACGCTGGGGTGGGCGTGACGGAGCCGACCGACACCGCGGGCCGGGGCTCGCCGGGGGACGGGGCGGTGCAGGTGTCGGCCCGGGCCATCTGGCGACCCC
>NZ_QGKR01000112.1 GCF_003172955.1 Micromonospora acroterricola | reverse complement strand
CGGGTGGTCTGGTGGGGTGTGGGAGCGGTGGCTGAGTCGTTGACGACATCAGCTCCAAAGGGTGTGCCGGGTGCCCCGCCGGGTCGCTGGCGGGGCGCCGTATCGACATTCGTTGCCCGACGGCGGCCTCGGAGGGGTCAGCCTTCCCCGGAGAGGCGTTGCTCGACGAGGACCTGGACGCCGTCGAGGATCCGTTGCAGGCCGAACTGGTACAGCCAGTCCCGGTCGGCCTCGGGGTCGTCGGTGGAGGCGAAGCCGCCGCCGGTGAACGCTGCCATCAGCGCGGGGAACCGCGTTGGATCGATGACGCGGGTGAAGAGCGTCTCGTACGGGTCGGTGTCGTCGGTCGCGGTGGCCGCACCGGCCGCGTGGAACGTCAGGTCGGCAAAGCTGTGGGCCTGGACGAGCAGGATGGCCGCCACCTTCTCGTTCTCGTCGAGCGGCGTCGGGCCCAGTGCGCGGAGCCCGTGATCGAGCCAGCTGAGTTGGTGCGGCGTGGCGGGCGGGCCGAACATCGTCAGCGTCTGCAGGAGCCACGGGTGGCGGCGGAACTTGCGCACGACGGTCCACGACCAGCGTTCCAGGTCCGCCCGCCAGCCCTGGCCCGTGACCAGGTCCGCGGGTGGGGGGCCGACGGCGGCCTCCTGCATGTGCAGGACCAGCTCTTCCTTGCTCCCCACATGCCGGTAGAGCGACATCGTGGTGAACCCGAGGCTCTTGGCGACCCGGCTCATCGACACGGCGCCGAGGCCGTCGGTGTTGGCGATCTCGATGGCGGTGTTGACGATGCGCGTGAGCGACAGCCCCTCCCGTGGTTCAGCGGAGGGCTTGGCCGACCAGACCGCTTCGAGCGGTGACATCGCGCGTTCCATCAGGGCTTGATCCTATACCTGGTGTATGGCATACACTCCGTATATGGCATACACAGTCGAACTTGAATCACTCACGAAGCGGTTCGGCGATGTCGCCGTACTCGATGGTGTTGACCTGCGGGTCGAACGCGGCAGCGTCGCGGCCCTGCTGGGGCCGAACGGCGCCGGCAAGACGACGGCCGTCAAGGTGCTCTCCACGCTGCTGCGCCCGGACGGCGGCCGGGCCGTGGTGGCCGGGCACGACGTCGTCTCCGCGCCGGCGGCGGTCCGCCGCTCGATCAGCCTCACCGGGCAGTACGCGGCCGTCGACGAGATGCTGACCGGCCGGGAGAACCTGATCCTGATGGGCCGGCTGCGCCACCTGACCGGCGCCTCGGCGCGGGCCCGAGCCGACGAGCTGCTCGACCGCTTCGAGTTGACGGCGGCCGGCAGGCGGCGGGTCTCCACCTATTCGGGCGGGATGGCCCGCCGCCTGGACATCGCGCTGAGCCTCGTCGTCGAGCCTCGGGTCCTGTTCCTCGACGAGCCGACCACCGGGCTGGACCCGCGCAGCCGCCGCGACGTCTGGGGCTCGATCGCGGAGCTGGCCGCCGCCGGCGTCACGGTCCTGCTGACCACGCAGTACCTGGAGGAGGCGGACCGGCTGGCGGACCAGATCACCGTGCTGCACGGTGGCCGGGTCGCCGCCGAGGGGACCGCCGAGCAGCTCAAGGCCCGGATCGGCGGTGAGACGGCGCAGCTCTTCCTGGCCGACACCGACGTGCTCGCCAGCGCCCTGATGCTGCTCGCCCGGAATGCGGTAGGCGCCCGGGAGGACGCCGAGACGCTGTCCGTCCACGTCCCCACCGACGGCAGCGCGTCGGCGGTGCGGGACCTGCTCGGCCTGCTGCACGCTGAGGGCGTCGAGGTGCGGCGGCTTGCGTTGCACCGGCCCACCCTCGACGAGGTGTTCCTCGCGCTGACCGAGCAGGCGCCGGCCATGGCGGTGATCCGATGACCGCCCCCGAGCTGACCCGGGTACCCGGCGTGCTCGTCGACGTGAGCGCGCTGGTCGGCCGTGGCCTGCGACGCTCGGTCCGCAGCGTGGACGCTCTCATCACCGCGATCGTGCTGCCGGTGCTGATGCTGCTCGCGTTCGTCTACGTCTTCGGTGGCGCGATCGAGACCGGCACGCGCTATCTGACCTATGTGGTGCCGGGGATCGTGCTGATTTGCGCGGCCTTCGGCTCGGCGTCCACCGGCGTCGGGGTCAACCAGGACATGACGACGGGCATGATCGCCCGCCTCCGTTCGCTGCCGGTCCTCGGCTCGGCGGTGCTGGTCGGGCACATCGTCGCCAGCGTGGCGCGCAACCTGGTCTCGACGGCCATCGTCGTGGCGGTGTCGGTGCTGCTCGGCTTCCGCCCGACGGCCTCGGTGCTCGACTGGGTGGCGCTGCTGGGCGTGCTGGCTCTGCTCATGTCCGGGATCTCCGCCCTGTCGGCCGCGTTCGGCCTGCTGGTGTCGAACGCGGAGGCGGCCGGCGCGTTCTCCTTCGTGGTGCTGTTCCTGCCGTACGTGAGCAGCGCGTTCGTGCCGCCGGAGACGATGCCCGACTTCCTCCAGGGCTTCGCCCGCAACCAGCCGATGACGCCGCTGGTCGAGACGATCCGCGGGCTGCTGGTGGGTGGTCCGGTCAGCGGGTGGGCCCCGGCCGCGCTCGCCTGGGCCGCCGGGTTCCTGGTGGTCGGCGTGGTCGCCTCCGGGGTGCTGTTCCGGCGAAACGGGAGCCGCTGACATGACGGAGCGCTCCTGAGTGACAACAGGGCGTGGCTACCACGCGCACTTCACAGCCACCTCACAGGGCCCCTGGATAAGGTGCCTCCGAGCCAACGTCCGACTCCATCCTGGAGCGGTCGGCTGTCGCACAGGAGTTCCGATGGTCTTCAAGAAGATGTTGAGCGCGTTCGGCGTCGGTGGTCCCAGCGTGGACACCGTGCTGACCAACCCCAACACCCGACCCGGCCTGACCCTCGACGGGCAGGTCAACCTCCTCGGCGGTGACAGCCCGGCGGCCATCGAGCAGGTGGTGATCGGTCTGGTCACCCGGGTCGAGGTCGAGGGACACGACACGGAGTACGCGGGCACCATGGAGTTCCACCGCATGGCGGTCAGCGGCCCGCTCCAGCTCGCGCCCAAGCAGCAGCTCTCCATCCCGTTCCAGCTGCCGGTGCCGTGGGAGACCCCGATCACCGACGTGTACGGCCAGCGCCTGCACGGCATGACGATGGGCCTGCGTACGGAGCTCGCGGTGGCCCGTGCCGTGGACAAGAGCGACCTGGACCAGGTGGCCGTGCACCCGCTGCCGGTGCACGAGCGGATCCTGGAGGCGTTCCAGCGGCTCGGCTTCCGCTTCAAGCACGCGGACCTGGAGCGCGGTCGCATCCGGGGCGTCCAGCAGACGCTGCCGTTCTACCAGGAGATCGAGTTCTTCGCCTCGCCGCAGTACGCGCAGACGATCCGGGAGGTCGAGCTGACCTTCGTGACCAGCCAGCGCGGCGTGGACGTGATCCTGGAGTGCGACAAGCGGGGCGGCTTCCTCAGCGCCGGGCACGACGCGTTCGGCCGCTACCAGGTGTCGCACGCCGACGTCGACCGCGTCGACTGGGCGCAGGTCGTCGACGGCTGGCTGCGCGAGACCACCTCCCGCTACGGCAGCCTGCGCTCCCAGGGCTTCGGGCCGGGCCGCGGCCACGGCCGCGGGCACGGGATGGGCGGCATGGTCGCCGGGGCGGCGCTCGGCGTCGCGGGCGGCATGGTCGCCGGCGAGATGATCGAGGACGCCTTCGAGGGCGACATGGGCGGGGACTTCGGCGGCTTCGACGAGTAGTCGTCCACAAGCCACGGTGGCCTCCGGGAGATTCTCCCGGAGGCCACCGTGCGGTGTGAGACCGCGCCCGGTCAGTGCCGGGCCTTGCGCTCCTCACCGCTGCGCCAGTTGCTGCCGGCCTTGGCCAGGCCTCGGCTACCGAGGTAACCCAGCGTCAGCAGGGTGATCATGAACCAGGCGTTGTCGGCCCGGAAGATGTCCACTCCGGCGGAGTTCCTACCGACCACCTGCGAGGCGCCCAGAACAGCGGCCACCGCGATCAGGTAGATCCAGAACTCGGTGGTCTTGAACGCCTGCTTGGTCTCCGTACCGGGTGCCTGCATGTCGTTCCGACGCCCGTCGTTCATCACCGGCATCTGTCGGGTCTGCGTGTCCTGCATCGAAGCCGGGTTCTGCGGGTCGGACGTCGGCCGGTTCATCGGCCTGGTGGAAGCAGCCTGCGTGCTCATCTGGTCCTCCTCAGGATGCGATGAGTCGTACCTGCATTCCCTCGCCCCGCTACCGCGTTTCGGTCACGGCGCGGTTCGTCTTCACGGCGGGGACGCCCCCCGACTACCCGAGGCCACTGAGCAGGTAACACGACCGCCGGCCGGAAAAATGCCGGCCGGCGGTCGGGCGGTCAGCGCGTCAGCGCAGGCCGTTGCGGATAGCGACACTCACCAGCAGGTCCGGGTCGTCGGTGATGATGCCGTCGACACCGAGGTCGATGACCCGTTGCATCACCCCTGCGTCGTCAACGGTGTACGGGATCACCTTCAGGTCGTACCGGGTCTGGAGGGTGCGTACGTCCGGTCCATGGAAGTACGCCGGGTTCTCCCGCAGGTACCAGTCGGGCGAGGCCACCGTGCCCTGGTGGGGGTCGTGCACCTGCCAGTTCGCCGACACCGTGCCGGCGCCCGCCGCCCGGGTCAGCTTGCCCAGGTCCTGGTACGTCCACCAGTCCAGTCCACCCGTCCACGGGCTCCTGACCGACGGATCGCCGTACACGGCCTCCAGCGAGCACTCGTCGGCGAGGGTGACGCACTCGGCCGGGCCGTACTGCCAGACCAGGCCCACCGTGCCGATTCGCCGGTCGAGCTCTCGCGCGTAGGTGATGGTGCGCCAGTCGAACGACTGGATGGTGGCCCGGCGGGTGAAACCGGCCCCCTGGATCGCGCCGACCAGCTTGCGGGTGAAGCTGCGGTACGGCTCGGTGTCGTTCACCACCGGGCTGATCTTCGTCTCGATGTTCATGCCGATGTCATCGCGGCCACTGGCCTTCACCAGGGCGAAGACCTCGTCCAGGGTGGGAATCCGGGCACCCGGCGCCGGCACCTGCGCGGGCAGCTCGGGCAGCGTCTTCGTGCCGCAGTCCACGGTCTTGAGCTGCGCCAGCGTCAGCTGGTGCACCGGCTTGCCCACGTACGGGAACTGCCGGTCGCCGGGGCGGACCGGGGCGGTGTCGACGCAGTGCGAGCCGTTGACGGTGCGGTCGTGCAGCACCACGAGCTGCCCGTCGGCGGTCACGCCGGTGTCCAGCTCCAGCGTGGAGATCGCCCGGTTGGCGAGCGCGTTGGCGAATGCCGGCAGGGTGTTCTCCGGCCGGGTGGCCCGACCGCCGCGGTGCGCCTGGATGTCGAACGGCGCCGCGTACGCCCTCGGCAGCCGGTAGCCGCGCTGCGCCAGCAGGCCGCGCAGCCGGTCCGGGTAGTCGGTGATGATGCCGTCCACGCCGTCGTCGATGAGCTTGGCCATGGTCGGCAGGTCGTCGACCGTCCACGGGATCACCTTGATGCCGTAGCGGTGCGCCTCGGCGACCATCTCCCGGGTCACGTACGGCTTGTAGCCGGGGTCGGTGACCGTGCCGTTCTGGGGGGAGCCGTGCACGGGGGAGAAGGCGCTGGCGCCGAAGCTGCGGATCGCCCGGATCGGGTCGCCGCCGAAGTCGTCGATGTCCAGCCCGCCGAGCCACGGCGACGCGCCCGCCTGACCGGTCTGGAGGAAGTCGTAGTTGGTCAGGGCGACCAGGGGGAGCTTCGGCTCGACCTGGCGCATCCGCATCAGCGCGCCCCAGTCGAAGCTCTGGACGGTCACCTGCCCGAGCAGCCCGGCGGCGCGGATCTCGGCCGCGGTGACCCGGACGAACTGCTCACGCGGCGCCGTCTCGGCCGGTGCGCCGGCCTCCACCTTGGTCTCGACGTTCAGCTTCACGTCCTTCGCCTGGTACCGGTTGACCAGCGCGAACACCTCACGCAGCAGCGGCATCCGGGCGCCCGGCACGGCGAGCTGGCCGGGCTTGTCCGCCAGCGTCCTCGACCCGCAGTCGAGGGTGCGCACCTGGGCCAGGCTGAGCGTGTTGACGTACTTCCCGACGTACGGGAACTCCGGGTCGCCGGGCGTCACCGGCGTGGTGTCGACGCACTTGGTGCCGGTGACCTTCCGGTCGTGGGTGACCACGGCCTGGCCGTCCTCGGTGATCTGCACGTCCAGTTCCAGGGTGCTCACCCCGAGCTGGAGGGCGTTTCCGAAGGAGGCGAGGGTGTTCTCCACCCGCAGCCCGAGGCCGCCGCGGTGGGCCTGCACGTCGAATGTCCGGTCCGGTCGCGGCTTCGCCTGGGCGGGCACCGCGAGCCCGGTCGTCACCGTCGCGGCCACCAGGGCCGCGACGGCGGTACGGCGTACTGTGCGCACGCTGTCATCCCCTCCTGCCGGCGGGCGTCTCCCACCGGTCGCCGGACAGCATGGACATCGGGGACGGCCGGCAGGCGGCCGGCGGACGGCGCGACGGTGAACCAGGGTGGACGACCTCCCGGTCACGATGGGTTTGGCCGGCCGGTGACCGGGCACGCAGACAGATCCGAGATCTTCTGCGAGGTGATGAACGTGCGTGAGGACGACATGCGGCAGGACGCCGCCCGCCAGGCCGAGGACCGGATCGCTGGCGGCGTGTACGGCGAGGGCGCTCTCGACGAGGTGACGGTGCCCCCTACCGACGTGCAGAGCCAGATCCAGCGCGACGACCCGCTCGACCCGGCGCACGAACGGGTCGACCCGCAGGTGCTGCGGGACGGTGGCCCCACCAGGGGGCAGGGCGCGGTGACCACCACCGGCGGCACCGCCGGCCCGGCGAGCGTGCGTCGCGTCGCCCGGCAGCCCGAGCGGCACCCGGGCAAGGTGGCGCCGACCACCACCGGTGATGCCACCACCGGTGGCCTGGGCACGCCGATGGGCGGCAGCACCAGTGACCAGTCGACCTCCGCCACCGGGCCGGCCAAGTCCATTCGCGACACGTCCAGCGACTGACCGGGAGCGCGAGCCCGCCCCCACCGACCGGCGATCGGTGGGGGCGGCGCGGCCTTCGGGTCAGTGGCCGGGGCGCAGGATGCCGAGGCGTTGGGTGGCGCGGGTGAGCGCGACGTACAGGTCGCTGCGCCCGCGCGGCGACTCCGCCACCATCCGCTCCGGGTCGACCACCAGCACCGAGTCGAACTCCAGGCCCTTGGCCTGCGCGACGGTCAGCACCACCACGCGGCTCTCCAGCTCCGGATGCTCGCCCACGGCGGCCTCCGGCAGCGCGGCGACCACCGCCGCGCCCAGCGCGTCGACCCGGCCGGCCGGCACGATCACGCCGAGCCGCCCGTCGACCAGCCCGGCCGCCTCCCGGGTGGCCGCCTCCACCAGCTCCGCCGCCAACCGCCCGTCGGGCACCGTCCGGTCCCACGGCGGTACGCCGCTCTCCCGCACCGAGCGCGGCGGCCGCAGCTCCGGGTCGATCTCGGCCAGCACGTCGGCGGCGACCGCCATGATCTCGGCCGGCGTGCGGTAGCTGACCGTCAGCTCGGTCAACCGCCACCGCTGCGCTACGTACGGGGCGAGGGCGTCCGCCCAGGAGGGCGTGCCGGAGAGCGCGCCGGTCTGCGCCACGTCGCCGACGATCGTCATCGACCGGCTCGGGCAGCGGCGCATCAGCAGCCGCCAGGCCATCGGGGAGAGCTCCTGCGCCTCGTCCACGATCACGTGGCCGAACGCCCAGGTCCGGTCGGCGGCGGCACGCTGGGCGGTGGTCAGCCGATCGGACTCCTCCTGCCGTTCCAGCAGCCGGTCCGCGTCGATGAGGTCGGTCACGCCGAGGATCTCACCGCCGTCGGCCTCGTCCTCGACGTCGATCGAGCGGGAACCCCGCGCGATCTCCAGCACGCCCTCGGCGTACTCCCGTTCCAGCCTGCGGATCCGCTCGCGGCGGGCGGCGGCGGCGCGCTCGTCCTCGCCGAGCAGCTCGGCGGCCTCGTCGAGCAGCGGTACGTCGGCCGGCGTCCAACCACCCGGCTCGCGGTGCAGCATCGCCCGCTCGTCGTCGGTGAGCATCGGGGCAGCGGTGGCGATCCGGGCCGGGTCGGCGTACAGGTCGCCGAGCAGGCGTTGCGGGGTGAGCACGGGCCAGAGCCGGTCGAGGGTGGCCCGGATCTCCGGTTCGTCGCGCAGCTCCCGGCGGATCTCGGCCCGGTCGGCCTCGTCGAGCAGGTTGTCCCCGCCCAGCGGGTCGGCGCCGATCCGTTCGGCCACCTGGTCGGCGAGGGCGTGCACGATCTCCACGTCGAAGAGCGCGCGGGCCAGGTTGTGTGGCCGGTCGGTGCGGAGCACCCGGTCCCGGGCGAAGCGCACGGTCTCCGGGTCGAGGGTCAGCGCCTCCCGTTCCACCTCGATCTCCAGCGGCTCGTCCGGCACCCATTGCCGGTCGCGCACGGCCAGCGCCAGCACCTCGGCCAGCACCGCCCGGCCCTTGAGCGCGGCGGTCTCGGCGGGCTCGGCGCGCTGGGCGCTCACGCCGGGGAAGAGGTCGCCCTGGGTACGCAGCAGCACGCCCGTCTCGGCCAGCGTGGGCAGCACCTGGGAGATGTAGCGCAGGAAGGTCGCGTTCGGGCCGACCAGCAGCACGCCCTTGCTCGACAGCTCCCGCCGGTGCGTGTAGAGCAGGTACGCGGCCCGGTGCAACGCGACCGCCGTCTTGCCGGTGCCCGGACCGCCCTGCACCACCATCACCCCGGGCAGGTCGGCGCGGATGATCCGGTCCTGCTCGGCCTGGATGGTCTCCACGATGTCGCGCATCCGGCCGGTCCGGCCGGCGTTGAGCGCGGCGAGCAGGGACGCCTCTCCGGTCAGCTCCTCGTGGGCGTCCGGGGCGGCGCTGTCGATGTCGAGCACCTCGTCGTTGAGCCCGGTCACCTTGCGCTGGCGGGTACGCAGGTGCCGGCGGCGACGCACGCCCTGCGGGTTGGCGGCGGTGGCGAGGTAGAACGGGCGGGCGGCGGGTGCCCGCCAGTCCATCAGCAACGGGTCGTAGTCGCCGCTGGTGTCGAAGATCCCGATTCGGCCGATGTAGTGCCGGCTGTCGTCATCACCGTCGAGCCGGCCGAAGCAGAGGCCGTTCTCCACGGCGGAGAACTGCTCGACCTGCTCGGCGTACATCCGTACCGAGCTGTCGCGCTGGGAGCGGTCCTGCAGGGTGCCGCCGGTGCTGCGCAGCTCGCCGGCGAGCCGGTCGGCGGCCTGCTCACGCAGCCCGTCCAGCCGGTCGTAGAGCATCGAGACGTACTCCTGCTCGCGGCCGATCTCGTCGTCGAGCGGCAATTCGCCGGAACCGCCGGAGTGCCTTGACAAGCCGTCTCCCTAAAGATTAGAATCTCTTGCAGGAACGGCTTTTGAGCCGTTCTTTTTTGTGCCCTCGAATTGTTGAAGATAGCGCGTCCCGCCGGTCCCGACCAAGCCGGCCGGGTCGACGCGCCCGGTGATCGCGAGGTGGCGGATGATCCTGCGGACCGGGCAACGGCTGGTCTTCATCGGCGACAGCATCACCGACTGCGGCCGGCGGGACACCGCCGCGCCCTACGGCGCCGGCTACGTCAGCCTGGTCCGCGCCCTGGTCGGCGCCCGCCACCCCGAGCTGGACGTGGAGTGGGTCAACCGGGGCGTCAGCGGCGACACCGTCCGACACCTCGCCGCCCGCTGGGAGGACGACGCCATCGCCGAGCACCCGGACTGGCTCTCGGTGATGATCGGCATCAACGACATCTGGCGGCGCTACGGCGACCGGCCGGACGAGGCCGTCCCGATCGACGAGTACGAGCACACCCTGCGGGACCTGCTCCGGCGTGCCGTGGACGCCACCGGCTGCCGGCTGATCCTCGGCGACCCGTTCCTGATCGAGGCGGACCGCGGCGACCCGCAGCGCGCCGACACCGACCGGTACGCCGCCGTGGTGGCCGCGCTGGCCGCCGAGTTCGACGCGGTGCACGTTCCCACCCAGGCGGCGTTCGACCGGGTGCTCGCGGTCAGCCCGGCGAAGCGCTGGGCCGACGACCGGGTGCATCCGCACCTGCCCGGCCACGCGGTGCTCGCCGACGCGTTCCTCACCGCCCTCGGCGCGACCGCCGCTGTCTGACCGGCTTGGCTGCGCCGGATACGACGGCGCGCCGGGCCGACCGATGGTCGACCCGGCGCGACAACACCGAGAGATCAGCCGCGAGCAGCCTGGTAGAGCCGCTCCGGGGTGACCGCGCCGGCGAGCACCCGGCCGTCGTCGGTGACCAGCACACTGAACAGCTTGCCCGTGAGCAGGCGACCGCTGCCCCAGTCACCGCTGACCGCCGTCAGCCCGCCGAGCAGCTTCGACACGTCCGCGTCCGGAGCACCGGCCGGCTTGCCGTCGGCCGGCTTGCCCGCGGTGGCCCCGTCGAGGCGGGCGACCAGCACCGTGGTCCAGCCCTCGCCCACGGCGCGTACCTGCGGATCACCGGTCGGGGCGGAGTGGTCGGGCCGGCCCGCGGGCGACCGCTTGGCCGACTCCTCGGAGACGGTCACCCCGGGCGGCGGGTTGAACGTGAACTGGTCGGCGTCCGGTCGCCGGTAGTCGACCTGGGTGAAGGCCACCTCGACCGCCGGCTGGTCACTGCCCTTGGCGAGCACCTCGAAGCGCAGCGGCACGTGCTGCTCGGCGTCGATGGCGATCCGCAGCTGGTGCACCAGCGACTCGCGGTCGCGCGGCTGGAGCACCAGCTCGTACGCGTCCCGGCCGGCGACCGTGGCCGAACGGCCGACGCTGACCTCGGTGCTCGGGTCGATCGCGCGCAACGCCAGGTCGGCCGCCTCCTGCGGGGTGGCCGGCATGCTCGGCGCCGCCTCGGGCGCCGGCTTCTCCGCCGCCCCGGCGTCACCCAGGGTGTGGTGGCTGGCGGTGTTGGTGCGGCTCTCCCACGTCCACAGGTCCCGGCCGTTGCGGATGACGTCCCGCTCGCCGAGGGTGTCCAGGAGCGCGACGCGCTGCCGCTCCGGGCCGGAGTACCAGACCCGCAGGGTGTGCGTGCCGGTCAACAGGGTGGTCAGGTCGTTGCCGGGGACCAGCCCGACCAGCGGCGGCAGGCCGAGGTCGGCCCGCTGCACGACCGTGCCGGACAGCCCCTCCAGTCGGGAGGTCTGCAGGTCGACAAGGAGCTGGGCGGCGGTACGCGGCGGCAGGCTCGGCTCGGCTTCGGCCGCGAATGTGCCGACCGCCGCACCGCCGCCGATGACGGCGACGGCGGCGGTCGCCGGGACCAGCCAGCGCAGGACGGGACGACTTCTCAGAACGGACATGTGGGCACCTCCTGCGACCATCCTGCCCGGTCGGCGCTGTGAACACGCTGAGGACGCCGATCCGCCGGGATTGACCCAGGTGGCACCCTTGACCCGTGCGGTTGCTGGTGGTGGAGGACGAGGCCCGGTTGGCGGCTGCGCTGCAACGCGGACTTCAGGCGGAGGGGTTCGCCGTGGACGTGGCGGCGACCGGCCCCGCCGGGTGGGACGCCGCACGGCACGGCGGGTACGACGCCATGATCCTCGACGTCATGTTGCCCGGCCTCTCCGGCTACGAGCTGGTCCGGCGCCTGCGCGCCGAGCAGCACTGGCTGCCGGTGCTGATGCTCTCCGCCAAGGACGGCGAGTACGACCAGGCCGACGGGCTGGACTGCGGCGCCGACGACTATCTCACCAAGCCCTTCTCGTACGTCGTGCTGCTGGCTCGCCTGCGGGCGCTGCTGCGCCGGGGCGCCCCGGAACGCCCGGCGGTGCTGGCGGTCGGCGACCTGCGGCTGGACCCGGCCCGGCGGCGGGTGACCCGGGCGGACGCCGAGGTGGCGCTGACCGCGCGGGAGTTCGCGTTGCTGGACTACCTGATGCGCCGGCCCGGCCAGGTGGTCTCCAAGGTCGAGTTGCTGGACCACGTCTGGGACGCGAGCGTGGAGACGGCGCCGAACGCGGTCGAGGTGTACGTCGGCTACCTGCGTCGCAAGCTCGGCAGGGACCGATTGGAGACGGTCCGGGGCGCCGGCTACCGGCTGGCGACGTGAGCACCGATGTGCCGGCCGACCTGACGACCGGCGTGCCGCCCGCCACCGCAGCCACCGCGGCGACCGCCGCCGGGCCGGTCGGCGCGGCCGGTCGGTCGCGCGCCGGCCGGCCCTGGCGCAACCGGCTGCCGGTGCTCGGGCTGCGCGGCCGGCTCATGGCGATCGGGGTGTTCGGCCTCACCGTGGGGCTCGCCCTGGGCGGGGTGGTGTTGCTCGGCGCGCTCGGCTACGTGCTCCAGCGCACGGTGGACACCGAGGCGTTCCGGACCGCGGACGCGGTCGCTCTGCTCGCCGCCGAGGACGCGCTGCCCGACCCGTTGCCGGTGGCGGGCGGTCAGGTCCGCGTCCAGGTGATCGACGCCCAGGGGAGGATCCGGGCCGCCTCGATCGACGCGGACCGGCTGGTCCCGATGGTCCGCCCCGAGCGGCTGGACCGCGACCGCCGGCAACGCCTGGAGGTGCCGGCGGAGCGGGTCGGGCTCGTCGGTCCGGTCCGGGTGGTCGCCGTGCCCGCCGGCACCGCGGCCGATCCGCTCACCGTGCTGGTCGCCCGCTCGATGGCCGACGTGCGGCACAGCACGCACGTGGCCCGGACGATCCTGCTGGTGGCGTTCCCGCTGCTGGTGGCGGTGCTGGCCGGCGTGGCGTGGCGGGTGGTGGGCGCGACCCTGCGGCCGGTGGAGGCGCTGCGCCGGGGCGCCGAGGAGATCACCGGACGGGCCGGCACGGGGCGTCTGCCGGTGCCCGCCTCGGCCGACGAGATCCATCGGTTGGCGGTCACCCTCAACGGGATGTTGGGCCGGTTGGAGTCCGGCCGCGCCCGGCAGCGGGCGTTCGTCTCCGATGCGGCACACGAGCTGCGCAGCCCGCTGACCAACATCCGGACCGAGCTGGAGGTGGCCCAGCGCCTCGCCGAGAGGACGGACTGGACGGCGGTGACCGCGAACCTGCTCGCCGACACCGACCGGCTGAGCCGGCTGGTCGACGACCTGCTGCTGCTGGCCCGCCTCGACGAGACGCCACCGGCCCGGGGGACCGGGCCGGTGGAGCTGGGCGCGCTCCTGACCGAGGTCGCCGCCCGCTACCCGTCGCCGCCGGTGCGGGTGGCGCCGCCGCCGGGCCCGCTCTGGACCGGCGGGAACGCCGACGAGCTGCGCCGGGTGCTGGCCAACCTCGTCGACAACGCGGTCCGGCACGCGTACGGCAGTGTCGTGCTCACGGCCGAGGCGGCACCGGACCGGCAGCGGGACGGGGCGTACCACCTGGTGACGGTGACCGACGACGGCCCGGGGATCCCGGTGGCCGACCGGGAGCGGGTCTTCGGCCGGTTCACCCGGCTGGACGACGGGCGGGGTCGCGACGACGGCGGCGCCGGTCTGGGCCTGGCCATCGTGTGGGAGCTGGTCCGCCGGGCCGGCGGCAGCATCAGCCTCGCCGACCCGGAGGACCGCCCGGGGCTCCGGGTGCGTCTGCTGCTGCCGGCGTTGCCGACCGAGGGCCAGGAACCGACAGCTGATGCAGAGGGCCCGCAGGGGATGTGGCCAGCAGGCTGATGCGTCACCGTGCCGGGGCCCTGCGGCCGTTGCAGGTTCAGCGGCGGCGGGTGCAGACCTGGTCGGCGCTGGCGACGGTGTCGGTGGACCAGACGACGGCCACCGTGAAGCAGTAGTCGTTGGCGCGGTTCAGCGCGTAGACGACGAAGCTGGTGGCGCCGGCGGGCAGCGTGGCGATGGCGTTCTTGCCCTGCCCGGCGCGGCCCGCGGAGACGATGACCGGCCCCTCGCCGCCAGCCGGGTACGTCCAGCGCAGGGCGATGTTGTCCCGGTTGTCGCGCAGGGTCACCGCGCCCGGCGGGGTGCCCGGTGCGGCCGCGGGCGGCGCGGCC
>NZ_QGKR01000294.1 GCF_003172955.1 Micromonospora acroterricola | reverse complement strand
GTCCCCGTGTCCCCGGCACCCGGTGTGGCCGCCGGTCGCGCCGGCGCGGGCCGTGCCTCGGTGCCCGTGTCCCCGGCGCCCGGCGCACCGGCCGGTCGCGCCACCGTTGGCGCCGCGTCCGTTGGCGCCGCCTCGGCGGGTCGGGCGAGTGTCGGCTCCGCATCCGTGGGTGGGCGCGCCGCGGTCGCCCGGGCGAGCGTCTCACCGGTCTCCGGCGGCCCGGGTGGTCCGGGCGGCCCCGGCGGGCCGAACGGCCCTGGTCGCGGTGGTCGGGGCGGTCGCGGTCCGGGTGACCCGGGCGCGGCAGCCCGGGCGAAGAAGCGCAAGCGGATCAACCTGCTGATCGCCGGGTTCGCGGTCTTCATCATGCTCGCCGGCGTCGGCGTCGTCGGCTTCACCTACTACTCGACCAACGTGGTGCTGCCCGACGAGATCACCCCGCCGCAGGCGACCACCCTGTACGCGTTCGACAACAAGACTCCCATCGCCAAGGTGGGCGATCAGAACCGCACCCTGGTCACCATCGACCAGATCCCGCAGTGGGTGCAGGACGCGGTGGCGGCCGCCGAGGACCGGAACTTCTACCGGCACTCCGGTGTGGACTACAAGGGCATCACCCGGGCCGCCTGGAACAACCTCTCCGGCGGCGACAAGCAGGGTGCGTCCACCATCACCCAGCAGTACGCGCGCAACGCCTACGACAACCTGAAGGACGACACCTACGGCCGGAAGGTGAAGGAGGCGATTCTCGCCTCCAAGCTCAACGACAAGTTCACCAAGCCGCAGATCATGCAGCACTACCTCAACGTGATCTACTTCGGCCGGGGGGCCTACGGCATTGAGGCTGCGGCGCAGACCTACTTCGGCAAGTCGGTGAGCGCGCTCAAGCCCGACGAGGGCGCGGTGCTCGCCGCCCTGATCAAGCAGCCGGAGCCCAGCTCCACCCACCAGGGGTACGACCCGGCGATCAACCCGACCGCCGCCCAGGATCGCTGGAACTACGTGATCGAGGGCATGGTCAAGGAGGGCTGGCTGGGCGTGGCCGGCAAACCGGAGCGGCCGGTCGCGTACCCGAAGAACATCAAGGCCCCGAAGAAGGGCGGCATCGGCGTCGACTTCGGCGTCGACACGCCGTACGGCAACGTCATCAACTACGTCCGGGAAGAGATGCGGGACAAGGGCATCTGCGTCGACAAGGAGACGCAGGTGACCGACGCCAAGCCGCTCTGCTCGCAGGCGCTGATGGCCGGCGGTTACCGGATCCGCACGACCATCGACACCAAGATTCAAAAGGCCGCGGTCGAGACGGCACAGCGCAAGACCAAGGGCTCTGAGCTCTCCGACCAGCCGGCCAACCTCATGGCCGCGGTGGTCGGGATCGACCCGACGAACGGCCGGGTGCTCGCCTACTACGGCGGTGACAACGGCACGGGCACCGACTACGCCGGCAAGAACACCGACTCCACCGGGGCGATCAGCGGCGGCCACTCGCCGGGCTCGAGCTTCAAGATCTACACCCTGGCGGCCGCGCTCAAGGCCGGCAAGGCGCTCGAATCCCGGTGGAAGGGCAAGGCCTTCACCCCGGAGGGCACCAAGTTCAAGGTCAGCAACGCCGGCGTCGACAACCCGTCCTGCGGCAACTCCTGCACGCTGCGGGTGTCCACGCTCAAGTCGCTGAACGTGCCGTTCTACTACGTCACCGAGGAGATCGGCGCCGACAAGGTCGTCGACATGGCCAAGCAGGCCGGTGTCACCACCATGTGGCGTACGGACACCAACCCGGCGAAGGCCTACGACCTGACCAAGGCCGACCCGAAGGACATCACGCCGGAGCCGTTCTTCAACGTGGTCGGCTACGGCCAGTACCCGATCACCGTGCTGGACCACGCCAACGGTGTGGCGACCTTCGCCAACGGGGGCGTCCACAACAAGGCGCACTTCCTCTACTCCGTGGAGAAGCAGAACCCGAACACCGGCAAGTGGGACAAGGTCGCCACCGAGAAGCTCGACTCGAAGCGCAGGATCGACAAGGACGTGGTGGCCGACGTGACGTCGGTGCTGAAGGACTACCCGGCCGCCGTCAACCACCGCCTCGACGACGGCCGCAAGGCTGCCTCCAAGACCGGCACCTGGGAACTCAAGGGCGACAGCTCCGACAACGGTGACGCCTGGATGATCGGCTACACGCCGCAGTTGGCCACCGCGGTCTGGGTGGGCAACGTGGGGGCCCGGAAGCCACTGATCCTCAAGGACAAGCGCAAGGTCAGCGGTGGCAACCTCCCCGGTGACATCTGGGAGCGGTTCATGGACGAGGCGCTTCAGGGCAAGGAGAAGGTCGACTTCCCGGCGGCCGCCAACATCGGCGACCCGGACTCCGGCAACGGCGAGGCGGCGACGCCGCCCCCGCCGCCGCCGGGGGGTCTGCCCGGCCAGCCCAATCAGCCCGGTGGGCTTCCCTGTGACCCGCTGACCAACCCGTTCTGCCCGCGCACCGACGGCAACAACGGCGGGAACAACGGCGGAAACAACCCGAACGATCCCGGCCGGCCCGGCAACGGCGGTAACGGCGGTGGGCTGCTACCCGGCCTGCCACCGAGCAACCGGGACTGAGCCGCACCACTGAACGACGCCGCCGCCGGCCGGACGCCCTGTCCGGCCGGCGGCGGCGTTTCCGTACCCGGATCCGCGCGCCGGGACGGGACGTGCACCCCGGTCGTACGGCAGGATGCCTCTTCATGAGCACCCAGTCGACGCCCGGCATCGACGACGCCGGCACCACCGACCACCCGTCCCGCTCCGACGGGTTCGTCCGCGGCCTGTCCGGCGTGATCGGCGGTCCGCTGGGCGACCACGCGACGGCGCTGGACCGGCCGGCCGGCCAGGAGCGCCGGTTCTGGACGGCGGTCCGGATCGTGCTGGCGCTGGCCTGCCTCACGCTCGCGCTGCACTGGGTGCAGAAGTCGCCCTGTCAGGACGGCGCCTGGCAGAACAACTCGCAGTACACGCGGTTCTGCTACACCGACGTGCTCGCCCTCTACTACGCCGAGGGACTCAACGAGGGCAAGGTGCCCTACCGTGACCACCCGGTGGAATACCCGGTGCTGACCGGCTACTTCATGGGGGCGCTGGGCCTGCCGGTGCACGCCCTCGGCGACGGCGACCCGAGCATCAACCAGGCACAGTGGTTCTACAACCTGAACGCCCTGGTGCTGAGCGGGCTCGCCGTGGCCACGGTGGCGGTGATCCTGGCGCTACGCCGTCGACGACCCTGGGACGCCGCCCTGTTCGCGCTCGCCCCGGCGCTGGTGCTCACCGCCACCGTCAACTGGGACCTGCTCGCCATCGGGCTGGCCGCGTTCGGCCTGCTGGCATGGGCCCGGAAGCGACCGGCGGTGGCCGGCGTGCTGCTCGGTCTCGCCGGTGCGGCGAAGCTCTGGCCGCTGTTCATCCTCGGCCCGATCCTCGTGCTGGCGCTGCGGGCCGCCCGGCTACGCCCCGCGCTCATCGCGGTCGGCAGCGCCGTCGCCGCCCTGGTGCTGGTGAACCTGCCGCCCGCGCTGGCGTACCGGGAGAACTGGGACAGGTTCTTCGAGCTGAACAGCACCCGACCCATCGACTGGGGCACGCTCTGGTACATCGGGCGCTACCTGGACGGCAAGGTCGGCAACGACCCCGCCAAGCTCGGCCCGTTCGAGTGGCTGAACGTCAACATCCCCACCCTCAACACCATCTCGTACGCCCTGTTCGGGCTGGCCTGCCTCGGCGTGGCCGCCCTGACGCTGCGGGCGCCACGCCGACCGCGGCTGGCCCAGCTCGCCTTCCTCGTCGTCGCCGCGTTCCTCATCTTCAGCAAGGTCTGGTCCCAGCAGTTCGTGCTCTGGCTGCTGCCGCTGGCGGTGCTGGCAAGGCCAAAGTGGGGCGCCATCCTGGCCTGGCAGTTCGCCGAGGTCTGCTACTTCGTCGCCTTCTACGGCGAGCTGCTCGGCGCGGCGACCAACAAACCGGTCTTCCCGGAGGGCGTGTTCGTGCTGGCCGCCACGCTGCGCCTGACCACCGTGGTGGTGCTGTGTGTGCTGATCGTCCGGGAGGTCCTGCACCCCGAGCGCGACGCGGTGCGGGCCACGTATGCGGACGACCCGGACGGCGGTGTGCTCGACGGCGCGCCCGACGACCCCCGGCTGACGCGGTTGCCGCACCGCCTCCGGCCACGGGTCACCCCGAGCGTGACCTGAGGCACCGGCCCCGGGGGCGTCAGAGCCGGTAGACCACCGCGTCGGCAACCTCCTGCCGGGTGATGCCGAGCGACTCGACCGGCGCGTCGATGGTGATCTCCCACGGCGTGCCGGCCACCTGCCCGCGTAGCAGCACCACCGTGCGAACGCCGAGCGTGCGCAGGTAGTCGACGCTGGTCTGGTCGGGGAACGACTGGCTTACCCGGCGGACGTCGTCGAGCTGACGCGGCGTGAACCCGCTGCCGCCGTTCACCACGTCCGGGAATCCGCTGGTCGACCAGAGCATCACGTGCTGGTCCAGGCTCTGGTTGCTGGGCAGCACGAGCAGCGGTCCCTCAGCCGTACGCAGCGCGGCCGGTTGGGTCGGCACCACCGGATGCGGGGTCGTGTTCAGGCCCTCGACGGTGACCAGCAGCAGCGGGAGAAGGGTGGCCAGGCGCAGCCACGGCCCCGGCCAGGACGGAATGCGCTGCGCGGCCAGCTCACGGACCCGGTCGGTGAGGGCGGTGACCGCGCCCGCGGCGAGCAGGGCGAGCAGCAGCGTGGTCCAGAGCATCAGACGGCCGGGGGTACGCAACGCGTTCCAACCCGGTGCGTGCTCGAAGAGCGGGACGTAGGTGAACGCGCCGTCGAAGAAGCGGGTGCCCATCGCGAAGGCCATCGTCACCAGCACCCCGACGAGCAGCAGCACTCGGTGGCGCAGCCGCCAGACCGAGAAGAACAGCCCGCCGGCGGCCAGCGCGTAGAGCACGAAGCCCGGCAGCAGCGTCATCTCCGGGTGCCAGGGCAGCGCCGCGCGGGCACCCTCGTGCAGCCCACCCCAGATCCGTGACTCGGCCGGCGCGGTCACGAAGCCGGACGCCGGCGGCGAGAAGATGCTGATGTCACCGATCGTGCGCTCGGCGTACGGGTGCAGCTCGGTCACCTTGAAGTACGGGATCGCCATCAGCAGACCCACCCCGGCGAAGAGCATCCCGCCGACCAGGTCGGCGACGAGCAGCCGACGGCCGAACAGCGGAGCCTGGCCGGTCCGGAGTCGCCGCGCGAAGAACAGAACGGCGGCGACCAGCACGGCGCCGGCAAGGAAGTACGCGAACGGCAGACCGATGCCGAAGCCCAGGCTGAGTTGCCAGGCCGCCACCAGCCACCCGGCGTACACCCAGCCGTCGTGCCGGCGCTCGGGCCGGTAGCCGTGCCGTAGCGACCAGCCGTGCCCCCGCGCCAGCATGGCCAGCGCCAGCGGGATGCCGCCGTTGGAGAGCACGTGCAGGTGCCCGGCCTGGGCGAGCAGCCACGGCGCGTAGGTGTAGCCGACGCCGGCGACCGCCGCGCCGATCCGGCCCGCGCCGAGCTGCCGCGCCAGCGCGTACGCCCCGAGCGTGGCCAGCGCGTGCGCCAGCACGAACATGATGTTGTAACGCAGCACCGCGTCCTCGGGGCCGCTGCCGAGCATCCCGGCCGGGGCGTAGCCGAGCAGCGTGTCGGAGAACGCGAAGCTCCACAGCTCGGGGAAGAACGTGTTGGACTGCCACAGGCGCGCCGGCTCGGCGAGCAGGATGTGCCCGGACCAGGCCATCTGCCACGCCTGGAGGCTCGGGTCCCAGTAGTCCTGCGGGAGTGTGTAGCGCGGGTAGCGCAGCGTCGGCCAGGTCATCAGTACGGCCAGCGCCAGCGCGCCCAGGGTCGCCAGGGTCCACTCGTGGACCAGGAACCGGCCCACGGCGCGGGTTGCCCGGCTGAGCCGCGACGGCACCGGCTCCGGCGCGGAGACGAAGGCCTCCCAGCGCTCGGACCCCACCGGCTTCCCCGGACCATCGGCCTTCACCGGACCGTCGCCGTCGGCCGCCTTCTCGTCCTTGTCCGCGCCGTCCTTGGTCCCGCCGTCCTTGCCTGCGTCGTCCTTGTCCGCCTTGTCCTTGTCCCCGCTGCGGTCCTCGGTCCTGCTGCCGCCCTCGGCCGCGCTGTCCTTGACGGCGCTGTCCTTGGCCGCGGTGTCCTTGGCCGCGCTGTCCTTGACGGCGCTGTCCTTGGTCGTGCCGTTTTTGGCCGTGCCGTTCCTGGTCTCGCCGTTCTTGCTCGTGTCGTTCTTGGTCGTGTCGTTCTTGGTCGTGTCGTTCTTCGGGGTGTCGCTCTTCGCGGGGCCCGGCTCGGCGGTCGCGGGAGTGGTGGCCGTCGCGCCAGCGGCCGTGGCCGCGCTGGCCGTCGTGCCGTCCCTGGTCGGACGACCCGTGCCGGCTTCGGCGGCCGGGGTGTCGGAGGCCCTGGCGGCGGTGCGTGCCTGCGGGGTGGGGGCGCCCGCGGCGGGCGGGGTGGCCGGCCGGATCTTGGCGTCCCCGCTGGGGGTGGGCCGGCTGCTCCCGGTCCCGGGCTGTCCGCTCGTCATGCTGCCGGGGTCTCCGTCCCGAGGTGCTCGCGGAGGAAGTCGATGTCGGCGGCCTGGCCGGCGACGCCTCCGGGGGTCTCGACGACCACCGGCGCCCCGGCCGCCCGGATCACCGCGACCACCAGTTCCGGGTCGATCGTCCCGCCGCCCAGGTTGTCGTGCCGGTCCTGGCCGGAGTTGAACGTGCCCTTGGAGTTGTTGGCGTGGACCAGGTCGATCCGCCCGGTGATCGCCTTGACCCGGTCGACCAGGCCGAGCAACTCCTCGCCCCCGGCGTACGCGTGGCAGGTGTCGAGGCAGAAGCCGACCTCGTGGTCGCCGACGGCGTCCCAGAGTCGGGCCAGCGCGTCGAGCCGTCGGGCACACGCGTTGTCACCGCCGGCGGTGTTCTCGATCAGCACCGGGACGCCGAATCCGCCGGAGTCGGCCGCGTACGCGAATGTCTTGCGCCAGTTGTCGAAGCCGACGGCCAGGTCGTCCCCGGCGTTGACGTGCCCCCCGTGGACGATCAGGCCCTTGGCGCCGATCGCGGCGGCCGCGGTCGCGTGCCCGAGCAGCAGCTTGCGGCTGGGGATCCGGATGCGGTTGTTGAGGGTGGCCACGTTGATGACGTACGGCGCGTGCACGTAGAGGTCGACCTCGGCCGCGCGCAGCCGCTCGGCGTCCTCCCGAGGCTTGGGGGCCTTCCACCCCTGCGGGTCGGAGAGGAAGAACTGCACGGTGTCGGCGGACCGGGCGGCCGCCTCCGCCAGCGGGTCGGTCGAATCGACGTGGGCTCCGATACGCATGCGAGCGAGCCTACGTCGCGACCCTGCCGGTTGGGGCGACGGCCGGTGCGGTGTCGTGGTCGGCGGCGTCACCGGACGAACCGACGATCGTTGATGGAATGGAACCGGCGGCAGGGTCCGGTTGCCGTGCGGCGCGAGCGCCGCGCACGGCACCCGGTGGCCGACGGACCGACAGCGAGGTCACCCCCGCCGCGCGGCCCGGCGTGGCGGGGGCGGCCCCCTCGGCACCCAGATTCCGACCGATGAAGAATCTCGGAAATTTGTGCTTTTTCCCCCGACAAGGTACGAGAGCCGTTGTATCGTCAGATAACAACACGATAAAGCTCCGCGGGGCGTCTTCGGTCCAACCTCATCGGTGTGGTCGTTCCTCCCCAGGTCCCACCCAAGGAATGCGGACGGGACGCCCCGCGGCCTCGTTGACGGGGGTCCACCACCGGCCTGTGACGGTCGGACGGTGGGCCCCCGTCGCCATGTCCGGGGTGCTGACCCCACCACCACGGGCATGATCATCCGGACCGGGTATCCTGGTCCGGTTGTCCGCGTCCGGCCGGGTTCCCCCGGTACGTGCGGGCAGCGACGCACGACCTCCTGCCACGGAAGGACCGTGGCCGCTTAGCCCACAGGAGGTGAGCACGTCTTGCGTCATTACGAGATCATGGTGATCCTCGACTCCAGCCTCGAGGAACGCACCGTCGCCCCGTCGCTCGACACGTACCTGAACGTGATCCGGACCGCGGGTGGCTCGGTTGAGAAGACCGACGTGTGGGGCCGCCGGCGCCTCGCGTACGAGATCAACAAAAAGGCCGAGGGCATCTACGCCGTCGTCGACCTGCAGGCCACGCCTGCCGCGGTGGCCGAGCTGGACCGTCAGCTCCGGCTCAACGAGTCCGTGCTGCGCACCAAGGTCATCCGGCCGGAGATGCGCTAAGCATTCAACCCGGTTCGCCCGGATCAGCCTCCGCGGCTCTGTCGTACGGCTCTGGGAGCCTGTACGACGAGACGCTGAGTGCGCGAGGAGATGGTCATGGCAGGAGACACCACCATCACGGTCATCGGCAATCTGACCGATGACCCCGAGTTGCGGTTCACCCCGTCCGGTGCGGCGGTCGCCAAGTTCCGGGTCGCTTCGACGCCCCGTTTCATGGACAAGACCACCAACGAGTGGAAGGACGGCGAGCCGCTCTTCCTGGCCTGCACCGTGTGGCGTCAGGCGGCGGAGCACGTCGCCGAGTCGCTGCAGCGGGGCGCCCGCGTGATTGTCTCGGGTCGGCTGCGTCAGCGGTCGTACGAGACCCGCGAGGGTGAGAAGCGCACGGTCATCGAGCTTGAGGTCGACGAGATCGGCCCGTCGCTGCGCTACGCCACGGCGAAGGTGCAGAAGATGTCCCGCTCCGGCGGCGGTGGCGGCGGCTTCGGTGGCGGTGGCGGTGGTGGCAGCCAGGGTGGCGGCGGAGGCAACTTCGACGACCCCTGGGCTTCGGCCGCACCCTCTCCCGCGCGTGCCGGTTCGGGCGGCAACTTCGACGAGGAGCCTCCGTTCTAATGGCGCCGAGCGCCCGCGATCGCAAACCAGGAGCACGTGCAATGGCCAAGGCTGCGGCACTTCGCAAGCCCAAGAAGAAGGTGAACCCGCTCGACAAGGACGGGATCACCTACATCGATTACAAGGACACCGCGCTGCTGCGCAAGTTCATCTCCGATCGCGGCAAGATCCGCGCTCGGCGGGTGACCGGCGTGACCTCGCAGCAGCAGCGGCAGATCGCCCGTGCGGTCAAGAACGCCCGTGAGATGGCGCTCCTGCCGTACACGGCCACCACCCGCTGAGAGGAGGCACCGATATGAAGATCATCCTGACTCAGGAAGTGTCCGGCCTCGGTGCCCCGGGCGACATCGTCGAGGTCAAGGACGGCTACGGCCGTAACTACCTGCTGCCGCAGGGCTTCGCGATCGCCTGGACCAAGGGCGCGGAAAAGCAGGTCACGGTCATCAAGCGGGCCCGCTCGGCCCGCGAGATCCGCGACCTCGGCCACGCCAACGAGGTCAAGGGTCAGCTCGAGGGGCTCAAGGTCAACCTGAAGGCCCGCGCCGGCGACGGTGGACGGCTCTTCGGCTCGGTCACCTCGGCCGAGATCGTGGACGCCGTCAAGGCGTCGGGCGGTCCGGTCCTCGACCGGCGCCGACTGGAGGTGCCCGGTCACATCAAGTCGACCGGCACCTACCCGGTGAAGATCAAGCTGCACCCCGATGTGACCGCGTCGTTCAACCTGAACGTCCTTCAGGGCTGACGCCAGCACCACCACCACGAGGGCCCGCACCGATCGCTCGGTGCGGGCCCTCGTGCGTACCGCCGTCGTGCGCCGTGCCCGGTCAGCCGATCGGCTGACCGGTCACCGCGCTGATCAGCACCGTGGAGAGGCCACCGCCCACCACCGCCGCGGCGAGCGCGATCGTGGCCGAGCGCCACGTGGTGCCGACCCGCCGCAGCAGCGCCGCCACCACCAGACTGCTCACCAGTGCCAGCCCGAAGCGGGGCGAGCCGGCGAGCAGCGACTCCAACGCACGTGACCGGGGCGAGTCGCAGCCGCCCCCGCTGATGTCGGTGACGCACCCGGCCGGCGCCTGGCTGTCCAGAGTCAGCAGCCAGACGAAGATCAGCACCGCCGGCACCAGGTAACAGGCGGCGGTGTACAGCAGTGGCCGGACGGAGCCACCGGGATCCGGGTCGAGCAGGTCGTCCTCCAGACGCCGGGCCCAACCGCCGCCCGTGGCCACCGACTCCACCCGACGCCGCACCGACGCCGTCCCCACCGACGGCTGGTCCGCCCGACGCCCTGGCCCACCGCCACGCGGCGCCGGCGCGCCACGGGGTACGGGTGCGCCGCGCGGGCGGGGGGGCGTGTACGCGACAACCGGCGACCGGGGCGCCGACGTGGACGGATCCATCCAGCGGGGGTCGTCACCGGCCAGCCGCGTGCCGGGCCAGAAACCCTCGTTGCGGCTGGGCCAGCCCTCCGCCGCCACCGAGCGGTCGGAGCGGGGCGGCAGCGTCCGGTCCCACTGGTCGTCCTCGACCGCGGACCGCTCCCACTGGCCGGTGCGGTCGGACCGCTCCCAGCCACCGACGCTCTCCGCCTGCGACCACTGCCCGCTCAGGTCCGTGCCGTCCGCATCGGCCACCGGCGGCCACGCGTGCACACCGGAGGCGTCCCACGGGTCCACCGCGGGCGCGTACGACGGGTCGGGTTCGGGCACCCGCTCGGAACCCCGCTCCCACGGATCGACCGCCGGGCGGGTCCAGGACTCCTCCGTCGTACGGCGGCTGCGCCGGGTGGGCCGGTCGGCGTCCGGTCGGGGCGCTGGCTCGGCCGGGGCGGCCTCAAGGTCCCCGCCGGACCAGATCACCTGTGGACGACCAGCGAGCGCACGGCGGGGACGGCGGTCCGGGACCGCGCCGGAGACCGGCTCCTCCTCCGCCGAGTCGGCCCGACGGCGGCCGGCGTACCCCTGCTCCTGTGGACGATCGAGCGTCCACTCCCTCGTGTGGTCCGAATCGGGGGCAGCGCCGATCGCCGGCTGCTCGCGCCAACTCGGCTCGCTGACCCGCCGCCGGGGACTCGCCGTCCCGGTCGCCCGCCAGCCGGCCCCGGAACTCGGCCGCTCCGGCTCCTCGTCATCCGGCGCGGCGTGGCGGCCAGCGCCGTCCGCGTGCCGGACCCCGGACTCCAGCGCCCAGCGGGGCAGGTAGGCGTCGACCGGCTCGTCCTGCCCACGGTCCAGGGCGCGCCGACGACTGGAGGTGCGATAGCGCCCGTCCTCGTCGTACGGGTCGACCGGAAGGGACGGCATGCGCTCACCCCACGAGGCGGTCGGCTGGCGCTCGCGCGGGCTGCCCTCCCCGCGTCCCCAGTCCCGGTAACTCACGGCCGGAGTGTGACCCTTCTGAACCGAAAGCGTAATCCGCTGTCCAGGTGTAGCCGTTCGCTGGAGATAGTACGGGACGATCGTGTCACAGGCCGGACCGAAATATTCTCCTCCACAGGCTGGGGACCACGTATCCGCTGGTCAGCGAGGTATGGCCCAGAATTCCCCAACGGTTGTCCACAGCCTGTGCACACGCTGCGCACATGCCCGTCCACCGACATCCACAGGTTGTCCCGAGGCTCGTCCACCGGCGTTGTTGAGTCGCTGACCTCGGGGTCCGTATGGTTGGCCCTCGACCGCCGGCGCGATGGCCCCCGATCGACCGGCCCGGTCGGACGGAAGTTGTCGTACCCCGGCGATAGAGCTGGGATCGGATCCGGCGCAGTGGAGGGGGGACCCGTGTCGGTCACTGACGACATGCGGGCGGAGCCACGCTCCGGCGGCCAGCCGCCTGCGCAGCGCGACGGCCAGTTCGACAAGACCCCACCCCAGGACATCGCGGCCGAGCAGTGCGTCCTCGGCGGCATGCTGCTCTCCAAGGACGCCATCGCCGACGTCGTCGAGATCCTGAAGACGAACGACTTCTACCGGCCGGTGCACGCCACCATCTTCGACATCATCCTGGATATCTACGGCCGGGGTGAGCCGGCCGACTCGATCACCGTGGCTGCGGCGCTCGCCGACTCCGGCGACCTGGTACGCATCGGTGGCGCGCCGTATCTGCACACGCTCATCGCCAGCGTGCCCACCGCCGCCAACGCCGCGTACTACGCGCGGATCGTCAGCGAGCGGGCCGTGCTGCGCCGGCTGGTCGAGGCCGGCACCAAGATCGTGCAGCTGGGCTACGGCACCGCCAACGGCGGCAGCCGCGACGTCGACGACGTCGTGGACCTGGCCCAGCAGGCCGTCTACGACGTCACCGAACGCCGGGTCAGCGAGGACTTCGCGGTCCTGGCCGACATGTTGCAGCCGACGCTGGACGAGATCGAGGCGGTGGGCGCGCAGGGCGGCATGATGACCGGCGTCCCGACCGGCTTCAGCGACCTGGACCGTCTGCTCAACGGCCTCCACGCCGGCCAGCTCATCATCGTGGCCGGCCGGCCCGGTCTGGGCAAGAGCACGGCGAGCATGGACTTCGCCCGCAACGCCGCCATCCGCGCCAACCAGGCCGCCGCCATCTTCTCGCTGGAAATGAGCAAGGTCGAGATCGTCATGCGACTGCTCTCCGCCGAGGCGCGGGTGCCGCTGCACGTGCTGCGCAGCGGGCAGCTGTCCGACGACGACTGGACCAAGCTGGCCCGGTGCATGGGCGAGATCAGCGAGGCGCCGCTCTTCGTCGACGACACGCCCAGCATGAACCTGATGGAGATCCGGGCCAAGGCCCGTCGCCTCAAGCAGCGGCACGACCTCAAGATGATCGTCGTCGACTACCTCCAGCTGATGACCTCACCGAAGCGCACCGAGAGCCGGCAGCAGGAGGTCGCGGACCTCTCCCGTGGCCTGAAGCTGCTGGCCAAGGAGGTTGAGTGCCCGGTGATCGCGGTCAGCCAGCTGAACCGTGGCCCCGAGCAGCGCACCGACAAACGCCCACAGCTGTCCGATTTGCGTGAATCTGGCTCAATTGAGCAGGACGCCGACGTTGTCATCCTGCTGCACCGCGACGACTACTACGACAAGGAGTCGCCGCGGGCGGGGGAGGCGGATTTCATTGTCGCCAAGCATCGGAACGGCCCCACCGACACGGTGACCGTCGCGGCTCAGCTGCACCTGTCCCGCTTCGTCGACATGGCCATCGTCTGAGCGACGCGGCACGCCCCGAGCCGATCAGCCCAGCAGCGGAAACCAGCCCGCCGACTCGCCCAGCTCCAACCGGTCGCGGTCGGTGAGCGGAAGCCGCCCGGTGGCCTTCAGCAGGAACTCCTCGTCGTCCCAGCCGGTCGGGCGGACGGCGTCGTCGCTGAGCAGGCCGTCCATGGTCGCCACCGCGACCCGTACCGCCAGCGGCCCGGGCGGCGGCGCGCCGGGCAGCTCCGGCGTCAGGTCCAGGTGGTGCACGACGGCCTCGGTGGTCAGGGTGGCCAGGAAGTCCGACACACGCAGCACGTGCCCCTGGGTGGTCACGTACCCCGCCGGATCGGCCGCCCGGGCGGCCCGGACCGCCGCCGGGGCGGTGTCTCCCCAGAGCCGGACGATGCCGGACGGTCGGTCGAAGGCGGCGGCCGACCGGCGGACCCACCAGGCGTGCCGGGCGTCGTCACCACCGCCGGACGGGAAACCGGACCAGTAGCTCACATCGTCCACGTCGGCGGGGCCGTCGGCGGGGCTCGCCAGCGCGACCAGGGCCCGCTGGGCGTCACCGAGCACGTGGAAGAGCAGGTCCGCGACGAGCCATCCCCGGCAGCGGGTGGGTCGTTGCAGGTCGGCGTCGTCCCGGCCGTCGACCGTCGCGGTGATTCCGTCGTACGCCTGGGCGAGGGCCTCGTCCGGCCGGATCGCGGTCATGCGATGCAGCCTCGCACGGACACTCCCGACCGCCAACCGTTCCGGACGGTGGGAGGGGCGTGACCGCCCGGGCCACGATCGGCCCGGGCGGGATGACGCTCTCGGCTCAGCCGAACATCTCGTCGAGGAAGCCCTTGCGCTTCTTCTGACGGTAGTGGCCGTGGTAGCCCTGGTGCTGCTGGTGCTGCTGCTGCCCGTGGCCGCCGTAGGCCGGGGCCGGCGGGTAGCCGTGGGCGGGCGGGGGCGGCGGCGGGGAACCGCACCGTAGCCCGGCTGGTGCTGCGC
>NZ_QGKR01000292.1 GCF_003172955.1 Micromonospora acroterricola | reverse complement strand
CACCAGGCCTTTTCGTCGGCAGCGTCAGATGTTTATAAGAGACAGGTGAAGTTGCTGACAATCCGGGTGCGGGGTGGTCGGTTGGCGGCTTTCGTGGCAATCCTGGGAAGCATGGCCGCCCCCCGCTCGCCGCTGTCGCGGCTGTTCACCGTGCTGCTCGCCGGCTTGCTGGCCGGGCTCGCCCTCGCGGTCGCCGCGCTGCCGGGCAATCTGTTGCTCGGGTTCGCCGCCCGCTCCGCGATCGGCACGTACGCCGCGTTGCCCGACGCGCTGCGCACCCCGGCCACCCCGCAGCGCTCCTACCTCTACGCCAACGACGGCAAGACGCTGATCACGACGTTCTACGACGTGAACCGCACCGACGTGGCACTGGCGGACATCGCCCCGGTGATGCGGCAGGCGATCGTGGCGTCCGAGGACCGGCGGTTCTACGAGCACGGCGGCGCGGACCTGCGCGGCCTGGCCCGCGCGCTGGTGGCCAACGTCAAGGGCGGCGGCACCGAGCAGGGCGGCTCGACGCTGACCATGCAGTACGTCCGTAACGTCCTCAAGACCGACCCCACCCGCACCGCCGAGGAGCGTGCCGCCGCCACCGATCCCACCGTCGGGCGCAAGCTCCAGGAGATCCGGTACGCGAGCGCGCTGGAGCAGAGCCTCAGCAAGGACGAGATCCTCAACCGGTACCTGAACATCGCCTACTTCGGCTCCGGCGCGTACGGGATCGCGGCGGCCAGCCAGCGCTACTTCGGCAAGCCCCCGGCGACGTTGACCCTCGCCGAGTCGGCCCTGCTCGCCGGCCTGGTGCAGTCCCCGGACGCGTACAGCCCGATCGACGGGGACTCCGACGCGGCGCTGGCCCGCCGGTCGTACGTGCTGGACTCGATGGCCGCCACCGGGGCGATCACCGCCGCCCAGGCCGCGCAGGCCAAGGCGGAGCCGCTGACCCTGCACCCGACGCAGCAGCCCAACGGCTGCACCGCCGTGGCCCAGGGGCACGACGACTGGGGCTACTTCTGCGACTACCTGCGCCGCTGGTGGGTGACCCAGCCGGCGTTCGGGGCGACCGTGCCGGAGCGCGAGCAGGCTCTGCGCGCGGGCGGCTACACCGTGGTCACCTCGCTGGACCCGCAGATCCAGGCCACCGCGCAACAGCAGGCCACCAAGGTCTACGGGTACGACAACAAGCGCGCCCTGCCGATCGCGGCCGTGCAGCCGGGCACCGGGCAGGTGCTGGCGATGGCGGTCAACCGGCACTACAGCCTGGCCGACAACCCGAATGGGCAGGCCAACTACCCGAACACCGTCAACCCGCTGATCTCCGGCGGCGCCAGCGTCGACGGGTACCAGGCCGGTTCGACGTTCAAGCTGTTCACGATGCTCGCCGCGCTGGAGTCGGGCCGTACCCTCTCCACCGGCTTCGACGCGCCCGCCAAGCTGCCCACCCGGTACGCCGCGGAGGGCCCGGGCAGCTGTGACGGCCGCTGGTGCCCGGCGAACGCCAACCCGGACTGGATGGACGGGTACCGGATGATGTGGGACGGCTTCGGCCGCTCGGTGAACACGTACTTCGTGTGGCTGGCCGAGCAGGTCGGCCAGGACAGGGTGGTGGAGATGGCGCAGCGGCTCGGCATCACCTTCCGTGCCGACTCGGACGCCGCGTTCGCCAAGGACAACGCCGCGAACTGGGGTTCCTTCACCCTGGGCGTGGCCGCCACCACCCCGCTGGACCTGGCCAACGCGTACGCCACGGTGGCCGCCGAGGGCACCTACTGCACGCCGGTGCCGGTGGTCTCGGTGACCGCCGCGAACGGCGACAGGGTGCCGGTCGGGCAGCCGTCCTGCAAGCGGGTGCTCGACGCCGACGTGGCCCGCGCCGCGACCGACGCCGCCCGCTGCCCGGTGGGGCAGCAGTCGCCGTACGGGCAGTGCAACGGCGGTACCGCCACCGGTGTGAACGACATCCTCGGCGGGCGTCCGGTTGCCGGCAAGACCGGCAGCTCGGAGGAGAACGCCACCGAGACGTTCGTCGGCTTCACCCCGCAGGTCGCGGTCGCCGGCATCGCGGCCAACCCGGACGACCCGACCGACTCGGTGGGCTCCGCGGTGCAGGCCAAGGTGATCGACGCGGTTGCCCGGGTCATCGCCACCGCCGTGAAGGGCCAGCCGGAGAAGGCGTTCGTCGCGCCCAGCCGCGAGCTGGCCGGCGAACCCCGCCGCCCGGTCGAGCGGGCCCCCGTCGTCCCGGACCGCCGGTCCGACCAGGACGACCCCCGGTCGCTGCTCCAACGCTGGCTCGACCGCCGGGGCTGACCGCCGCCCAGCCCGTCCGTCGCGATCGTGAAGGTCCGTCCGGTCACGCCTCCCGCCTGGCCGGCGAGTGCGAGATCGCGGGGGCGGGCTGGTCAGCGCTCCCGGCGGCGGGGGCGGTAGCTGGCGAGGGTCGCGGGCAGGCCGCGGCGGATGATGCCGGCCCAGTCGGTGTCGCCGCGCAGCACCGCCGCCGCGGTCTTGCGCGCCTGCTCGGCCGTGAAGTGTGGCGGGAGCATCAGCTCGGCCGGGTCCACCAGCGCGTTGATCACCACGGGCCGGTCGGCGGCGAGGGACCGTTCCCAGATCTCCGGGACCTGGTCCGGTGAGTCGACCAGCTCGCCCTGCAGCCCGAGCACCTGCGCCCACTGGTGGTAGCCGATGTCCGGCAGCTGCTGGCTGTCCGGGAACATCGGCGTCCCCTCGCTGGAGCGCTGCTCCCAGCTGACGAACGCCAGGTCCCGGTTGTTCAGCACCAGCACCACGAACCGCGGGTCGGCCCAGCTCCGCCAGTACTTGGCCACGGTGATCAGCTCGTTGACGCCGTTCATCTGCATCGCCCCGTCGCCGATCAGCGCGACGAGCGGCCGGTCCGGGTGGGCGAACTTGGCGCTCAGCGCGTACGGCATGGCGCCGCCCATGGACAGCAGCGTGCCGGAGAGGCTGGCCAGCATTCCGGGGCGGACCTGCACGTGCCGGGCGTACCAGGCGGTCGCGGTGCCGCAGTCCACGGCGAGCATCACGTCGTCGGGCAGCCGCTCGCTGAGCGTGCTGAACAGCAGCTGCGGGTTGACCGGGTCGGCGGCCTGCTCGGCCAGGTCGCGTTGCACCCGCCGCCACTCCGAGGTCGCCTCGGTGATCTCCGCCCGCCAGGTGGTCGGTCCCGGGCCGGGGCCCAGCTCGCGCAGCAGCGCCCGCAGGGTGGGCGCCGCGTCGCCGGTCAGGTTCACCTCGGTCGGGTAGCGCAGCCCGAGCTGGGTGCCGTCCAGGTCGATCTGCACCGCGCGGGCCTGTCCAGGCGGCGGGTAGAACTCCGAGTACGGCATGTTGCTGCCCACGATCAGCAGCCGGTCGCAGCCGCTCATCAGCTGCCAGCTCGGCCGGGTGCCGAGCAGCCCGATCGCGCCGGTCACCCACGGCTCCCGGTGGTCGACGACGGTGAAGCCGAGCAGGGCGGTGGCCACACCGGCGCCGAGCCGCTGGGCGATCTCGCGGACCTCGTCCTGCGCCCCGAGCGCGCCCTGCCCCACCAGCATCGCCACCCGTTGCCCGCCGCCCAGCACCTCGGCGGCCCGGCGCAGCTCCGCCTCCGGTGGCACGGTCGGCGTGCTGCTCGGCACGTTGCTGGTGTGGTAGTAGCCGTGCGCGTACGGCGGTTCGGGCACGGCCGGCTCGTCCTGGAGGTCCGACGGGAGCACCAGGGCGGTGACGGTACGCCGGGACAGCGCCGTGCGGCACGCCCGGTCGACGAGGTGGCGGACCTGCGCCGGGTGGTCGAGCTGGGCCAGGAACGCCGCGGCGACGTCCTTGTAGAGGGCGAGCAGGTCGACCTCCTGGTAGTAGCCGCCGCCCTCGGCGGTGACCGCGGTGTGCCCGAGCAGGGCGATCACCGGCTGGTGGTCGAGCTTGGCGTCGTACAGGCCGTTGAGCAGGTGGATGGCGCCCGGACCGCTGGTCACCAGCGCGCAGCCCAGCGGCCCGCCGCCGTACTTGACGTGCGCCGACGCGGCGAAGCCGGCGGTCTCCTCGTGCCGCACCTGGACGAACTGGGCCCGCTCGTTGGTGCGTTGCAGCGCGGAGGTGATGCCGTTGATGCCGTCGCCGGGGTAGCCGAAGTAGCGGTGCACGCCCCAGCTGAACAGGCGGGCGACGATGTGGTCCGCGACGGTCGGGTGCTTGGGCATGGTGCCCGCTTCGCCCGGCGCGGTGCGGTCTGGGCTCACCTGGCTGGTCCTTCCCGTCGAGTCCGCTGCGCCGCCCCGCCATTCCCCTTCCTTTCCGGACAAAACGCCCTGGATGGTGTGGGATCGACCGGCTGCGGAGTGCGGGACCGGCCGTCCGGCAGAATCGTCCGGTGCCCGTCCACCAGATCACCGACCCCGACGACGACCGGATCGCCGACTACCGCGCGCTCACCGACGTCGAGCTGCGCACCCGCTGGGAGCCCCCGCACGGCCTGTTCATCGCCGAGGGCGAGCTGGTGCTGCGCCGGGCGCTGCGCGCCGGCTACCCGGCCCGGTCGTACCTGGTCGACGCCAAGCGCATCGACCAGCTCGCCGACCTGGACACCGGCGACGCGCCGGTGTACGCGGCGACGCAGGACGTGCTGCAACGCGCCACCGGCTTCCACGTACACCGGGGGGTGCTGGCGTCGTTCCACCGCCGGCCGCTGCCGACGGCGGCCGAGGTGCTCGCCGCCGCGCGCCGGGTGGTGATCCTGGAGGACGTCAACAACCACACCAACCTCGGCGCGATCTTCCGGGCGGTGGCGGCCCTCGGGGTGGACGCGGTGCTGCTCTCGCCGAGCTGTGCCGACCCGCTCTACCGGCGCAGCGTCCGGGTCAGCATGGGCGAGGTCTTCGCCGTGCCGTACGCGAAGCTGGACCCCTGGCCGGACGCGCTCGCCGAGGTCCAGGCGGCCGGCTTCACCGTCCTGGCGATGACCCCGGCGCCGGACGCGGTGCCGATCCAGCGTCTGGACGCCACCCAGCGGGCCCGCTCGGCGCTGCTGCTCGGCGCCGAGGGCGCCGGCCTGACCCGGGCCGCCATGGACGCGGCCGACGTCCGGGTGGTCATCCCGATGCGCCGTGGCGTCGACTCACTCAACGTCGCCGCCGCCACCGCCGTGGCCTGCTGGGAGCTGAGCCGCGACGACCCGTGGTGAGGGCGGGAACGCCCTCGTCAGCCGATGGGACGCGAGCGCGTCCCGCCGGTGATGGCGCCCGCCGGCGGCGGGATGTCGAGTTCCGGCGTCACGGACGGTAGCGTGGCGGCCGTGTTCCCCACCGTCCGTGAGGTCCTCGCCCTGGACCCGGTCCGCCACGGCGCGCCGCGCGTGGTGGCCGGGGACGCCGGGCTGGACCGGCC
Organism: Micromonospora acroterricola; assembly: GCF_003172955.1. Lineage (GTDB taxonomy): Bacteria > Actinomycetota > Actinomycetes > Mycobacteriales > Micromonosporaceae > Micromonospora > Micromonospora acroterricola. Next base: position 8,760 of record NZ_QGKR01000292.1, on the reverse strand, counting down.
GGTCCGCTGGGTGCACGTCGCCGAGGTGCCGGACATCGCCACCCTGCTCGGCGGCGGTGAACTGGTGCTCACCACCGGCATCGGGTTGCCCGGCGACGACGCGGGGCTGCGCGCCTTCATCGGCGACCTGGCCGACGTCGGCGTCTCCGGGCTGGTCGTCGAGCTGGGCCGCCGGTACGTCAGCGGCGTTCCCCGGGTGATGGCCGCCGCCGCCGAACGGCGTGGCCTGCCCCTGGTGGAGCTGCGCCGCGCCACCCCGTTCGTGCGGATCACCGAGGCGGTGCACGCGCTGATCGTCGACGCGCAGCTCACCGAGCTGCGGGCCACCGAGGAGATCCACCAGCGGTTCACCGACCTCTCCGTCGAGGGCGCCGACGCCGCCGAGGTGATCCGGCAGGCCGCCGAGCTGTCCGGCTGCCCGATGGTGCTGGAGAACCTGTCCCGGCAGGTGCTGGGGTACGACCCGGCGGGGGAGAGCGCCGAGCTGCTGCTGGACGGCTGGGAGCAGCACTCCCGACGGATCCGGCCGGCCGGGCGGACCGCGTACGACCCGGACAGCGGCTGGCTGGTGACGGTGGTCGGGGCCCGCGGGCAGGACTGGGGGCGGCTGCTGCTGCGCTGGCCCGCCGGCGGGGAGCCGCCCACCCGACGGGGCAACGGCTCCGAGGCCGCACCCGGCGGCGGGCCGCCGACCCGGCTCACGATCCTCATCGAGCGGGCAGCGTCCACGCTCGCGCTGGGCCGGCTCATCCGCCGCGACGCCGAGGGGTTGGAGCGGCAGATCCACCGCACCCTGCTGACCGCGCTGCTCGACCACTCGCGGCCGGTGGACGAGGTGGCGCTGCGGGCGAGGGCTCTCGGCGTGGTGCTGGAGCGCCGGCACCTGGTCGGTGTGATGGTCCGGCACCGGGCCGACGACCCGGCCGGCGAGGGCGGCCCCGAAGCCGGCCCCGCCCGCCTGCGGGACCTGTCCGAGGCGGTCGGCCAGGCGCTGCGGGAGGCGAAACTGACCGCGCTGACCAGCGCGGTCGACGACCACTCGGTGGGTGCGCTGCTGGCCCTGCCGGACCCGGCCGCCGAGGACCGCGCGCTGTCCGCGTTCGCCGCCGCGCTGCGCCGCGTACGCCTCGACGCCGGCGCGGTCCGCGCGGCCGCTGGCGCGGAGACCTCCCGCGCGATGTCCGGCGCCGACCCGTCCCGGGCTGCCGGCGGCGCTCCCGGCGGGCTGATCGTGGCGGCCGGCTCCGGGGTGGACAGCCTGCGGGAGGCCCGACGGTCCCTCGTCGAGGCGCGGCAGATCGTCGAGGCGGCCCGCCGGGACCGGCGTGACCTGCCGATCTTCCGGCTGCCGCACGTCGGCCTGGCCGGGCTGCTGCACCTGCTGCGCGACGAGCCCCGGTTGCAGACCTTCGTGGAGCGCGAACTCGGGGCGCTCCTGGAGTACGACGCCCGGCACCCCCGGGAGCGGCTGCTCGACACCCTGCGCGCGTACCTGGAGCAGGGGCGCAACAAGTCCGCCGGCGCCGCAGCCGCCCACCTGTCCCGGCCTGCCTTCTACGAGCGCCTGGCCCGCATCGCCCGGATCCTCGACGTCGACCTCGACTCCGTGGAAGCCTCCCTCTCCCTCCACGTGGCCCTGGTGGCCCTGGACGCAGTCCGCACCCCCTAACCCCACCCCGGGCCGGCCCGGGGTGGGGTTAGGGGGTGCGGACTGCGTCCAGGGCCACCAGGGCCACGTGGAGGGAGAGGGAGGCTTCCACGGAGTCGAGGTCGACGTCGAGGATCCGGGCGATGCGGGCCAGGCGCTCGTAGAAGGCAGGCCGGGACAGGTGGGCGGCTGCGGCGCCGGCGGACTTGTTGCGCCCCTGCTCCAGGTACGCGCGCAGGGTGTCGAGCAGCCGCTCCCGGGGGTGCCGGGCGTCGTACTCCAGGAGCGCCCCGAGTTCGCGCTCCACGAAGGTCTGCAACCGGGGCTCGTCGCGCAGCAGGTGCAGCAGCCCGGCCAGGCCGACGTGCGGCAGCCGGAAGATCGGCAGGTCACGCCGGTCCCGGCGGGCCGCCTCGACGATCTGCCGCGCCTCGACGAGGGACCGTCGGGCCTCCCGCAGGCTGTCCACCCCGGAGCCGGCCGCCACGATCAGCCCGCCGGGAGCGCCGCCGGCAGCCCGGGACGGGTCGGCGCCGGACATCGCGCGGGAGGTCTCCGCGCCAGCGGCCGCGCGGACCGCGCCGGCGTCGAGGCGTACGCGGCGCAGCGCGGCGGCGAACGCGGACAGCGCGCGGTCCTCGGCGGCCGGGTCCGGCAGGGCCAGCAGCGCACCCACCGAGTGGTCGTCGACCGCGCTGGTCAGCGCGGTCAGTTTCGCCTCCCGCAGCGCCTGGCCGACCGCCTCGGACAGGTCCCGCAGGCGGGCGGGGCCGGCTTCGGGGCCGCCCTCGCCGGCCGGGTCGTCGGCCCGGTGCCGGACCATCACACCGACCAGGTGCCGGCGCTCCAGCACCACGCCGAGAGCCCTCGCCCGCAGCGCCACCTCGTCCACCGGCCGCGAGTGGTCGAGCAGCGCGGTCAGCAGGGTGCGGTGGATCTGCCGCTCCAACCCCTCGGCGTCGCGGCGGATGAGCCGGCCCAGCGCGAGCGTGGACGCTGCCCGCTCGATGAGGATCGTGAGCCGGGTCGGCGGCCCGCCGCCGGGTGCGGCCTCGGAGCCGTTGCCCCGTCGGGTGGGCGGCTCCCCGCCGGCGGGCCAGCGCAGCAGCAGCCGCCCCCAGTCCTGCCCGCGGGCCCCGACCACCGTCACCAGCCAGCCGCTGTCCGGGTCGTACGCGGTCCGCCCGGCCGGCCGGATCCGTCGGGAGTGCTGCTCCCAGCCGTCCAGCAGCAGCTCGGCGCTCTCCCCCGCCGGGTCGTACCCCAGCACCTGCCGGGACAGGTTCTCCAGCACCATCGGGCAGCCGGACAGCTCGGCGGCCTGCCGGATCACCTCGGCGGCGTCGGCGCCCTCGACGGAGAGGTCGGTGAACCGCTGGTGGATCTCCTCGGTGGCCCGCAGCTCGGTGAGCTGCGCGTCGACGATCAGCGCGTGCACCGCCTCGGTGATCCGCACGAACGGGGTGGCGCGGCGCAGCTCCACCAGGGGCAGGCCACGCCGTTCGGCGGCGGCGGCCATCACCCGGGGAACGCCGCTGACGTACCGGCGGCCCAGCTCGACGACCAGCCCGGAGACGCCGACGTCGGCCAGGTCGCCGATGAAGGCGCGCAGCCCCGCGTCGTCGCCGGGCAACCCGATGCCGGTGGTGAGCACCAGTTCACCGCCGCCGAGCAGGGTGGCGATGTCCGGCACCTCGGCGACGTGCACCCAGCGGACCGGCCGGTCCAGCCCGGCGTCCCCGGCCACCACGCGCGGCGCGCCGTGGCGGACCGGGTCCAGGGCGAGGACCTCACGGACGGTGGGGAACACGGCCGCCACGCTACCGTCCGTGACGCCGGAACTCGACATCCCGCCGCCGGCGGGCGCCATCACCGGCGGGACGCGCTCGCGTCCCATCGGCTGACGAGGGCGTTCCCGCCCTCACCACGGGTCGTCGCGGCTCAGCTCCCAGCAGGCCACGGCGGTGGCGGCGGCGACGTTGAGTGAGTCGACGCCACGGCGCATCGGGATGACCACCCGGACGTCGGCCGCGTCCATGGCGGCCCGGGTCAGGCCGGCGCCCTCGGCGCCGAGCAGCAGCGCCGAGCGGGCCCGCTGGGTGGCGTCCAGACGCTGGATCGGCACCGCGTCCGGCGCCGGGGTCATCGCCAGGACGGTGAAGCCGGCCGCCTGGACCTCGGCGAGCGCGTCCGGCCAGGGGTCCAGCTTCGCGTACGGCACGGCGAAGACCTCGCCCATGCTGACCCGGACGCTGCGCCGGTAGAGCGGGTCGGCACAGCTCGGCGAGAGCAGCACCGCGTCCACCCCGAGGGCCGCCACCGCCCGGAAGATCGCGCCGAGGTTGGTGTGGTTGTTGACGTCCTCCAGGATCACCACCCGGCGCGCGGCGGCGAGCACCTCGGCCGCCGTCGGCAGCGGCCGGCGGTGGAACGACGCCAGCACCCCCCGGTGTACGTGGAAGCCGGTGGCGCGTTGCAGCACGTCCTGCGTCGCCGCGTACACCGGCGCGTCGCCGGTGTCCAGGTCGGCGAGCTGGTCGATGCGCTTGGCGTCGACCAGGTACGACCGGGCCGGGTAGCCGGCGCGCAGCGCCCGGCGCAGCACCAGCTCGCCCTCGGCGATGAACAGGCCGTGCGGGGGCTCCCAGCGGGTGCGCAGCTCGACGTCGGTGAGCGCGCGGTAGTCGGCGATCCGGTCGTCGTCGGGGTCGGTGATCTGGTGGACGGGCACCGGACGATTCTGCCGGACGGCCGGTCCCGCACTCCGCAGCCGGTCGATCCCACACCATCCAGGGCGTTTTGTCCGGAAAGGAAGGGGAATGGCGGGGCGGCGCAGCGGACTCGACGGGAAGGACCAGCCAGGTGAGCCCAGACCGCACCGCGCCGGGCGAAGCGGGCACCATGCCCAAGCACCCGACCGTCGCGGACCACATCGTCGCCCGCCTGTTCAGCTGGGGCGTGCACCGCTACTTCGGCTACCCCGGCGACGGCATCAACGGCATCACCTCCGCGCTGCAACGCACCAACGAGCGGGCCCAGTTCGTCCAGGTGCGGCACGAGGAGACCGCCGGCTTCGCCGCGTCGGCGCACGTCAAGTACGGCGGCGGGCCGCTGGGCTGCGCGCTGGTGACCAGCGGTCCGGGCGCCATCCACCTGCTCAACGGCCTGTACGACGCCAAGCTCGACCACCAGCCGGTGATCGCCCTGCTCGGGCACACCGCGGTCACCGCCGAGGGCGGCGGCTACTACCAGGAGGTCGACCTGCTCGCCCTCTACAAGGACGTCGCCGCGGCGTTCCTGGCCCAGCTCGACCACCCGGCGCAGGTCCGCCACCTCGTCGACCGGGCGTGCCGCACGGCGCTGTCCCGGCGTACCGTCACCGCCCTGGTGCTCCCGTCGGACCTCCAGGACGAGCCGGCCGTGCCCGAACCGCCGTACGCGCACGGCTACTACCACACCAGCAACGTGCCGAGCAGCACGCCGACCGTGCCACCGGAGGCGGAGCTGCGCCGGGCCGCCGAGGTGCTGGGCGGCGGGCAACGGGTGGCGATGCTGGTGGGGCAGGGCGCGCTCGGGGCGCAGGACGAGGTCCGCGAGATCGCCCAGCGGCTCGGCGCCGGTGTGGCCACCGCCCTGCTCGGCTTCACCGTCGTCGACCACCGGGAGCCGTGGGTGACCGGCGCGATCGGGCTGCTCGGCACCCGGCCGAGCTGGCAGCTGATGAGCGGCTGCGACCGGCTGCTGATCGTGGGCAGCAACATGCCGTACTCGGAGTTCTACCCGCCGCCTGGACAGGCCCGCGCGGTGCAGATCGACCTGGACGGCACCCAGCTCGGGCTGCGCTACCCGACCGAGGTGAACCTGACCGGCGACGCGGCGCCCACCCTGCGGGCGCTGCTGCGCGAGCTGGGCCCCGGCCCGGGACCGACCACCTGGCGGGCGGAGATCACCGAGGCGACCTCGGAGTGGCGGCGGGTGCAACGCGACCTGGCCGAGCAGGCCGCCGACCCGGTCAACCCGCAGCTGCTGTTCAGCACGCTCAGCGAGCGGCTGCCCGACGACGTGATGCTCGCCGTGGACTGCGGCACCGCGACCGCCTGGTACGCCCGGCACGTGCAGGTCCGCCCCGGAATGCTGGCCAGCCTCTCCGGCACGCTGCTGTCCATGGGCGGCGCCATGCCGTACGCGCTGAGCGCCAAGTTCGCCCACCCGGACCGGCCGCTCGTCGCGCTGATCGGCGACGGGGCGATGCAGATGAACGGCGTCAACGAGCTGATCACCGTGGCCAAGTACTGGCGGAGCTGGGCCGACCCGCGGTTCGTGGTGCTGGTGCTGAACAACCGGGACCTGGCGTTCGTCAGCTGGGAGCAGCGCTCCAGCGAGGGGACGCCGATGTTCCCGGACAGCCAGCAGCTGCCGGACATCGGCTACCACCAGTGGGCGCAGGTGCTCGGGCTGCAGGGCGAGCTGGTCGACTCACCGGACCAGGTCCCGGAGATCTGGGAACGGTCCCTCGCCGCCGACCGGCCCGTGGTGATCAACGCGCTGGTGGACCCGGCCGAGCTGATGCTCCCGCCACACTTCACGGCCGAGCAGGCGCGCAAGACCGCGGCGGCGGTGCTGCGCGGCGACACCGACTGGGCCGGCATCATCCGCCGCGGCCTGCCCGCGACCCTCGCCAGCTACCGCCCCCGCCGCCGGGAGCGCTGACCAGCCCGCCCCCGCGATCTCGCACTCGCCGGCCAGGCGGGAGGCGTGACCGGACGGACCTTCACGATCGCGACGGACGGGCTGGGCGGCGGTCAGCCCCGGCGGTCGAGCCAGCGTTGGAGCAGCGACCGGGGGTCGTCCTGGTCGGACCGGCGGTCCGGGACGACGGGGGCCCGCTCGACCGGGCGGCGGGGTTCGCCGGCCAGCTCGCGGCTGGGCGCGACGAACGCCTTCTCCGGCTGGCCCTTCACGGCGGTGGCGATGACCCGGGCAACCGCGTCGATCACCTTGGCCTGCACCGCGGAGCCCACCGAGTCGGTCGGGTCGTCCGGGTTGGCCGCGATGCCGGCGACCGCGACCTGCGGGGTGAAGCCGACGAACGTCTCGGTGGCGTTCTCCTCCGAGCTGCCGGTCTTGCCGGCAACCGGACGCCCGCCGAGGATGTCGTTCACACCGGTGGCGGTACCGCCGTTGCACTGCCCGTACGGCGACTGCTGCCCCACCGGGCAGCGGGCGGCGTCGGTCGCGGCGCGGGCCACGTCGGCGTCGAGCACCCGCTTGCAGGACGGCTGCCCGACCGGCACCCTGTCGCCGTTCGCGGCGGTCACCGAGACCACCGGCACCGGCGTGCAGTAGGTGCCCTCGGCGGCCACCGTGGCGTACGCGTTGGCCAGGTCCAGCGGGGTGGTGGCGGCCACGCCCAGGGTGAAGGAACCCCAGTTCGCGGCGTTGTCCTTGGCGAACGCGGCGTCCGAGTCGGCACGGAAGGTGATGCCGAGCCGCTGCGCCATCTCCACCACCCTGTCCTGGCCGACCTGCTCGGCCAGCCACACGAAGTACGTGTTCACCGAGCGGCCGAAGCCGTCCCACATCATCCGGTACCCGTCCATCCAGTCCGGGTTGGCGTTCGCCGGGCACCAGCGGCCGTCACAGCTGCCCGGGCCCTCCGCGGCGTACCGGGTGGGCAGCTTGGCGGGCGCGTCGAAGCCGGTGGAGAGGGTACGGCCCGACTCCAGCGCGGCGAGCATCGTGAACAGCTTGAACGTCGAACCGGCCTGGTACCCGTCGACGCTGGCGCCGCCGGAGATCAGCGGGTTGACGGTGTTCGGGTAGTTGGCCTGCCCATTCGGGTTGTCGGCCAGGCTGTAGTGCCGGTTGACCGCCATCGCCAGCACCTGCCCGGTGCCCGGCTGCACGGCCGCGATCGGCAGGGCGCGCTTGTTGTCGTACCCGTAGACCTTGGTGGCCTGCTGTTGCGCGGTGGCCTGGATCTGCGGGTCCAGCGAGGTGACCACGGTGTAGCCGCCCGCGCGCAGAGCCTGCTCGCGCTCCGGCACGGTCGCCCCGAACGCCGGCTGGGTCACCCACCAGCGGCGCAGGTAGTCGCAGAAGTAGCCCCAGTCGTCGTGCCCCTGGGCCACGGCGGTGCAGCCGTTGGGCTGCTGCGTCGGGTGCAGGGTCAGCGGCTCCGCCTTGGCCTGCGCGGCCTGGGCGGCGGTGATCGCCCCGGTGGCGGCCATCGAGTCCAGCACGTACGACCGGCGGGCCAGCGCCGCGTCGGAGTCCCCGTCGATCGGGCTGTACGCGTCCGGGGACTGCACCAGGCCGGCGAGCAGGGCCGACTCGGCGAGGGTCAACGTCGCCGGGGGCTTGCCGAAGTAGCGCTGGCTGGCCGCCGCGATCCCGTACGCGCCGGAGCCGAAGTAGGCGATGTTCAGGTACCGGTTGAGGATCTCGTCCTTGCTGAGGCTCTGCTCCAGCGCGCTCGCGTACCGGATCTCCTGGAGCTTGCGCCCGACGGTGGGATCGGTGGCGGCGGCACGCTCCTCGGCGGTGCGGGTGGGGTCGGTCTTGAGGACGTTACGGACGTACTGCATGGTCAGCGTCGAGCCGCCCTGCTCGGTGCCGCCGCCCTTGACGTTGGCCACCAGCGCGCGGGCCAGGCCGCGCAGGTCCGCGCCGCCGTGCTCGTAGAACCGCCGGTCCTCGGACGCCACGATCGCCTGCCGCATCACCGGGGCGATGTCCGCCAGTGCCACGTCGGTGCGGTTCACGTCGTAGAACGTCGTGATCAGCGTCTTGCCGTCGTTGGCGTAGAGGTAGGAGCGCTGCGGGGTGGCCGGGGTGCGCAGCGCGTCGGGCAACGCGGCGTACGTGCCGATCGCGGAGCGGGCGGCGAACCCGAGCAACAGATTGCCCGGCAGCGCGGCGACCGCGAGGGCGAGCCCGGCCAGCAAGCCGGCGAGCAGCACGGTGAACAGCCGCGACAGCGGCGAGCGGGGGGCGGCCATGCTTCCCAGGATTGCCACGAAAGCCGCCAACCGACCACCCCGCACCCGGATTGTCAGCAACTTCACCTGTCCCTTATACACATCTGACGCTGCCGACGAAAAGGCCTGGTG
>NZ_QGKR01000086.1 GCF_003172955.1 Micromonospora acroterricola | reverse complement strand
TGTTGCCAAAGGAATCCCAAACCAGCCAGACATAAAGCCCGACCAGCACGGGGTATAAATCATAATTGGCACTGGCTTATCAAGCACCCTGTTGAGTTCTCAAAGAACAACCACACACCGACCAGAAACCCCACACCGTGGAGCCCATCTCGGGGCAACCGCTAAAACCTACTTGGCCGAACTTTCATTGTCAACTCGTGTCCGAGGTGATCAACTTGGTTCGTCCTGATCCACGATGACGCACGCCGTACCCGGCGGTCGCTACTGTCGTGGGAAGCCGCAGACCGGCCGATCGCCGCTTCGCGGCTCTCCGCCCGGCTCCTGCCGGCCTCAGAACTCTACCCGGTCGGCTTCGCGTTCGCAACCCCGTCTCCGGAGTGATCCGCACCGCCCGATCCTCAGCCTCGCTCGGCGTTCCCGCCACGAGCCTGGTGCCCGTTCTCGGCCGGTTTGTCCGGCCTCCCCCGTGCAGAGAGAAAGTTACGCGGACGGCTCGGAGAAGGCAAATCAGCGTTCATCACTGGTTGGTCGACCAGTGGAGCCGGCGCCTGCTCGGCCGTCCTTAGGTGTAACCGCGACCTACCGGGTGTTGTTCCCGGCAGGTGCGCCGCCGGGCGGGGGAGCCACGGCGGTACGCCAGGTGTAACGCTCCGACCCCACCCTGGATTCCACCCTCGCCGGGCCCGCTTCCAACCGGTCCCCGCGTAGCCCGCGACGCGAGGCGCACCGGCGTGCCAGAGTGTCAGGCATGGATGAGTCCGGGCTCGGCGGCACGGTGCACGCCGAGGAGGCGCTGCTCGGCCTCCTCCTGCCGTTCTGGCAGGTGGTGATCGGCGCGGTCGTGCTGGTCGTCCTGGTGCTCTCGGTGGGACGGCTCGCGCGGCGGGGTCGATCCCGAATGACCACCGCGCTGCTGGTGACCGCCGCGGCCATCGCCGGGTTCACGGCGCTCGGCGTCCTGCTCGAGGGCTGAGGCTCAGAGCCGGCGATTGGCCAGGCTGGGCAGCTCGTCCCGGATTCGCGCGAGGCGGTCGAGATCCACGTCGGCCACGGACACGCCCGGACCGTCCGGCAACTGGGCGAGGATGGTCCCCCACGGGTCGACCACCATGCTGCGGCCGTAACAGGTGCGCCCGGGCTCGTGGTCGCCGGTCTGGGCGGCGGCGGCCACGAAGCACTGGTTCTCGATCGCCCTGGCCCGCAGCAGAACCTCCCAGTGGTCCCGACCGGTGTGCAACATGAACGCCGCCGGGACCAGCAGCAACTGGGCGCCGCCCTCGGCGGCGAGCCGCCGGTACAGCTCTGGAAAGCGCAGGTCGTAACAGATCGACAGGCCCACCCGGAGCCCCTCGACGTCCACCACCACCGGTCGGGATCCTGGGGCGACGCTCGCCGACTCCAGATACGAGACTCGGCCGGGGATCTCCACGTCGTACAGGTGGATCTTGCGGTAGCTGGCGGCCAGGTTGCCGGAGCGGTCGAAGACCAGCGACGTGTTCCAGGTGTGCTCCGGGTCCGGGCCGGCCTCGTGGAACGACCCGGCCACGACCCAGATGCCGAGTCGCTGGGCGATCCCGGCGAAGAAGCTGCCCACCTCGCCGTCCACCGGCTCGGGCTCGGGCAACCCGGCGGCGGGACCGAGGTAGTCGACGTACTCCGGGAGGACGGCGAGGTCCGCGCCGCCGGCGGCGGCGCGTTCCAGCAGGACCTCCGCGGCGGCCAGATTGGCCTTGCGGTCGTCCCGGGCGTTCAGCTGGCAGACGGCGACACGCATGAGCCCAAGGGTACGGCCGGACGGCCGGAACGGGCAGCGTCAGACGCTGCGGAAGAGACGCCGCAGAGCGCCCCGGCGGTCAGTGCCAGCCCACCAGCCGCGCTGGACGGCTCACCGGCTGCCACCCTCGCCCAGGCTGACCAGTGCGATCGGCGGCACGGCGGAGGCCGGCGCCGGTGAGCGCCGGCGTGACGGTCCAGCCCGGGGACGCGCACCGCTCCCCGACCCACCCGCACGGCACCCGAGAGGTGCTCGACGTGCTGAGCGGCGCGGTCGTCGTCCGGGGCGGCGAGACGCCGGCCGGGAGCACGGCTACCGCAACGACGCCGACGAACCGGCCCGGCTGATGGTCGTGGTCACCCTGTGGGGCGAGTGGGACCGCCGTACCCGCTCGCGCCGGCCGCGTCAGGAATAGACCGGCCGGCGCGACGCGGGAACGATCAGGCCGACTTCTCCTCGCGGTCCCGCCGGGCCCGACGGCCGGTGAACTCGCGCGGCACGATGGTCGGGTTGACGTTCTCCAGGACCACCTCGCGGGTGATCAGCACCCGCGCGGCGTCGGGGTTGCTCGGCACCTCGTACATCGCGGAGAGCAGGACCTCCTCGATGATGGCCCGCAGGCCACGGGCGCCGGTGCCCCGCAGCATGGCCTGGTCGGCGATCGCCTCCAGCGCCGGATCGTCGAACTCCAGCTCGACGCCGTCCAGCTCGAAGAGACGCTGGTACTGCCGGACCAGGGCGTTGCGCGGCTCGGTGAGGATCCGCACCAGGGCGCTGCGGTCCAGGCTGCGCACGTTGGTGATCACCGGCAACCGGCCCACGAACTCGGGGATCAGCCCGAACTTGAGCATGTCCTCCGGCATGACCTGGCTGAAGATGTCATCGGTCGACCGATCGGACACCGACCGGAGCCGGGCACCGAAGCCGGTGCCACCCTGCCCGGTGCGGGACTCGATGATCTGATCCAGCCCGGCGAAGGCGCCACCGCAGATGAACAGCACGTTGGTGGTGTCGATCTGGATGAACTCCTGGTGCGGGTGCTTGCGGCCGCCCTGCGGCGGCACGTTGGCAACCGTGCCTTCCAGCATCTTGAGCAGGGCCTGCTGCACGCCCTCGCCGGAGACGTCCCGGGTGATCGACGGGTTCTCCGACTTACGGGCGATCTTGTCGACCTCGTCGATGTAGATGATGCCGGTCTCGGCGCGCTTGATGTCGTAGTCGGCGGCCTGGATCAGCTTGAGGAGGATGTTCTCCACGTCCTCGCCGACGTAGCCCGCCTCGGTCAAGGCGGTGGCGTCGGCGATGGCGAACGGGACGTTCAACATCCGCGCCAGCGTCTGCGCCAGGTGGGTCTTGCCGCACCCGGTGGGACCGAGCAGCAGGATGTTGGACTTGGCCAGCTCAACGGCGTCACTGCCGGAGCCCGGCGCGCCGGCCGACTCGGCCTGGATCCGCTTGTAGTGGTTGTAGACCGCGACGGCGAGCGCCTTCTTGGCCTGATCCTGCCCGACCACGTAGTTGTCGAGGAACTGGCAGATCTCCATCGGCTTGGGAAGCTCTTCCCACTTCACCTCGCCGGACTCGGCCAGCTCCTCTTCGATGATCTCGTTGCAGAGATCGATGCACTCGTCGCAGATGTAGACCCCGGGGCCCGCGATCAGCTTCTTCACCTGCTTCTGCGACTTACCGCAGAAGGAGCATTTCAGTAGGTCGCCGCCGTCACCGATCCGTGCCACCTACGTTCTCCCTGCACTCATCGGCCGGGAACCCGGCCCTGACCTGCGGACGCTGCGCGCCGTCCGGCTCCGTTCACCCCACCGGCCGAACCGGCGAAGCGGTACGGACCCGACGTTACCCGCTGGCGGGGCATTCTCCGACCCCCAAAACGGGTGTGTCAGAGGTCGGCCAGGAACGAACGCCCCGGCCAACCCCTGACCCGGTACTGCTCAGCTGGCGGCCTGAGCGGCCAGCAGACCCTTCTTGCGGCTGGTCAGGATCGTGTCGACCAGCCCGTACTCCTTGGACTCCTCGGCCGTCATGATCTTGTCACGGTCGATGTCCTTGCGAACCTGCTCGATCGGGCGGTTGCAGTGGCGGGAGAGCATGTCCTCCAGCTGCGTCCGCATCCGCAGGATCTCCCGGGCCTGGATCTCGATGTCCGAGCCCTGCCCGTAGCCGCCCTCGGTGGCCGGCTGGTGGATGATGATCCGCGAGTTCGGAAGCGCCATCCGCTTGCCCGGCGTGCCCGCCGAGAGCAGCACCGCCGCCGCGCTGGCGGCCTGCCCGAGGCAGACCGTCTGGATGTCCGGGCGGACGTACTGCATGGTGTCGTAGATCGCCGTCATCGCGGTGAACGAGCCACCCGGCGAGTTGATGTACATGATGATGTCGCGGTCCGGGTCAGTGCCCTCGAGCGTCAGCAGCTGGGCCATCACGTCGTTGGCCGACGCGTCGTCCACCTGCACGCCGAGGAAGATGATCCTGTCCTCGAAGAGCTTGTTGTACGGGTTCGACTCCTTGACCCCGTACGACGTGCGCTCGACGAACGACGGCAGCACGTAACGGTTGTGCACGGCCGCGAACTGGGGCGGCAAGCTCAGATCGGTCATCGTCAGCTCCTCAGCTCAGGGTCCCGGCGCCATCCGGAACCTGAGCGGCCCCGATGATCACCTTGTCGATGAAGCCGTAGTCCATGGCCTCCTGGGCGGTGAACCAACGGTCCCGGTCCGAGTCCGCCTCGATCTGCGACTGGCTCTGGCCGGTGTGGTGCGCGACCCGCTCCTGGAACATCCGCTTCGTGTAGAGCATCTGCTCCGCCTGGATGGCGATGTCGGACGCCGTGCCACCCAGACCACCGGACGGCTGGTGCATCATGATCCGGGCGTGGGGCAGGGCGTACCGCTTGCCCTTGGTGCCCGCGCAGAGCAGCAGCTGACCCATCGAGGCAGCCATGCCCATCGCCACGGTCGACACGTCGTTGTCGATGAACTGCATGGTGTCGTAGATCGCCATGCCGGAGTAGACCGAGCCACCCGGCGAGTTGATCCACAGGTTGATGTCGCGGTCCGGGTCCTCCGCGGCGAGCAGCAGCAGCTGCGCGCAGATGCGGTTGGCGACCTGGTCGGTCACCTCACTGCCCAGGAAGATGATGCGCTCCTTGAGCAACCGGTTGTAGACCGAGTCGTCGAGGTTGCCAATGGAGTCGCCACCGCGCGCGTCAATCGCCCGGAGCGACTTCTTGGGGATGTGCATGTCGGTCATGGCAGCCCTTCGCTCTCCGTACCGTCTTTCCCGACACTAACCGCTGTGCGGGGCGGCAGAGTCCCGGTCGGGGCACTGTTCGCTCTCAGCGCAGCAGCGTCGGGCGTACCCGCGGCGCGGGCTTCCGGGCGTACCCCGGAAAGGATTTGGCCGCCATCCACCGCACAGCGGCGGACGGCGGCCGCACCCGACGATCAGTGGTCGTGGTTGTGCTCCGCCTCGTTGGCGGCGCGCAGCGCGTCGAGGGTGACCTCGTTACCGGCCGAATCCTTGATCTTGATCCGCTCCATGACGGCCGCGAGCGCCTTGCCCCGCCGCACGTCACCGAAGACCGCGGCGGCCGCGCCCGAGCGCATCAGCTGGTCGTAGTACTGCTGCGGGGCCATCCCGGCCCGCTGCGCCCGGTGCACGATCTCGTGGCCGAACTCGTCGTCGGAGACCTGCACGTCCTCGGCGTCAGCCAGGGTGTCGAGCAGGAGCTGCACCTTGACGCCCTCGGTCGCCGCCTCGGTCAGCTCGGCGTCGATCTGCTCCTCGGTCTTCTCCTCGGCGGCGAGGTACTCCTCCATCGAGGCGCCGATCCGCTCCAGCTGGTCGACCATCGCCTGCTTGCGGCTGGCCACCTCCTCGCGGACGACACCCTCCGGCGCCGGCACCTCGGCGGCCTCGACCAGCTGCGCCAGGGCCTTGTCCCGGGCCGCGTAGATCTGCTCCACCTGCTTGCCCTGGGTGACCCGCCCGCGCAGGTCGCCGCGGAGCTCCTCCATCGTGTCGAACTCGCTCGCCATCTGGGCGAACTCGTCGTTCAGCTCCGGCAGCTCCTTCTCCTTGACCGTGCGCACGGTCACCGCCACCTCGGCGTCCCGGCCGGCGAGGTCGCCGCCGACCAGCTGGGTGGTGAAGGTGGTGCTCTCACCGGCGGCGAGACCGACGACGGCCTCGTCCAGCCCCGGCAGGAGCTGCTTGCTGCCCACCTCGTGGGAGATGTTGCTCGCCTGACCGCCCGGCACGTCCTCGCCGTCGACGGTCGCGTTCAGGTCGATCTGGACGTAGTCGCCCTCGGCGGCGGCCCGCTCGACGGTCTTGAGGGTGGCGAACCGCTCCCGCAGGTTCTTCACCTGCTCGTCGATCTCGCTCTCGTCGATCTGCAGCTCGTCGACGGTCACCTCGATGGTCGACGCGTCCGGCAGGGTGATCTCCGGCCGGACGTCCACCTCGGCGGTGAAGTTCAGCGAGTCACCGTCGTTGAACTCGGTGATCTCAACCTCGGGACGCCCCAGCGTCTTCAGGTCGTGCTCGCGCACCGCGGCGAGGATGTTGTCCGGGATCGCGTCCTGCACCGCCTCGTTGAGGACGGTGCCCCGGCCCACCCGCTGGTCGATCACGGCGGTCGGCACCTTGCCCCGGCGGAAGCCGGGAACCTGGACCTGCGAACCGATCTCCCGGTACGCCTTCTTGAGGCTCGGCTCGAGCTCGACGAACGGCACCTCGATGGCGAGCCGCACGCGCGTCGGGCTCAGAGTCTCGACGGTGCTCTTCACAGGCGTACTCCTTGACGGATCTCAGTTGAGTCTGGGCGTGATTCAGCCCATCGAGTGTAGGTGAGCCGGCCTGACGCTCCGGCATCGCCCGGGGACCGCACTGAGCGGCACCCGGGGCGGCCCGGCCGCGGACGACAGTCGGGGTGGCGGGATTTGAACCCACGGCCCCTCGCTCCCAAAGCGAGTGCGCTACCAAGCTGCGCCACACCCCGTGGCGACGAGCAGTCTATGCCGTCGGCGCGCCCCGGACGTGCCGGGGCCACCTCCCACCGGACAGGTTATCCGAAAAACCCCAATCCGCCCGTGGACCCTCCCGCACCTCCCGGACCTCCCGCGCGCTGCCGGCCTCCCGCGCCTCCCGGCCCTCCCGCGCGCTGCCGGCCTCCCGCCCTCAAGATCCGCGCAAGTTCAGGGAAAGTGCTGCCTCCCGGTGCGCTGAGGCCACTACATCCCTGAAGTTGCGCGGATCTGGCGCGGCGCGGCACGACACGGCGCGGCACGACACTGCGCCGTACGACACGGAGTGGCGCTGCACGGCGCGGGCGGTGGCGTGGCTGCGCGGGCGGCACGGGGATTGGGTACGCTGTCGGCTGCGTCCCGCGGTGGCGGGGTGCACGCGGGCGTAGCTCAATGGCAGAGCTTCAGTCTTCCAAACTGACGGTGCGGGTTCGATTCCCGTCGCCCGCTCCACACACGAAGGCCCAGGCGGACCGCACGAGCGCGGCACCTGGGCCGTTCGCTTCTCCCCCACTCTGGATCTTGCGTGCCATCCGCGTGCCATTCACGGCCGGCGGCGGCCACATTCGGCGATGCGGCGGTCCATCGCCTGGGCGATCTCGCGGTCCCGCTCGCTGGTGGCGTGTTGGTAGATCAGGGCCGCCCGCATGGTCGCGTGTCCCAGGCGGTGCATCGGCGTCTACCGGGTCTTCGAACGGCTCACCGCCATCGTGCGGCAACTCTGACCGAGCAGTCCAGTCGATCGATGTAGGCTCGACCGGTTTTGGTCAGCCAGCTGTCCGCCTCCTGAGCAGGAACTGGCCCTCATGGATGACGCTGTCGAGATGTGAGGCAGACAATGACCGTGCCGGCGACCGCCAACCGCACGCACCTACTCCGGATCGTGCTGGTCTGGCTGGCCGGCAACCTGGTCATCGGCCTGTGCGCGATCCTGCCGATCGGCGCCTTGGACACCCTCACCTACTACGTTCGCGCGACCAACGGCCACGACGTCGTCGCGCCGTACGGCCCTGTCGGCGCCCGCTTCGCCGTCGCTGAGATCGCCGTCACGGGCACGGTGCTGCTGGTCGCCGCGGTGCTCTTCAATCGTAGGCAGTGGCGTCGGTTACGGGCTGTCCGGTTCGTCGGGTTTTTACCTCTGCTGGCGGCGACCTTCTTACCGCTGGCCCTACCGCTCCTGTGGTTCTGGTTCGGCACCGACCGCAGCCTGTAAGACAAGCCGGGCGCCCTACGGATCAGAAGGTTAGGGGTTCGAGTCCCTCGTGCGGCCCACCCTTGACGGTGACGATCTTCGTCCTTCCAAACTGACGGTGGGGGTTCGATTCCCGTCGCCCGCTCCACACACGAAGCACGCCCTACTGCGCACAGAGTTCCGATCCTCGTCTGGCCAAGGTGCTCGCCGAGACCTGGCCGCACGAGGATGTGCTGCCCACGCTGCCGTAAGCCGTGCGGGGGCCTTGGCAGACGGCGGCGATCGCGTTCGTGGCCGGAGGATTGGCGGTGCCGTCCCAGTGGCCCCCGCCATGACCCGTTCACCGAGAGCTGGACGTCCCCAGCGGTCCGGAGCGGCACCCGTATGCGGCACTTACCGATCATTCCCTTGACAGGTATCGATCTATGGACTGGTGTAAGGACCAGAACTATCGACGTCCGTCAGGAGGGCACATGATCGTCCGACGACGATGGACAGCCGCCGCCACCACAGCGATCCTGGTCAGCGCGGTGCTGTCCCATCCCGGTCCGGGCAGCGCGGCACCCGCCGCCCCGGCCAACCCGATCACACTGGCCGCCACCGAGACCGCCCTGGTCCGGGTGCAGCTACGCGATCAGGCTCAGCTCGACCGCCTGGTCGCCACCGGTGCCGACCTGGCCAACCGGCCGCGGGCCCGGGACGGACGGATCCTCGCCGACCTGGTGCTGAGCGGCACCCAGCTCGCCGACCTGACCGCGCAGGGCGCGACCGCCGTACAGATCGTGCAGCGGGCCGGCGACGGCAGCCGGCACTTCGCCGAGAGCGTCCGCGCCGCGCAGACCCGCACCAGGGCCGGCCTTCGCGCCCCGGCCTCCGGCCAGCGGACCACCGCCGCCGCGGCGGCCGTCGACACCCTCCAGGTGCAGCAGGCGTACTGGTGGACCACGAGTGGGCAGACGTTCCTCCAGGCCCAGTTGGCCACCACGGCCACCGACGACCCGGACGTGGAGATCACCGTCAGCTGGCGTACGGCCGACGGGGCCACCGGGTCGTTCCCGCTGTCCCGGTTCGAGGACTCCGGCGAGTACCAGTACCACTACGCGCTCCCCCAGCCGGTGCCGAGCCGGCCGGTGCAGCTGACCGCCACCTCCAGCCTCGGCGGGGTGAGCCGCGCGGTCACGCCGTCGCTCTGGCCGAACGCCGCCCCGCCGGCGCTGCCGGCGGGCTACCAGAAGGACTTCATCGACGCGTACCTGACGCCGGTGGACATCCAGGCGCGGATCAAGCGGCTGGCCCGCCAGTACCGGGACCTGGTGGACGTGATCGACCTGCCGAACCAGACGCAGGGGTACCGGCGGAACGCCGCCGCGTACCTCGGTGACCCGGCGGTGGCCGCCGTGGTGGTCGAGTCGGTCCGCTTCGGCGACCAGGGCATGAACGGCGTACAGGTGCGGACGGTCGACCCGGGCCGGCGGAACCGGCCGCTGACCGTCAGCTACCGCGACCGGGTCCTCACGGTCACGCTCGCCACCGACACCGCCGGTAAGACCGTGAGCACCACCGACGAGGTCGCCGCCGCGATCAACGCCCGCCAGCCGAACCGCTTCCGGGCCACCGTCGAGGACGGCTCGGCCGGGCTGCCGATGCCGGTCGCCGGTCCCGCCCGGCTCGACGACGGCCTCCAGGGCACCGAGGTGCCGGCGCGGCCGTGGACCGTGCAGGCGCTGCGCCTGGGCGTACACCGGGACGGCTCCCGGGTCGGGGTGCTGGCGTACTCCCAGGAGCACGCCCGCGAGTGGGCCACGCCGCTGGTGACGCTGGAGTTCGCCGAGCGGATGCTGGCCAACGCCCGCACCGACCCGGCCACCCGTGAGCTGCTGGAACAGGTCGACGTGTTCGTCATCCCGACGGTCAACCCGGACGGCGCGAACTACTCGTTCAACGACTTCAACTTCCAGCGCAAGAACCTGGTCAACCACTGCGTCGGGCCCGCCCGCGACCCGAAGAACCGCACGTCGTGGGGCGTCGACATCAACCGCAACTACACGGTCGGGTCCTACTTCGACGGCTACGTGGGCGCCAGCGCCAACTGCCTCTCCGGCAGCTACGCGGGCACCGCGGAGCTGTCCGAGGCGGAGAGCCGCAACGTCGTCGCGCTGGCCGAGTCGCACCCGAACATCAAGTTCGCGATGAACGTGCACTCGTACGGCGGCTACTTCATGTGGCCGCCGGGGGCGTACCGGGCCGATGGGCGGATCACCCTGCCCCGGCCGTCGATCGACGAGTCGACGCTGTTCCTGAACAGCGCCCGGCGGATCGTCGGCGCCATCGCGCAGGAGCGGGGCACCGTCACCTGGCCGTCGCAGACCGGCCCGGTCGCCGACGTGCTCTACTCCGCCGCCGGCAACTCCGCCGACCAGCTCTACTACGAGCTGGGCATCTTCGCCTGGGACTTCGAGGTCGGCAACGACCGCTGGAACGCGACCACCGGCGAGTGGGAGGGCGTCGGCTTCCAGCCGCCGTTCGACGAGGCACACGGCGAGGCCCAGGAGTACGCCGGCGGCCTGGTCGAGATGGTCCGGGTGGCTCGCGACTACGCCGCCGCCCAGGCCGCCACCGGCTGAGGTTCCGGCGGTGCCGCGACCGGGCCACGGTCGCGGCACCGCCGGCCGGGATGAGGCACCCGAGGTCGCGCCGACATTTCGCCCGTTTCCGGTCCGCGGCCATCGGGTAGGGGCTCTGCATGGACACGAAGAGCACGGCACACCTGGTTGGTGGCCCCCGCGACGGCAGCACCCACGAGACCGGCGGCGACGCCCTCGTCGAGCTGAAGATCGACGGCATGATGCACCGCTACATCCGGACGACCAAGCAGCACGACGACGGCGGCCCGATCTACAACTACGACGGGATGGTCGCCCCGGACGGCGGCGAGCCCGGCGTCGAGGACCCGGCCGCCCGGGTCGCCTCGCCGCGCGCCGACGCCGAGGGGCACGGCGGCACCCACTGACCGCGCACACCCGGGACGGAACTGTCCCGGGTGTCACACCAGCCGGACCGGCCGGCCACGGATGAACCGTGGCCGGCCGGGTAAGCAGCGGCCTTGCCTGGTGGGGACACGACCGGTGTCGCGGTGCGCCGCGACCGGGCGCACGGGCGGGCGGCGTTGGCCGACCCGCCCGGGCGTACCCGGATCAGTTGTTCGAGATCCAGTTCCAGGCGGAGACGACCCACTCGGTCTGCTGGAGCCAGGCCACGCCGAGGCCGACGAGGAAGACCGCGGTCGCCAGGTGCGCACCCCGTGCGCTGCGCCGGACCCGACCGAGCTGCCGCTCCAGCACCACCCGGCCGACCAGCCGGGACAGCGCGAACAGGCCCACCGCCACCAGCAGGCTCAGCACCAGCACCAGGAGCGGAGTGCTCAGGTCACCCTGGCCGGAGAGCGCCCAGATCCCCCAGCTCACGAACGCGAAGAGCCCGGCCGCCGCGCTCCACTCGCCGCCGCGCCGTAGCTGCGCCAGGCGCCAGCTCAGCGGCCGGCGCGGCTCCGGGCCGTCCGGCCAGCCGGTGCCGGTCGGGTGCTGCTCGACGACCGGGAACGGCTCGGTCCGCGGGGTGCGCGGCTGACCGACCGGAGCCACGCCCCGGCGGAACCCGTCCCGCTGCGGCGGCACCCCGACGCCGGCCTGCGGCGGCACCTCCACGGTCCGCTCCGCCCACGGCTGCGTCTGGTCTGCCATCTCGTCCTCCCCCTGACCGGCGACACCACCGCCGCCTGGATCCGAGGGTAGCCAGCCGGCAAATCGGTCGCCGAGCCCGTCCGACGCGGCGCCGGCACGACGGTGCCGAATCCCACTGCGGACGGGTACGGTCGGCTGATGGGTGACCCGGATCGACGACGGCGGCGGCTGCGCCACCACCCCGAGCCCGACCCGGCCGGACGGGGGGCCGACGGCTCGGCGGCCAGCACGGCCGGGGTGCACGACGGCACGGATCCACCGCCCCGCCGTCGCGGCTCGTCGGGCGAGGAGCGGGACGGCGAGCGGGGGCTGCGCGGTCTCGTCGGCTCCGGCTCGTCCCAGGTGGGGCTGAGCGCCGCACTGCGGGCCCGCGACGGCGCCCGGCCCACCGACGACGACCTGGCCGAGGCGGAGGCCCGGGTCGTGGTCGTCCGCCGCAACTGGGTCCCCCGCGAGGACCTCCCCCGCTCCCCGCGCTGACGCAGCAGGGTCAGGGCAGGATGGGCAGTTCGCGGGTCTGTTCGTAGGTGGTCACCTGGGCGATCCGTCGGGCGTGTCGCTCGTTGCCGGAGAACGGGGTGTTCAGGAACGCCTCGACGATTTCGGTGGCCTCGTCCAGGGTGTGCTGGCGGGCACCGACCGCGACCACGTTCGCGTCGTTGTGCTGGCGGGCCAGCTGAGCGGTCTCGACGTTCCAGGCCAGCGCGGCCCGGACCCCGGCGACCTTGTTCGCGGCGATCTGCTCACCGTTGCCGGACCCGCCGATGACCACTCCGAGGCCGGTCTCGTCGGCCACCACCCGGTCGCCGGTGTGCAGGCAGAACGTCGGGTAGTCGTCGTCGGGGTCGTAGGCGTGCGGACCGACGTCGATCACCTCGTACCCCTGCTTGGCCAGATGGTTGGCCAGGTGCACCTTCAACTCGAAACCGGCGTGATCGGATCCCAGGTAGACGCGCATACGGGGCAGTCTGTCAGGCCGCCGGTGGGGACGCCGCAGGGGCGGCGTCCCCGAGCCGGGTTCGTCACACGGTCGTGCGGAGCGCCACTCAGCGGGGCAGTTCGGCGACCACCAGGCCGCCGCGCGCCTTCGGGGTGAACCAGGTGCTCTTGCGGGGCATCTTCTCGCGGGCCAGGTTCACCGCGACGAAGTCCGCCACGGTCACCGGCGCGATGAGGATCGCCAGCTCGGCCCGGCCGGCGTCAACCTCGCTGGTGAGCCAGCTCGCCGGGTAGTCACCGCCGACATAGGTGATCCGCTTGTCGCCCGGGTCCAACCCCAGCGCGTCGCGCAGCAGCAGCCGCTCGACCAGGGCGTGGTCCAGGTTCTCCAGGCGGGAGTCGGCGGTGCCGGGCAGGCGTACCGCGTACCCCTGGTCAGGCAGCCGGAGGTGGACGGTGCCGCCGGCCGCCGGGACCTCGACCGGGCCGTCGATCGGCTCGACCTCGGCGCCCGCCGCGCGCAGCCGGTCCAGCAGCTCGGCCGGGGTGGTGGTCAGCTCGCTGACCAGCCGGTTGTACGGCTGGATGGCCACCGACGCGGGGGTGGTGACCACCGCCAGGAAGCGCGGCAGCCCGCCGGTCTGGGCGGCCAGGCTGCGGTGGTTGCCGTCGGCGACGACCAACTCGCCGCCGCCGGCGAGGGCGGTCAGCTCGGCCTGCTCCGGGCCGGGGCCGAGGAGCCAGATGGCGTGCGTGCGCCCCGCCTGGTCGGTGTCCGTGGCGGCGGGCGCGCCGGCCGCGTCGGTCGCCGCCGCGAGCGCGGCGTGCAGCTCGTCGCCACGCCCGGTCTGGAGCAGGAGTACGGGCGAGAGCAGGTGACCGAGCGAGTCGGCCAGCGCCACCCGCTCACGCACCTTCGCGATGAAGACGTCCTCGTTGCGGATGACCAGGCCCGGCTCGTCGGCCCGGGTGGAGATCTGGTCGGTGTCCACCATCGCGAACAGCCCGTACGCCGGCTCCTCGCCCGGCGCGCTGATCCGGTAGAGCACCACCACCTGCTCGGCGGGGGTGTAACTGCCGTCGGCCTTCGCCTCGGCGAGCCGGGCCACCGCGTCGGGCAGCGCGTCGAGGAAGGACTTCCCCTGGCTCTCCGGCGCCCGGTGCGGCATCTCGATGCCGAGGGCACTGTGCGGGTTCGTCTCGATGATGGCGGTGATCTCCGCGTCGTCGGCGAACTCGTCGTAGTTCTGCGCGCCGGTGCCGCCGGTGGTGATCCAGGCCCGGGCGATCGGATGCACGATCGTCATGCCCGCTGACGCTACCGGCGACGGCGCCCCCACCGACGGGGACCCGCGCGGCGTCCACCAGATGAAAAGAGCGGGACCAGGCGCAGTACTCAGCCGGCGCGGCCCGAGGTGCCGTTGTGCCGACGGTGCCGGCCGGCACGGCAACGGCGGGCCCGCCGCTGCCGCGCCGGCCCTGTCTCTTATAA
>NZ_QGKR01000206.1 GCF_003172955.1 Micromonospora acroterricola | reverse complement strand
GGGGTGGGGCGCGGTATGGTGAGCGCTCTGTCGTCGGCGAGGGCCCGGGTGCGCCGCTAAGCACCTCTCACATGATCTTTCTTCTGTCCGGCGGAGTCGCCGGCGCGGCGTGAGCGCCGCCATCCGGGTCCGGCCGCCGCGCGAGTTGCGGGCCGCTCGTCGGCCCCGACCGCACCGCTGCTGGGGTCACCTGATCGCCGCCCCGCTCTGGCCGCTGCACGGCGCAAACCTGGGCACCCTGCTGCGCACCTGCGACGCGGTCGGCGCCTGCCTCGCCGTGCCGCCGTTCCGCTGGGTTGACGAGGCCGTGGCCCGGGGCAACACCCTGCGCCAGGCGGGCTGCGTCCACCGGGTCGGCAGTCCGCTGCGCTGGCTGGCCGCCGAACGAGCCGCCGGCGCCCGGATCCTCGGGGTGGAGTTGGCCGACGAGGCCCTCCGGCTCGGCGATCTGCCCGCCGCTCGGGGGCGCACGGTGGTGCTGCTCGGGCACGAGGCGACCGGCATACCGCCCGAGGCGCTCGACCACCTGGACGCTGCCGTGGAGATTCCCATGGTCGGGCACGGCCACAGCCTGAACGTCGCCGTCGCCGGCTCGCTGGTCCTCTACAAACTCGCCGGGCTCCTCTAGCCCGGGAGGGGTCACGCGACGTTGACGGGGCGGAACTGGACGCTGACCCGGGGGCCCACCGGACGGGTGGTCTTGGGGATGGTGTGCTCCCAGGTGCGTTGGCAGGAGCCGCCCATCACGATCAGGTCGCCGTGGCCGACTGGGAAGCGCAGGCTGTCGCCGCCGCCGCGTGGGCGCAGCAGCAGCGGCCGGGGCGACCCGAACGAGACGATCGCGACCATCGTGTCGGTGTGCGCGGAGCGGCCGATGGTGTCGCCGTGCCAGGCCACGCTGTCGCGCCCGGAACGGTAGAGGCACATGCCGGCGGTGACGAACGGCTCGCCCAGCTCGGGCGCGTAGTGCCGGGTCAGCGCCGCCCGTGCCGCGGTGAGCACCGGGTGCGGCAGTTGGCGGTCGCCGTCGTACCAGCAGAGCAGGCGGGGCACGTCGACCTCGCTGTCGTACATGGTGCGCCGCTCGGCCCGCCAGGGCACCTCGCTGAGCAGGGTGTCGAGGACCGCGTCGGAGCCCCGCACCCAGCCGGGCAGGTGGTCGACCCAGGCGCCCCGGGTGAGCTGGTGCCGGCGGATCTGGCCGGGCAGTGGCCCCAGGGTCGGCCCGGCGTCGGCCAGGTCGAGCATCGACGGCTGGTAGGCGGCCTGCGTCATGCGGCCACCCTAGCAGCACTTTCGTACACCCGTGCCAATTGGTGTGTCGGGCCCGGATGCGGCAAGATCAACACGTGAGCATCCGTGATCTCCTGCGCGGCCTGCCGGTCTTCGCCCGGCCGCTACCCCTGTTCGCACCCGGCGACGCCCCGGATCATCCCGACGACCTGTTCGTGTCGTGGCTCGGCGAGGCCGTCGCCGCCGGTGTGATGGAACCGCACGCGATGACGCTGAGCACGGTCGACGCCGACGGGCTTCCCGACACGCGCGTCCTCCTCCTCAAGGACCTCGACGACCGGGGCTGGCAGTTCGCCACGGACGCTGACAGCGCGAAGGGCCGACAGGTCGCCGGCCAACCCGGTGCGGCCCTGGGTTTCTACTGGCGCGAGCAGGCACGACAGGTCCGCGTCCGCGGGAGCGTCACGCCACTGGACCGGCAGGCCTCGGCCGGCGACTTCCTCGCCCGACCCGTCGGCTCCCGGGTGGCGAGCCTGGCCAGCAGGCAGAGCGAGGTGTTGGCTGGTCCGGCCGACCTCGAGCACGCCCTCGCCGCCGCCGAGGAGGCCGTCCGGGACGACCCGCAGGTCCTCTGCGCGAGCCACACGGTCTACGCGGTGACGCCGGTGACCGTGGAGTTCTGGCAGGGCCATGCCGAGCGACGGCACGTGCGCCTGCGGTACCGCCGGGTCGGCGACGCCTGGATCAAGGAGCTGCTCTGGCCGTAGGTGTTCGGTGTCAACGCCCCTGGCCGGTGACGGCGGCGGGGCGTACGGCGTCGAGCACCGCGTCCACGACCCGCGCGCGGCCCCGCCCGTCCACCGTGGACCAGGCTCGCGCGGCCAGCGCCGTACGCCGCTGCGGCGAACCGAGCAGCCCCTGCAGGGTCCGCGCGGCCGTCGCGCGGGCGGCCCGGCCGGCGACTCCGGCGCCGGTCAGCTCGGGCAGCTCGCCGAGGCCGGCGGCCAGGCCGTGCCGGACCACCCGGGTGTACGACTCCCGCTGGTTGTCGACCACGCAGACCAGCGCGGCGGGCGCGCCGAGGCAGCAGAGTTCCCAGGTGGACGTGCCGGCGGCGCTGACCACGAGGTCGGCCTCGGTGATCAGGGCCGGCAGCGAACCGGTGGGCGGGACCGGCCGGAGGATCTGCCCGCGCCCGGGGGAGATCTCCTCCAGCTCCGCCTCGATCTCGGGTCGGCCGACGACGACCGTCAGCTCCATCGGGTGTCCGGTGGCCAGCAGCACACGGGTCAGCACCGGCGCCGCCCCGACCGCGTCGGTGCCGCCGAAGAAGGCGAGCACCCGGGGTCGGCTGACCGCCGTGGCGGGCCGGGGCGCCGGTGGCCGGGCGGCCACCACCGAGTCGCGCAGCAGGGCGTACCGGCTGCCGGCGAGCAGCCGCCCGGGCAGCGCCCCGGTCTGCGCCCCGAAGTTCTGGTCGAGGTAGAGGTCGGCGTCCTGCCCTCGGGTGTCCCCGTCGATCACGGCGAGGGTGAACACGCCGGCGGCACGCAGCGCGCCCGCCCCGGCCGGGTCCAGCTCGTAGGAGTCGAGGACCAGCACGTCCAGCTCGTGGCGGCGGGCCGCCTCGACCAGCTCGGCGGGGGACTCCGGGCCCGGGTGCAGGGGGATGCCCCGCGCGGCCAGCTCCGCGGTGGCCCAGTCGAGACGGTCGACCGCGCCGAACACCGCGACGTGGGCGCCGCGGGCCTGGAACTCCTCGGCCAGCGCCAGGCAGCGGACGAGGTGACCGACGCCGCGTCGCGGCCCGGCGTCGCAGCGCAGTCCGACCCGTAGCGTGCTCAGGACTCCTCCAGCCGCTTCTGCCGTACGTCGGCGTTGAGCGCGCGCAGCCGGGGTTGCCCGTCGAGCCAGTCGGCGAGCTTGGCCAGCGGCACGCTGACGTCGCCGAAGTGGTCGGTCACCGCGCGGACCAGCGCCCAGTCCTGCTCGGTGTCGAGGGTCAGCCGCAGCGCGGAGCGGTCCGGCGTGAGCGTCACTCCGAGCACCCGGAACAGCTCCGGGTGGGTGTACGCGTACGAGGTCACGTGCACCCGGTCGTGGCCGGTGGCGAGCCGGTCCAGGGTGCGCAGCGTCTCCGCGCGGATGATCTCGACGTCCAGCCCCCGGGGCAGGGTACGGGCGATCGACGTGCTCGCGT
This sequence comes from Micromonospora acroterricola, assembly GCF_003172955.1. Lineage (GTDB taxonomy): Bacteria > Actinomycetota > Actinomycetes > Mycobacteriales > Micromonosporaceae > Micromonospora > Micromonospora acroterricola. The sequence continues at coordinate 10,837 of NZ_QGKR01000206.1, read as the reverse complement.
AGTCCAGGCCGGGCACGGCCCGGTACACCGAGGCGACCAGCGCGATGATCTCCGGGTCGAGCAGCGGGCAGTCGGCGGTGAACCGCATGACCGCGTCGCCCGGGTGCGCCGCCAGGGCGCCGACGAACCGGCCGAGCACGTCGTCCACCGGCCCGCGGTGGCAGGGCACGCCCAGCCGTTCGCACTCGGCCACCACGGCGTCGTCGACCGTGTCGGTGCTGGTGGCGACCACCAGGTCGGCGAGGACCCCGCTGTCCCGGGCGGCGCGCACGACCCGGCCCAGCACGGAACGCCCGGCGAGCGGGCGGAGCACCTTGCCGGGCAGCCGGGACGAGCCCATCCGGGCCTGCACGATCCCCACGATCCGCGGGCCGCCGGCTGCGTCCGTGCCCTCCGTCGACCCCGGGCGGTCCGCGCTGTCGTGACCGTTCACTGCTGCTCCTCCTGCTTCGGGGCGAGCGCGGTGCGGGCCCGGCGCTTGGCCGCCCGGGCGCCCCGCTTGGCCAACCGGGCGGGGGTGATGGCGAGCCGGCCCACCCGGTAGCTGATCGACCCGCTGAGCAGGCTGATCTTCGCCTCCGCCCGCCGCAGCGCCCGTTCCCGCGAGGTGAGCAGCTCGTCGGTCCACCGGGCCAGTGCGGCGAGCCGGCTGATCTCCTCGCGCTGGCGCAGCCACGCCTCCCGGAGCTGCTGGTAGCTGCGGGCGCCGGCGGGCGGATCGGTCGGCTCGACGGCGTGCAGCTCGGTGGCGAGGCTGCCCCGGCTGTCGGTGTCGAGCCCGTGCAGCGCCGCGGTGATGGCCGCCTCGGCCTCCACCGCCCGCGCCACGGTGTCCCGGTCCAGGTCGCGGCCGGCGAGCCCGCCGAGCACGACGGTCAGGCCCGCCACGTCGAGAGTGGACGACCACGGGTGGGCGTACCCGCCGGTGAGCAGGCCCGCCGCGAAGCGCCACAGCCCGCGGGCCAGCACCACGTCGCCGGGCAGCGTGTCGGTGGCCCGCCAGCTCGGGTCGAGCACCGCGTAGCGGTCGCCGTCGACCACCACGTTGTCGGTGCTGGCCAGCGCCGCCGCGCCGGCGAGCCGGCCGTCGGCGTCGGCCTGGTCGGCGAGCCACGCCGCGTACCCGTGCAGCAGCGTGCGCAGCGTCGCCAGGTCGCGGCGCAGCGCCGCGTCGAGCAGCAGGGTACGCAGCAGCCGCCCGGTCGGCACCGGCCCGGCCAGCGCGCCGGGGTCCCGGTACGCGGCCTCGCGGCTGGCGAACGGCCCGGCGGCCGCGGTGATCGTGCCGGTCGGCGGGGTCAGCCCCCACCGCCAGCCCGACGGGCCGTCGTGCACCTCCAGCACGCCGATACCGGGTTGCCCGGTCTGCGCCAGCGCCACCGGCAGGTCGCCGCCGGCGGTCGGGGTGGCCCGGTCGTCGGGGCCACCGGGACGCCGGGCCAGCATCAGCCAGCTCGGCGCGAGGTCGGCGGCGCGCCCGGCGTGCAGCGCGTCCACCGCCAGCCGGGCCGGGTCCTGGAGCACCGTCTGTTGGGCGAAGCCCCGGGCGCAGGCGCCGTGCAGCACCGCGTCGAACAGTCCGGAGCCGGCGCCCCGGTCGAGCTGGTCGGCGTCGAGCAGGGCCGTCGCGGCGGTGTCGGCGTACGCGGCCCAGCAGGCGACCTGCCGCAGCCCGGCGTCGGTCAGCCGTGCGCGCAACTGGTCCCGGTTGGCGGGGTGGGCCTGGTCCAGCACCCCGCCGATCAGCCAGGCGGAGTCGTCGCGGCCCGCGTACCAGGGTGTCGTGGAGACCAGCCGGTGCAGCCCGAGCGGGTTGTCCAGGCGCAGCAGCAGCGCGCCACCCGGCCGTACCGCGGCGACCAGGCGGGCCAGCACCCCGTCCCAGCCGAGCCGGGCGCCCTCCACCGACTCCACCGGGTCCAGCCCGGCGCCGGCGATCACCACGTCGTACGTCTCGTCGGCGGGCAGCCCGGCCGGGCCACCCACCACCACGCGGGCGGCCCGCGGGGCCAGCGCCACCGCGTCCGGGTGGCTGCGCAACAGGCAGGTCACCTCGGCGTGGGCGAGCCGGTCGAGCAGCGCCGGGTCGTGCGGCCCGGCCAGCAGGACGCGGCCGCCGGCCGGCACGATCCGGGCGGCCAGAGCGGCCAGCGGCCCACCGTCGGCCAACCGCTCCTCCGGCAGGTCCGACCAGGCCAGCATCTCGCCGCCCGGCAGGGTGATCCGGCCGGCGGGTGCCGTCTCAGTCGTCACGGTCGTCCTCTTCCTCCTGGAGATGCGCCCAACCGAGCAGCTCACGCAGCTCGGCCGGCGTGCAGCGGTGGTCGGTGCCCAGCTCGGCGCGGGCGATCCCGACCGCGGTGGGCAGGTCGACCGCGGCGCCGTGCAGCTCCGGCCACTGCCGCCGGATGCGGGCGGTCCCGCCGAACGTCGGGTCCTCGTTGGACAGGATCATCGGGTCGCCGTAGACCGCCGGTTCGCAGCCGGCCGCGATGCCGTAGAAGATGGCGCTGGTCAGCCGGTTGGATGCTACCCGGCGGTGTCGCCGCAGCTCGGTCAGTTGCTTGTCGAGGAACTCCGGGTCGGTGTCCTTCCACCAGTGCCCCCGGTAGCCGTGGCAGATCACCCGGAACCCGGCGCGCTCGTAGAGACGACGCACGTGGCGCATCCCGTACTCGTGCCAGTAGAGGCAGACCGTCACCGGGCCGGGCTCGGTGTCCCGGATCCGGGCGATCAACGCCCGGTGGTCGCCCTTGACGTGCTGGCCCTCCCAGCCGTGGAACGGGTACCAGATGGTGCCCTCCCGCTCCTCGGCCGGTGGGTCCTCGGGCCGCATGGCGAGCAGGTAGATGAACGGGGCGCCGATGACGACCACGTTGCGTCGCCCCACCGACCAGGCGCGGCGGCGGGTCTGCTCGGACCAGAGCAGGCTGGGAGTGCGGTCGGCGTACGGATGGCCCGGGGCGAGTCCGTCGCCGATGTTCCAGCCGTGCTGCACGTACCCGTTGATCCGCGGCGGGTGCCGGTCGCCGAGACCGGCGTAGCGGGCCAGCACGTGCGCGTGGCCGTAGAAGTGGTTCGCGTGGTGCATCAGGTTCCCATCAGGCGGCGGCGGAGCGCACCGAGCCGGCCCGCAGGGCCGTGGCCAGCGCGTCGATGACGCGGTCCTGGTCGGTGTCGCTGAGCCCGGGGTAGAGCGGCAGCGACAGCTGCTGGGAGTAGAACGACTCCGCCACCGGGCAGGATCCGCGCCGGTAGCCCAGGTCGGCGAAGGCCGGGTGCCAGTGCACCGGAATGTAGTTGACCTGGACGCCGATGCCGGCGGCGCGCATCCGGTCGTACACCTCGCGGCGACGCCCGTCGAGCACTCGGATCGGGTAGAGGTGCCAGGCGGGTCGGGCCCACGCCCGGCGGCCCGGCAGCCGGACGCCCGGCAGGTCGGCGAGGGCCTCGTCGTAGCGGGCCACCAGCCGTGCCCGGCGGGCCAGGAAGTCGTCGAGCCGGCGCAGCTGGCTGCGGCCCAGCGCGCAGAGCACGTCCGGCAGACGGTAGTTCAGACCGAACTCGTGGACCTCCTGGTGCCAGCCGCCCTCGTCCGGCCACCGCTGCTCGTCGCGCTCGCGGACCAGGCCGATGGTGCGGAACCGGCGGGCGCGCTTCAGCAGCTCCGGGTGCGGGGTGACCACCGCGCCGCCCTCGGCGGTGGTGAGGTTCTTGGTGGGGAAGAACGACAGCGTGGTCAGGTCGGCGAGCGAGCCGACCGGCCGTCCCTTGTAGCTGGCGCCGATGGAGTGCGCCGCGTCGGCGAGCAGCAGCGCGTCGTGCCCGCCCAACGCGGTCCGCAGCGCGTCGTAGTCGGCGGGGTGGCCGGCGTAGTCGACAGCGGACACCACCCGGGTACGCGAGGTGGTCGCGGCGGCGGCCGCCGCCGGGTCGAGGGTGAACGTGTCCTCCTCGACGTCGGCGAAGACGATCTTCGCGCCGAGCGCGACGGCGCTGCTGGCGGTCGCCACGAACGTCATCGGCGGGACGATCACCTCGTCGCCGGGGCCGACGCCGGCCGCCGCGTACGCCACGTGCAGCGCCGCGGTGCCGTTGGAGACGGCCGCGCAGCCCGCGCCACCGGTCCAGCCAGCCAGGTCGGCCTCGAACGCGTCGACCTGCGGCCCGGTGGTCAGCCAGTCGCCGCGCAGCACGTCCGCGACGGCCGCGATGTCGTCCTCGGTGACGGAGTGCCGGCCGTACGGGAGCATCCCTGTCATGCGGTGAGGCCGAGCATGTCGCGGAGCTGCTCGACGCTGAGCCACTCGTCGTTGGTGTCCGACTGGTAGGCGAAGCCGTCCGGCACCGGATCGCAGTCGACCGGCGGCCGGTAGCCCCAGCCGGCGATGGTCGGCTGGACGATGTACCGGTCCTTGGCGCGCAGCGTCCGTCGGCTGTCGTCGGGCGCGATCATCTCCTCGTGCAGCTTCTCGCCGGGCCGGATGCCGATCTCGTGGGTGGTGGCGTCCGGGGCGACCGCCTCGACCAGGTCGAGGATGCGCATGCTCGGGATCCGCGGCACGAACAGCTCGCCGCCCTGCATCTGGTCGAACGAGTCCATGACGAACTGGACGGCCTGCTCCAGCGTGATCCAGAAGCGGGTCATCCGCTTGTCGGTGATCGGCAGGCTCTTGCCCTCGGCCGCCAGCCGGCTGAACAACGGGACCACCGAGCCACGGCTGCCCACCACGTTGCCGTAGCGGACCACCGCGAACCGGGTGGGGTGGTGGGCGGCGTAGTGGTTGGCCGAGACGAACAGCTTGTCGCCGACCAGCTTGGTCGCGCCGTACAGGTTGATCGGGCTCGACGCCTTGTCGGTGGAGAGCGCGATGACCTTCTGGACGCCCGCCTCGATCGCGGCGTCGACCACGTGCTGCGAGCCGGTGATGTTGGTGGCGATGTACTCGGAGGGGTTGTACTCCGCCGTGTCCACCTGCTTCAGGGCGGCGGCGTGCACCACGTGGTCCACGCCGTGCATCGCCCGGGTCAGGCGGTGCCGGTCCCGGATGTCGCCGATGAACCAGCGCAGCCGCGGGTCGTCGCCGAGCTGCTGGCGCAGCTCGTACTGCTTGAGTTCGTCGCGGGAGAACACCACCACACGGGCGGGGTCGGCCTCGGTGAGGATGTGTCGGAGGAAGGTCCTGCCGAAGGAACCCGTTCCCCCGGTGATCAGAATGGACGATCCATTCAACTCACTCAATTTGGTGCTCCCGTGATCGTGGATGAACCGGCGGCCCTCGGCCGGCCGACCGGGGTGAGACGCTAACCTCGGCGGGTTAACGGGCCGGCGCTCGCGGGTTAACCGCTCCCTCTGCTCCCGTGAATGCCGGGCACCGCGCGGGCAAACACTTCCGACCGTCCGGAGAGCGGGCTGACCAGGCCTGATCGGGCCGTTACAGTGGCCGCGCGAGCGACCCGGCCGCCCCTGTCCGCTGCCGGTTCCCGCGTTCACCCGACAGTCCGCACCACCTCGGTGCGAGCGGTTCACCCCCGACGTCACCGGCCGGACCGGCGTGCCCGATGGCCCGCGGTGGGTCCGGTCCGGCCGGCAACTCAGGAGGCGTTGATGGCATCCGGCAGCGACGTGATGCGACGACCGGCGGCGCCGGCCGAGACACCGCCCGCCGCACCCGCCCGGCACTGGCTGGTGCCGCTGCTGTTGGTCGTCGGCTGGGTGCTCAGCGTCGCCTGGCGGATGTGGCTGTCCCGGCACATCTCGCTGCCGATCGCGCACACCGACGAGGACAGCTACCTGAACACCGCCCGCGCGCTGGCCGGCGGGCCGGGAGGGCTCAGCAGCGAGAACGACCTGCTGCGCCGGGTCGGCTACCCGATGCTGATCTCGCCGGCGTTCCTCGGGGACCGGGACTTCACCGACAGCTACCGGCTGGTCCAGCTCATCAACGCGATGGTGAACTCGACGCTGTTGCCGCTGGCGTACCTGCTCGGCCGGCGGCTGCTCCAGCTGCGCCGGTCGTACGCCCTGTTCGGGGCCGTGGTGGCGGCCACGCTGCCGGCCACCGCCTTCTACGCCGGCGTCGCCATGATCGATGCGGTGATGGCGCCGCTGGTGCTCGCCTGGCTGCTGGCGGTGCACCGCTGGATCGGGCGGCCCGGCCCGCTCGCCGCGGCCACCGTCGGCCTGCTGGTCGGCGCGTTCCACCTGCTGCACTCGCGCGGCCTGGTGATCGTGGCGGTGCACGCCGGGCTGGTCCTGCTGCTGCTCATCCGCCGGCGGATCACCCCGCCCGGGGTGCTCGCGGCGCTGTTGCCGGTGCTCGCCCTGGCGCTGGCCAACGAAGCCGTCATCCGGCTGCTGGGGGACAGGGTCTACCTGCTCGGCAGCACCCCGGGCGGCAGCATGGTCGAGGCGATCGCCTCCGGCCAGGGCGTGGTCCGGGTCGGCGCGGCGGTCGTCACCCAACTCTGGTACCTCGTGGTGATCACGTTCGGAATGGCCGGTGTGGCCTGGGCCGCCGCCGTCCGGGAGCTGTGGCGCCCCCGCCGTGGCGACGCCACCCGCTGGACGATGGGCCTGGCGCTGGTGGTGAGTGTCGGAGTGGCCAGCGGGGCGTCGGCGATCCTGGCCGGCATCACCGGCAAGCCGCTGGATGCGATCTACGGCCGCTACGTGCAGATGCTGGCGCCGTTCTGGCTGCTGGTCGGGCTCGGGGTGCTGCTCACCGCCAGGCGCCGGGTCGTGCTGCGCCGGGCGGCCGTCGCGGTGGCCCTCCTGGTCGCGGGTGGCGCGGTCATCGCCGTGCGGCTCGCCTACGTGGCCAGCCGGGGGCACTCGCTGCGCTACGGCGGCTTCGGGGCACCGGACCTCATGGCGTTGACCGGCGGCTGGCGGGAGATGCGGCCGGTCGTCGGGTCGCTGATCGGCATCGGCGCCTGCCTGCTGCTCGTCGCCGCGGTCCAGGTGCCCCGGCTGCGGCTGCCGATCGTCGGCGTCCTGGTGGTGGTCAACCTCGTCACCATGCAGGTGATCGACCAGCGGTTGGTACGGCCGATGGCGGCGAGCACCGCGCCGACCCCTCGGGTGGCGGACGTCGGCGTGCGTCCCGGTGAGCGGGTGTGGGCCTCCACGGGCGTGCACTACGTCCTGCGGTTCAACCTGAGCCACCAGGTGACCTGGACCGACGTACGGTGGTTCCGCGAGCAGCCGCCGGCCGCGGCGCAGGTGGTGTTCACCCGCTGGGCACCCGGTCAGCCCGACGACTGGGACGGCACGCGGTACGGCTTCGTCCGGCTGGGCGGCAACGTCGATCAGAACTGGGCGGCCTGGCGACGGGTGTGATCCGTCTGGCTCCGCGCTCCGGTGGATGTCGCCTTTCGTGAACGGCGGATGTCCACCGGAGACACGTTCGGTTAATGGTGCCGGACAATTGCGCGACGCGTACCGGGAATCAGCGCCGGCGGCGATCGGCCCGATCCAGGGAAATCGGGATGACGGTGATTTCCCGGCCGTCGGACATCTCCTGTCGAGGGCTGCCCTCGACGAATCGGAAACGTCGGTTCATCTGCCGTACGACGGTGTTGTGCGCGAGCACCTCCCCATCGAGCCGGTCCAGGTGCAGACCGTCGAAGGCGTACTCGACGGCCTCCCGCATGACCCCCAGCCAGGCGGGCAGCGTCTCGCCCCGCTCGGCCAGCCCGTCGGCGTCCAGATAGAAGCCCCAGGCGCCGGTTCGGGGGCCGTCCAGCCGCAGGTCGAAGAAGGTGACCACGCCGCAGGGCAGGTCGTCGCGGACGTACACCAGCACCCGCCGGGACGGGTCGGCGCGGACCGCCGACCACCACCGGGCGTGCTCGTCCGCGGTGATTTCGTGGCTGGTCTTGCTGACCTGACGGTTGGTTTCCTGATTACGCCAGGACAACATCAGATGAACGTCGTCCGTCGTCGCTTCGCGCAGCACGTGCTTCTCGCTTTCCTGTCTTTTCTCGTCCGGTCCCGGCACCTTACCCGGGCACCCCGGCAGAACAGATATGCATTCGCTGGGCTGTAGACTCCGCCGCATGAACGAATTGAGTCGCGCGCAGATCCGCGACCTCATGGCTCAGGTGTTGAAGAACCAGGACAAGGAGCTGCCCGCCGACGACGCGGCGCAGCTGCGGGAGATCGGCTTCCGCTCACTGGACTTCTCCGAGCTGGCCCTGCGGGTGGAGGACGAGACGGGGGAGGAGCTCAACTTCGACGCCCCCGGCCTGCGTCGCATCGCCACCGTCGGTGACGTCCTCGACTTCCTCGTCGAGCTCCAGCAGCAGTGACCGTCGCGACACCACGCCCCCCGGTCGCGTACCCGGAGCCGGCCGGCGTCGACAACCGGCTCGTCGTCGGCGGCGCCGCGCTGACCTGGCGGACGCTGCCGACGCCGGCGCTGCCCGACCCCGCCGCGGTGCTCGCGCGCTCCGCCGCGCACGCGCTCGCCGCCGCGCGGCAGCACGCCGTGCACGGCACCGAGCTGCTGCTCAGCACCGCGAGCCGGGTCGACGAGGCGATGCGCGCCGAGCTGCAGGACGCCGGGTTCACCGTGACGGTCCTCGACGACGAGGGCGGGCACCCGAGCGCACCGGCTCGCCCGCGTGCCGCCGAACCGGGCCGGCTCTGGCTGCTGACCTCCGGTTCGACCGGCCGTCCGAAGCGGGTCGGGCACACCCTCGACACGCTGACGACCGTGCGAGCCGACCAGCCCGACCGCACCTGGCTCTGCCCCTACGCCCCCGGCACGTACGCCTGGTGGCAGGTGGTCACCCTGTCGCTGACGCAGCCCGGCCAGCACCTGGTGGTGGTCGAGCCGGACGAGCTGGACGACTGGCCCGCGGTCGCCGCCGCGCACGGGGTCGACGCGGCGTCCGGCACGCCGACCTTCTGGCGGCGCACCCTCTACCGGGACGCCGCCGCGCTGGCCCGGGTGCCGCTGCGCCAGATCACCCTCGGCGGGGAACCGGTGGACCAGGCGATCCTGGACCAGCTGCGGGAGGTCTTCCCCGCCGCCCGGCTCTCCTGGATCTACGCGTCCTCCGAGGTGGGGGCGTCCATCGTGGTGCACGACGGGCGGGCCGGGTTCCCGGTCGACTGGCTCGACCGGGAGGCCCCCGGCCGGCCGACCCTCTCCGTCCGGGACGACGAGCTGGTCGTCACCTCGCCGTACCACGGTGCCGGGCTGGCCGGTCCGGTCCGCACCGGGGACCGGGTGCAGGTGGTCGACGACCGTGTGCTGATCACCGGTCGGCTGGACTCCGACGAGATCAACGTCGGCGGCAGCAAGGTCTCCGCCGGCGTGGTCCGGGGTGTGCTGACCGGGCACCCCGCCGTGGCCTGGGCCCGGGTCACCGGCCGCCGCGCCCCGGTCCTCGGCCGGATGGTGGTCGCCGAGGTCGTCCTCGCCCGGGTGGCCGAGGCGTCCGATGGGGACGCCCACCCGGTCGACCGCCCCGCCGCCAGCCCGCCGGACGAGGCCGCGCTGGTCCGCTGGTGCGCCGACCGGCTGCCCGAGCACGCGGTGCCACGCCGCATCCGTGTGCTGACCGAGATCCCCGTCAAGGAGACCCTGAAGAGCGATGTCTGACCTCGCCGACACCCAGCTCGTTCCGCCCAGCTCCGTGGTCCTCGTCTCCGGCGGGTCCCGGGGGCTGGGCCTGGCCATCGTCACCGCCCTGCTCGACGAGGGCGTACGGGTGGCCGCGTTCGCCCGCACCGTCACCCCGGAGTTGGAGAAGCTCGCCGCCGAGCACCCCGACCGGGTGCACGTCGGCTCGGTGGACGTCACCGACCTGCGAGCCGCCCAGGGCTTCGTCCGCGAGGTGGAGCAACGCCTCGGGCCGATCGACGGCATCGTCAACAACGCCGCGATCGGGCAGGACTCCCTGCACGTGCACACCGCCACCGACGACATCGCCCGGATCATCGAGACCAACCTGACCGCGCCGTTGCAGCTCACCCGGCTGGTGGTCCGGCGGATGCTCGGCAAGGGGCTGCGCGGGCGGATCGTCAACATCACCTCGATCTGCGCGCAGCGTGGCTTCCCCGGTCTGGTCGCGTACTCGGCGACCAAGGGCGGCATGGACGCGGCCACCCGCTCGCTCGCCCGGGAGCTGGGCGGCCGGATGCTCGTCAACGCCGTAGCCCCCGGTTTCTTCGCCTCGGAGATGTCCGCGGTGCTGGGCCCCACCCAGCTCGACCAGATCGTGCGCCGCACCCCGACCGGTCACCTGACCGAGCCGGTGGAGGTCGTGCCGGTGGTCCGGATGCTGCTGCGGGAGCACACCAACATCAACGGCCAGGTCATCGTGGTGGACGGTGCCGCCTCCATCTGACCTGCACCGGGTTCCGCCGGAAGCGGCCGGGCCGATGTCCGTCGTCGTCCCGGCCGCGCCGTCACGCCCGGGCGGCGCCGGCGGGCCGCGCCCGGTGCCGGGGCTGCTGGCCGCCGCCGAACGGCACCTGCGCGTCGGCCCCCCGGCCGCGCTGACCGACGCGGTGACCCGCAGCTACCTCGACGACGGCCGCTGCGTCGGCTGGTACGGCCCGCCGGCGCCCGGGTGGCGGGTGGCGATCGACGCGGAGCGCGCCGACGCCCCGGTGCCCCCGGCGCTGGCCCGGCGGTTCGGCGCCGGGGACTTCTGGGCCCGGTGGACCCGGGCCGAGTGCTGCTGCAAGCTGGCCGACGTGCCGGTGGTCGCCTGGTGGCGCCGCTATGGACTGGGCACACCGTCCGACGGGGCGGCGATCTGGCGGACACTGCGGCTGGCCGACCTGGTGGTCACCGTCGGCTTCGCCCCGGTTCCCGCC
>NZ_QGKR01000251.1 GCF_003172955.1 Micromonospora acroterricola | reverse complement strand
ACCCCCACCCCGACGCCGACCACGCCGGTGACCTGCGTGACCGCCAGCAACTACGCGCACGTCGGCGCCGGTCGGGCGTACCAGTCCGGCGGCTACGCCTACGCCAACGGCTCCAACCAGCGGATGGGCCTCTACAACACCTTCTACACCAGCGCCCTCAAGCAGACCGGCCCCAACTACTGGGTCGTCGGCTGCTGATCCCACCGCCCCCGGCGAGAGGGCCCTTCCCGACCCGACGGGAGGGGCCCTCTCCACGTCAGTCGGTGAGCGCGGCGCGCAGAGCGCTGGGCAGGTCCGGGTGGTGGTAGGTGAACCCGGCCCGGGTCAGCACGGCCGGCAGGACGCGGGTGCTGGTGAGGGCCTCGTGGGCGAAGCCGCCGAGCACCACCTTCAGCGCCAGCCCCGGGATGGGCATGATCGCCGGGCGGTGCAGCTGCCGGGCGAGCTCCCGGGTGAACTCGGCGTTGGTGGCGGGGGTCGGACCGACCATGTTGACCGGGCCGGCGATGTCGTCGGAGTCGAGCAGGAAGAGGGCCGCCCGCAGCCAGTCGGCCATCGAGATCCACGGCCACCACTGCCGGCCGCCGCCCAGCGGGCCGGAGATGCCCAGCCGCATCGGCAGCAGCTGCGGCTTGAGCATGCCCCCGTCACGGTGCAACGGCAGGCCGATGCGCAGCCGCACCACGCGTACCCCGGCGTCCTCGGCCGGCCGGGTCGCGGCCTCCCAGACCCGGCAGACGTCGGCCAGGAAGCCCTCGCCGGCCGGCGCGTCCTCCTCGACCACGCGGTCGCCGGTGTTGCCGTACCAGCCCACGGCCGACGAGTTGAGCAGCACGCGCGGCCGGTCCGCGGCCGGTAGGCCGGCGATGGTGCTCGCCAGCGTGGTGGTGCTGTCCACCCGGCTGGAGCGGATCAGCCGCCGGTAGCCGTCGTTCCACCGCTTGTCGCCGACCCCCGCGCCGGCGAGGTTGACCACCGCGTCGGCCCCGGCGACCGCGGCCGGGTCGAGCTGCCCGGCGGCCGGATCCCACCGCCGCTCCCGCGGGTCGCGCGGCGGCCGACGGACCAGCCGGGTGAGCTGGTGCCCGTCGGCCGCGAGCCGGTCGGCCAGCCGGGTGCCGAGGAAGCCGGACGCGCCGGCCAGAAGGATCCGCATGGCCCCCATCTTCGTCCAGAACGCCGCCGGCGGCTGCGCGGGGCGGCCAAGGGCGCGGGCTGCGCAGCACCTCGGCGCAGAAATCTGCGCCGATTCCGCCGGTCGCCTGGAAAGCGCAGGTCAGTGGGCGTCCCGGGCACCGAAAAAAGGCCGCCCGCGCATTCGGCGGCCGGCGCGTTTCCGCAGGTCAGAGCGAACGTGAATACGTTGTTCGCGATTGCTTCCGGCGTCGGTCCGGCTGACCATGAGCCATTCGAGTACGCCCCCGAATGACGGGGTTCTCGCCGCATGCCCGCCGTCGAGCGACCCCGAGGAGGAGGAGTCATGCCGATCCTGGTGACCGGAGCGACCGGGACCGTCGGAGGCAGCCTGGTACGGCAACTCGTGGCCGCCGGCCACGACGTACGCGCGCTGACCCGGAATCCCGCCTCGCCGGCGGCCGCCGCCCTTCCCGCAGCCGTGGAGGTGGTGGCCGGCGACTTCGCCAGGCCCCACACCCTGGCCCCGGCGCTGCGCGGTGTGACCCGGATGCACCTGGTCGCGATGGACGGCTACGGGCCACTGACCACCGGGCCGGAGATCCTTGAGCTGGCCCGGCAGGCCGGCGTCCGCCGGATCACCCACCTTGGCCACAACGATCCGAGCAGGGCCGACGACGACCCCATCGAGGCGCCCCACCGGCCGCTGCACCGGGCCATCGAGACCTCGGGCCTGGAGTGGACGCACATCTTCCCCGGTGAGTTCATGGCGAACACCCGGGACTGGGCGGCCGGCATCCGGGCCGAGGGGGTGGTCCGGGCGCCGTTCGGGGACTGGGCCAGCGCCCTGGTCCACGAGGCCGACATCGCCGCGGTCATCGTGGTCGCGCTGACCGAGGACGGCCATGCCGGCCGCGTGTACCAGCCGACCGGGCCGGAGCCTGTTCGCCGCCGGGACGCGGTCCGGCTGATCGGCGAGGCGATCGGCCGCCCGGTCCGGTTCGACGAGCTGACCCCGGAGCAGGCCCGGGAGCACTGGCAGGGCCTCTATCCGGCCGAGGTGATCGAGTGGTTCCTGGAGATGGGCCGGTATCTCGACGGCAACGCCTGGGTGGCCCCGGACGTCGAGCAGGTGACCGGACGCCCCGGGCGCACGTTCCGGCAGTGGGCCGTCGAGCACGCCGACGACTTCCGCTGACGGCGCCCGGGGCGCGCACCGGTCCGGTCAGGCGGCGTGCACCGGGCGCAGGTCGGCGAGCAGGCGCTCCACCTCGGCGTACGCCTCGGGGCTCAGCGGGCCGAGCGCCAGGGTGGCCAGGTTCTCCACGGCCTGCGCCACCGTGCGCAGACCGGGGATCGGCACGGTACGCGGGCTGCGGGCCAGCAGCCAGCCCAGCGCGCCCTGCGCGAGGGTCCGCCCGTCGGCGGTGAGCGCCGCGCGGACCTGCTCCACCCGGGCCGCCCAGCGCGGCGTCGGCCGGCCATCGGTGAACCATTCCAGCCACTCCGGCGCCCGCCCGCGCACGTCGTCCGCCCCGACGGCCCGGGTCGACCCGGTGAGCAGCCCCATCGCCAGCGGCCCACGGTTGAGGCTGGCCAGGTCGTGGCCGTCGCAGACCGCCAGCACCGCCGCGTTGTCCCGCAGCACCGACTCGTCGTGCTGGATGGCGGCGCAGTGCGGGCCGGCCGCCGCGAACGCCTCCGCCGAGGCGGGGTCGTCGGTGCTCCAGCCGTACGCCCGGATCTTGCCCTGGTCGACCAGGTCCTCGAGGGTGCCGACCAGGTCGAGCGCGGCGGGCACCGGCAGTTCGTTGATGTGCAGCTGGTAGAGGTCGACGTGGTCGGTGCCGAGCCGGCGCAGCGAGTCCTCCAGGCTGCGTACCGCGAAGGCCGGGCTGGCGTCGGTGCCGAGCGCCCGCCGGGTGGCCTCGTCGCTGACGTTGCCGAACTTGGTGGCGATCACCGCGTCGTCCCGCCGGCCGGCCAGGGCCCGGCCGAGGATCCGCTCGCTGTGCCCCGCGCCGTAGTTGCTGGCCGTGTCGAAGAGGGTCACCCCGAGGTCGAGCGCCCGGTGGATGGTGCGGATCGACTCGTCGTCGTCCACCTCGCCCCAGCCGAACGGCTGCCCGCCGTCGCCCCAGAGCGGGCCGCCGATCGCCCAGCAGCCCATTCCGATCGCGCTCACCTCGATGCCGCTGCGTCCCAGCGTCCGTGTCGTCGTCATGCGGATCAGCCTCCAACCTGGAGTGCGCTCCAGGTCAAGCACTAGCATCTCGGGGCATGACCGGTTACGCCCCCTCGGAGGCCGCCCGGCGCAGCGGCTTCAGCCTCGACACCCTGCGGTACTACGAGAAGATCGGCCTGCTCGCCGACGTGGGCCGGACGTCGGGCGGCCAGCGCGTCTTCACCGACGACGATCTCGGCTGGCTGGTGTTGTTCCGCTGCCTGCGCGACACCGGCATGCCGATTGCCCAGATGTGCCGCTACGCGCAGCTGGCCCGGGAGGGCGAGCACACCGCCGACGAGCGGCGGGAGCTGCTGGAACGGCACGCGGTGCGGGTCGAGGAGCAGATGCTCCTGCTCCAGCGCCAGTACGACCACCTCCGGGAGAAGATCCGCTTCTACGAGCAACTGCCCGGCTCGGGGTCGGCATAGGCCACCCCGGCCGGGCGGGCCCCGTTCCGCCGGGGGGAGACCGTCGTCGGCAGCCGGGTCACCCCGGCGCGGTCAGCCCGAGGAGCTGCTCCGCCGTACCCGGTCGGCCGGTGAGCGCGTTCAACGCGGTGACCAGCTTCTTCTCCTCGTACCGGAAGTGTGACTCCAGCAGCGCGGCCAGACCGTCCAGCTCCGCCCGCAGCTGTGCCACCGGCAGCGGCGTGGGGTCGGCCAGCAGCCCCTCGATCCGGCCGAGGATCACCGCGACCACCTCGTGGTCGGTGATCAGGTTGGCGAGGACCGGGCGCAGCTCCGGGACCTGGTCGGCCAGCAGCCGGAAGGCGCCGTCGTCCTCGCCGGTGTGGTGCCGGCCGAGCGCGGTGCAGAAGGTGACGCAGTGGGCCCGCAGGTCCCGGGACGGGCGGACGGAGCCGTCGGCGTCCAGGCCTGCCCGGAGGCGGGCCAGTTCCGCGCCGAGCCAGAGGTGGATCTCGATCATCTGATTGCCGACGGCGGCGAGCCGGTCGGCCGGTGAACCGGTCGGGTGCACGTTCGTCCCATGCTGTCCCCGCGCCTCCATGCCCACGGCGGCCTTCGTGCCGGGTGCACCGCGACGCTGGGCCGGAGCCTATCCCGGCGGAGTCACGGCGTGGTGGGCTCGTCGGGTTCCTTGAGGTCGTGCCAGCTGGCCCGGAAGTCGGCCTCGTGGGCCTCGTGGACGGTCCGTTCCTGGAAGACGGCGGCCCGCAGCGCGTGCCGGGAGTTCGACATCACCAGCACCTCGACGGCCACCAGCCCCACGCAGATCGCGGTGAGGAGGGCGAGCGCGCCCAGCGCCGGCAGGTGCTGCCCGATCGGGAGGGTGGCCGCCAGCACCACCAGCACGCCGACCCGGGTCCAGGTGACGGTGTGCAGGGTGCGCAGCTGGAACAGCATGTTCGCGGCGAGGTAACAGATCACCCCGCCGAAGAGCATCGGCACGGCGGGCCCCTCGATGTGTTGGCCCGCTCCGCCCTCCGGGTCGGTGATCTGGTGCAGGATCTCCTCGCTGCCGATGGAGAAGAGGATCACCGCCGCGATCATCGGCAGGTAGAGGTACGCGTACGCGTCGCGGGCCATCGCCACCCGGGGGGCGCCCTCCGCCGCGTGCAGGGCGATCCGGGCGGCCGGGCCGATGAAGTCGAAGTGTGCCCACCACAGGGCGGCGGTGAAGAAGATCCCGAGCGTGGCGGCGGCCACCGCCGGCCAGGTGACCGGCTTGCCGACGAGCAGGTTGCCGCCGACGCCCACGGAGATGATCGACTCGCCCAGCGCGATGATCAGGATGAGGTCGTAGCGCTCGGTCCAGTGCTCGGCGCTGGTCACCCCCCAGCCCCAGGTGCCGACGATGAAGCCGGTGGCGTACTGGACCAGCACCACGGTGATCCACAGCCCGTCCCGGACCATCGCGGCCTGGTCGGGGTCCGCGATCTGCGGCGGGATCAGCGCGGCGGCCAGCAGCAGCACGATGCTCGCCGCCAACTCCGGGGCGAAGCGACGCAGTTGGCGGCGTTCCTGCGGGCTGTCCCGCACCACATGTTGATAGAGGATCATGTGGACGGCCCGGACCACGACGTAGCTGATGGCCACCAGCATCGGGCCGGCAGCCCCGCCTTTCGGGTCGTTGAACGCCTGCGGCAGCGCCAGCGCGAACGCGAACAGGGCGGCCATCGCGATCACCATGAGCACCGGGACGTAGCCCTCGCCGAGCCGGACCCGGGTGGCGACCAGGCTGTGCACCACCCAGATCCACCAGAGCACGGCGAGCACCAGCCCGGCGTGCAGGAGCTGACGGCCGGAGATGTTCGCGGCGGTCGCCCGGGTGATGATGAAGAACGAGAAGACGAAGACCAGGTCGAAGAAGACCTCGAACTTGTCCACCCGGGCGCCGGGGGCGATCGGGACGGCGGGTCCCAGTCGCCCACGCCGCCGGTAGCCACCCACGGTCCCACTCTGGCAGCGTCCGGCCTGGCCCGAGGCCGGAACGGGTCAGCCCGCGCGGTGGTGCCGCAGACCGTCCATCAGCAGGTCGAGCAGCCGGTCGGCCTGCGCCCGCTCACCGGCGGCCAGGGAGATCCCGCTCAGGTTGACCAGGACGTCACCGGCGTCGACGTCGGCCCGGATGGTGCCGGCCGCCACGCCGGCCGCGAGCAGGCGGCCGAGCGCCTCCAGCAGCCGGTCCCGGCTCTGCGCGTACGGGTTGGCGCCGGAGGCGATCACGAGGCGGAGAGCGTCGGCCATCCCGCGTTTGGTGGCCAGGTAGTCGATGAAACGGGACATCCAGCCCCGCAACGCCCGGTCCGGCGGAAGGTGGTCGAGCAGGTCCGGCGCGGCGTCGCAGAGTTTGCCGAGCTCGTTGCGGTACGCCGCCTCGACCAGCGCCTCCCTGGTGGGGAAGTGACGGTAGAGGGTGCCGATACCGACCCCGGCCTCCCGGGCGATGGCGTCGAGCGTTACCTCCGGGCCGGGGCGGGAAAACGCCTGGACCGCGGCCTCCAGCAGCCGCTCGCGGTTGCGCAGCGCATCCGCCCGCAACGGACGGGGGCTGGTCTCCGGCACGTCTCCTCCTCGCCTGGCACGGGCTCACCCCGAAGTGGTATCCGGAGGGCTCTCCGGTTAGTGTCGAACGTAGCGGAGGATCCTCCGCTTCCATCGTAGTGGCGGGCCGGTCGGTCCGCCCCACCCGGACAAGGATGGATCATGACGACGAGCACCCCGATCACCACACCGTTCACCCATGACTCCACCGCCATGGACGTGATCCAGGGCGTGGACCTCGGCGGCCGGCGGGCGATCGTCACCGGCGGGTCGTCCGGCATCGGCGTCGAGACCGCCCGCGCCCTGGCCAGCGCCGGCGCGGAGGTCACTCTGGCCGTCCGCAACACCGACGCCGGGCAGCGCGCCGCCGACGACATCACCGCCAGCACCGGCAACGACCGGGTCCTGGTCGCCCCACTGGACCTCGCCGACCAGGGCTCGATCGCCGACTTCGTGGCCAACTGGGATGGCCCGCTGCACATGCTGGTCAACAACGCCGGCATCATGGCCGCGCCCGAGATGCGGACCCCGCAGGGCTGGGAGATGCAGTTCGCCACCAACCACCTGGGGCACTTCGCGCTCGCCACCGGGCTGCGGCCGTCGCTGGCCGCCGCCGAGGGGGCCCGGATCGCCTCGGTCAGCTCCGCCGCCCACCTGCGCTCGCCTGTGGTCTTCGAGGACATCCAGTACGAGCGCCGGCCGTACGAGCCGTGGCAGGCGTACGGGCAGTCGAAGACGGCGAACGTGCTCTTCGCCGTGGAGGTGACCCGGCTCTGGGCCGACGACGGCATCGTGGCCAACTCGCTGATGCCCGGGGCGATCCAGACCAACCTCCAGCGCTACGTCACCGAGGAGGAGCTGAACCGGTTGCGCTCGGGCAACGCGGCGGCCTGGAAGACCGTTGAGCAGGGCGCCGCCACCTCGGTGCTGGTCGCCGCGTCGCCGCTGATCGACGGGGCCGGCGGGCGGTACTTCGAGGACTGCCAGGAGGCCGGGCCGGCCGCGCCGGGCGAGCGGCGCGGCGTCGCCCCGTACGCGCTGGACCCGGAGGCCGCCGAGCGGCTCTGGCAGGTCTCGACCGCGCTGCTGAAGGGCTGAGCGCGCGAGCGCCCGCCCGGCCCCGGCCGGCGCTCGCCCGTCAACGGCCCCTGAACGGCGCGAAGGGCGCCCCGGTCGACGACCGGGGCGCCCTTCTCGATGGGCTCGGGGATCAGGCCAGGCCCAGCTCGGCCTCGAAGTTGCCGGCCTCCAGCCGCTCCTTGACCGCGGTCAGGAAGCGGGCCGCGTCGGCGCCGTCGATCAGCCGGTGGTCGTAGGACATGGCCAGGTAGACCATCGACCGGACCGCGACGACCTCACCCAGCTCCGGGTCGTTGACCACGACCGGCCGCTTGACCACGGCACCCGTGCCGAGCATCGCCGACTGCGGCGACGGCACGATCGGGGTGTCGAAGAGCGCCCCCCGGCTGCCCGTGTTGGTCAGCGTGAAGGTCGCCCCGGCGAGCTCGTCCGGGCTGATCTTGTTGGTCCGGGTCCGCTCGGCCAGGTCCGCGACCCGCTTGGCGATGCCGCCCAGGTTGAGGTCACCGGCGTTGTGGATGACCGGCGTCAGCAGACCCCGCTCGGTGTCCACCGCGATGCCGAGGTGCTCCGCCCCCGGATAGGTGATCGTGCCCTCGGCGAGGTCCATCCGGGCGTTGACGATCGGGTACGTCTGCAGGGCCTCGACGGCGGCGAGCGCGAAGAACGGCAGGAAGGACAGCTTCACGCCGTGCCGCTGCTGGAAGGAGTCCTTCGCCTGCGCCCGCAGCTTGGCGACCCGGGTGACGTCCACCTCGACCACCGTGGTCAGCTGCGCCATCTCGTGCAGGGACTCGTGCAACCGGGTGGCGATGGCCTTGCGGATGCGGGGCAGCTTCTCGGTGGTGCCCCGCTTGCCGCTCGGCTGCGGCTTCGCGGCCGGCTTGGCCGGAGGCGCCGCCGGGGCCGCGGCGGCCGGCTGCGGCGCGGCGGGAGCGGCCTTGGCCGCCTTCGCCTTCTCGGCCGCCTCCAGCACGTCCTGCTTGCGGATCCGGCCACCCACGCCGGTGCCGTTGAGCGAGGACAGGTCGACGCCGTGCTCGCTGGCCAGCTTGCGCACCAGCGGCGTGACGTAGCCGGCGGCCTCCTCGCCGCCACCCTGCGCGGGGGCGGACGGGCGCTGCGGCGTCGGGGTCGGCGCGGACGGCTGGGCGGCCTGCTCGGCCTTCGCCGGCTGCGCGGCCTGCTCGGTCTCCGCGGCCGGCTCGTTGTACGACATGCCGGGGGTCGGCTCCTCGACCTTCGGCTCCGGCTTCGGCTCGGCCTTCGGCGCTGCCGCCGCAGGCTCGGGCTTCGGCTCGGGCTTCGCCGGTGCGGGGGCCGCGCCGGCGACGCCGATGATCGCCAGATCGGCGCCGACGGCCGCCGTCTCGTCCTCGGCGACCTTGATCTCCAGGACCGTGCCGGCGACCGGGGACGGGATCTCCGTGTCGACCTTGTCGGTGGAGACCTCCAGCAGCGGCTCGTCCACCTCGATGGTCTCGCCGACCTGCTTGAGCCAGCGGGTGACCGTACCCTCGGTGACGCTCTCGCCCAGGGCCGGCATCTTCACCGCGGTGCCCTCGCCGGAACCGGTCGCGGCGGGGGCCGGCGCCTGCTCCTGGGCCGGCGCCTCGTCCTGTGCCACCTCGTCGGCGGTGCCCTCGGCGGCGGCCGTCGGCTCGGCGGCCGGCTCGACCGACTCGGCCGGGGCCTGCTGCTGCTCCTGCGGGGCGGCTTCGCCGCCACCGGCCGACTCGCCCTCACCGGCGATGACGGCGAGCTCGCTGCCGACCTCCGCGGTCTCGTCCTCGCCGACCACGATCCGGCTCAGCACGCCCGCCGCGGGCGACGGGATCTCGGTGTCGACCTTGTCGGTCGAGACCTCGAGCAGCGGCTCGTCGACCTCGACCGTGTCGCCCTCCTGCTTGAGCCAGCGAGTGACGGTGCCCTCGGTGACGCTCTCGCCGAGCCGGGGCATGGTGACCGATACCGGCATTTTCTGAGACTCCTTCATTCCCCTGGTGGGATCTTCGCCCGTCGCCGGACGCCGCGGGTTGTCGTGGTCAGGCGTGCGCGTGCAGCGGCTTGCCGGCGAGGGCCAGGTGCGCCTCGCCCAGGGCCTCGTTCTGGGTCGGGTGGGCGTGCACGAGCTGCGCGACCTCCGCCGGGTAGGCCTCCCAGTTGTAGATGAGCTGCGCCTCGCCGACCAGCTCACCCACCCGGGCGCCCACCATGTGCACGCCGACCACCGGGCCGTCGTCCACCCGGACCAGCTTCACGAAGCCGGCGGTCTTGAGGATCTGGCTCTTGCCGTTGCCACCCAGGTTGTAGTTGTACGTCTTGACCTTGTCGGCGCCGTACTGCTCCTTGGCCTTCGCCTCGGTCAGGCCGACGGACGCCAGCTCCGGGTCGGAGTAGGTGACCCGCGGGATGCCGACCTCGTCGATCACGGCCGGGTTCTGGCCGGCGATCTCCTCGGCGACGAAGATGCCCTGCTGGAAGCCGCGGTGCGCGAGCTGGAGGCCCGGCACGATGTCGCCGACCGCGTAGACGTTCGGCACGCTGGTGCGCAGCCGCTCGTCGGTCAGCACGTAGCCGCGGTCCATCTTGACGCCCTGCTCCTCGTAGCCGAGGTTGGCGGTGTTCGGGCCGCGACCGACGGCGACGAGCAGCAGCTCGGCCTCGACGGTCTCGCCGCCCTGGATCGTCAGCTTGACGCCGTTCTCGGTCTTCTCGACCTTCTCGAACGGCTTGCCGACCTTGAAGTTGATCTTCCGCTTGCGGAACGCCCGCTCCAGCGCCTTCGACGACTCCTCGTCCTCGGCGGCGACCAGCCGGGGCAGCGCCTCGACGATCGTCACGTCCACCCCGAAGGACTTCCACACGCTGGCGAACTCGACGCCGATCACACCGCCGCCGAGCACGATGACCGACGAGGGAACCCGGTCCAGGGTGAGCGCGTGGTCGCTGGTGATGATCCGCTCGCCGTCGACCTCCAGGCCG
This sequence comes from Micromonospora acroterricola, assembly GCF_003172955.1. Lineage (GTDB taxonomy): Bacteria > Actinomycetota > Actinomycetes > Mycobacteriales > Micromonosporaceae > Micromonospora > Micromonospora acroterricola. The sequence goes on along the minus strand of NZ_QGKR01000251.1, from coordinate 3,945 downwards.
GGCAGGCTCTTGGCGTACGAGCCGGAGGCCAGGATCAGGTTGCGGCCGGTGTAGCGCTTGCCGTCGACCTCGACGACGTTCTTGCCGACCAGCTTGCCGGCGCCGGCCACGAGGGTGATGTTCTTCGCGCCGCCCACCAGGCCCTGCAGGCCCTTGTACAGGCGGGAGACGACACCGTCCTTGTACGCGTTGACCCCGGCCATGTCGATCCCGACCAGCTCGGCCTTCACACCGAACTGCTCCGACTCGCGGGTCTGGTCGGCGATCTCCGCGGCGTGCAGCAGAGCCTTCGTCGGGATGCAGCCGTTGTGCAGGCAGGTGCCGCCCAGCTTGCCCTTCTCGATCAGCGCGACGGAGAGATCCAGTTGGGCGGCGCGCAGCGCCGCCGCGTAGCCGCCGCTGCCACCTCCGAGGATGACGATGTCGAAGGTTGCGTCGTTCGGCTCGCTCACGTCCAACTCCCAGGTCGCGTCACTGCATCGGGGGTCACGGAGGGGTAACACGGACACACCCCACCTCGGTCATCTTGTCACCACTGGGCACAGGGTGCGTACTGAGGTGCCCAACGACACGTCGGCGACACGTACCCTTGGCACCGTTGTCGATGACGGAGCGTGGGGGAGAGGTCCGGTGGGGTTGTTCCGCCGCCGCAAACAGGCGCGTGTGCCCAGCCACGACCGCGCGGCCGATCGTGGCGATCTGGATCATCTGGAGAACTTCATCCGGAGCCGGCGCGGCGTCGAGGCGTACATCGAGCCGAGGACGACGGTGACCGAGACCACGGTCATCCTGATCGCCGACGACGGGGAGTGGACGCGCCGCCGCATCGACGGCCCGGACGGCGCCCGGCGCTTCGCGTACCGGATGGGCATCCCGGTGTACGACGTCCGGCTGATGGGCTACCCGCAGCGGATGCGCGACTTCAACGAGCGCCGCAAGCGCCGCCCCGAGCGGTACTGAAACGCGACCGGGGCGCCCCCGCACGGGGGCGCCCCGGTCATCGGGCTCGCGACGGTCAGCCGTTGACGGCGACGTCCTCGACCAGCTGCACCAGGGTGCGGACCGGCACGCCGGTGCCGCCCTTGGTCCAGTAGCCGGTCGGCTCGCCGGAGTGGTAGCCCGGCCCCGCGATGTCGATGTGCGCCCAGGCCACGTCGTCGGTCACGAACTCGCGCAGGAACACGCCGCCCTGCAACATGTGACCGGCCCGGTCCATCCCGGCGTTGACCTGCGAGATGTCCGCCACGTCGGAGTCCATGCCCTTGCGCACGTCGTCCGGCAGCGGCATCGGCCAGGCCGGCTCGCCGACCGAGTCGCCGACCGTCCGGACCCGCTCGCACAGCTCCGGGGTGCCCATGACGCCGGCCACGCGCTTGCCCAGCGCGATGACCTGGCCGCCGGTCAGGGTGGAGGTCTCGAACAGGTAGTCGGTGCCGTCCTCGCAGGCGCGGGCGATCGCGTCGGCCAGGATCATCCGGCCCTCGGCGTCGGTGTTGAGCACCTCGACCTTCTTGCCGCTGTACATGCTGATCACGTCGCCCGGCCGGTAGCTGGTGCCCGACGGCATGTTCTCCGCCATCGGCAGGTAGGCGTTGACCGCCACCGCCGGCTTCAGGGCGGCGATCGCCAGCATGGCCGCGCCCACCGCCGCGGCGCCCGCCATGTCGGACTTCATCTCCCACATGCCCTGCGAAGGCTTGATCGAGATGCCGCCGGTGTCGAAGGTGATCCCCTTGCCGACCAGCGCGACCCGCTTGCCGCTGCCACCACCCTCCGGGGTGTAGGTCAGCTTCACCAGCCGCGGCGGGGCCTCCGAGCCCTGCCCGACCGCCACGATGCCGCCGTACCCGCCGGCGGCCAGCGCCGCCTCGTCCAGCACCTCGACACCGAGGCCCGCCGCGCGGGCGGCCTCGGCCACCGCGTCGGCGAACGACGGCGGACGCAGCTCGTTCGGCGCGGTGTTCACCCAGTCCCGGCTGAGCCGGACCGCGCCGGCCACCGCCTGCGCCCGGTTGATCTCCGCCACGGCGCCCGCGTCGCCGGCGTCCGGCACCGCGACCAGCACCTCGGCCACCGGCTCCCGCCGGGTCGGCTGCGGCCGGGTCTTGTAGCCGGCGAACCGGTACCCACCGAGCAGCGCGCCCTCGGCGACCGCGCGCAGCGCCGCCGGCGCGGCGGCGTCGTCCGGCAGCGGCATGGCCAGCGCCACCTTCGACGCGCCCGCCAGGGCCCGGATCGCCGCGCCGGCCGCCCGGCGCAGGGTCTCCGGGGCCGGGGCGGCGCCCGACGGCTCCGGGCCCAGCCCGACCGCGGCGACCAGCGGTGCGGTCACCGTGCCCAGCGTGGCGAGCTTGATCACCTCGCCCGGGCCGCCGGTCGCGCCGAGCAGCGCCAGCGTCTCGGTCAGCTTGCCGTCGAACGCGGCGGCGATGCTCTCCGCGCCGCTGGCGAGCAGCAGGGTGCCGGCGAGGCCGCTGGTGGCGCCCTGCTCTCCGGTCTGGCTGTGCACGCCGATCACGATCGCGTCGACGGCGAGCTCCGCCGGGTCGGTGTCGACCAGGCTCAGGGTGGTGGTGCGGGGCGATGTCACTGAAGCTACTCCGGGCGGGCCGGGCCGGCCGCGTCGTCGCGTACCGGCGATGAAGGTCTCCGGCGGAACCTACCCGCCGGACGTCAGGGCTGTCCCGTCGATGACGCCGACGAGTCCCGCCGATGCTAACCAGCGCGGTTGCCCCCGGTAAGTTGCCACCCATGACCCACGTGACCTCCGACGCCGCCGCGACCCGGCTGCGCCGTTCCCCGCTGCACGAGCGGCACACCGCCGCCGGCGCCAAGTTCGCCCCCTTCGGGGGCTGGGAGATGCCGCTGGAGTACGCCGGCGGCGGGGTGCTCAAGGAGCACACCGCGGTGCGGAGCGCGGTGGGGGTCTTCGACGTGTCGCACCTGGGCAAGGCCCGGGTCAGCGGCCCCGGCGCGGCCGAGTTCGTCAACGCCTGTCTCAGCAACGACCTGGGCCGGATCGAGCCGGGCCGGGCGCAGTACACGCTCTGCTGCGACGACGCCACCGGCGGCGTGGTGGACGACATCATCGCCTACCTCTACGCCGACGACCACGTCTTCCTCATCCCGAACGCGGCGAACACCGCCGAGGTGGTGCGCCGGTTGCGCGCCGCCGCGCCGGAGCGGGTCACCGTCACCGACGAGCACGAGGCGTACGCGGTGCTGGCCGTGCAGGGGCCGCGCTCGGCGGAGCTGCTGGAGGCGCTCGGCCTGCCCACCGAGCACGGCTACATGAGCTTCTCGGCCGCCGACCTGACGGGCGTCGAGCTGACGGTGTGCCGCACCGGCTACACCGGCGAGCTGGGCTACGAGCTGGTAGTGCCGTCCGAGCACGCGGTCCGCGTGTGGGACGCGCTCTTCGCCGCCGGCGAGGCCTTCGGTTTGCGCGCCTGCGGGCTGGCCGCCCGGGACACGCTGCGCACCGAGATGGGCTACCCGCTGCACGGCCAGGACCTCTCCCTGGACATCACTCCGGTGCAGGCCCGCTCTGGCTGGGCCGTGGGTTGGGACAAGCCCGCCTTCTGGGGCCGCGACGCGCTGCTCGCCGAGAAGGCCGCCGGCCCCCGGCGTACGCTGCGCGGCCTGGTGGCCGTCGACCGGGCCATTCCGCGCCCCGGCATGACCCTGCACGTGGGCGACACCCAGGTCGGCGAGGTGACCAGCGGCACCTTCTCCCCGACCCGCAAACAGGGCATCGCGCTGGCCCTGCTGGACACCGACGCCAAGCTCGCCGACGGCGACCTCGTCGAAATCGAGATCCGCGGCCGCCGCGCCCCCATGCAGATCACCAAACCCCCGTTCGTCACCCCCTCAGTCAAGTAACCCCCCAGGCGCCCCGGGCCCCCACCCGGGCGCCTGGGGGGTTACTTGACTGAGGGGGTGACG
>NZ_QGKR01000156.1 GCF_003172955.1 Micromonospora acroterricola | reverse complement strand
AGCGGGGTTTTCGGGGTGAGCCAGCTGGCGGTGGGTGTCTGGTCGGGATTGACCTGCCAGTCGCGGGCTACCCGGTCGACGGCGACCGGGTAGATGGTCAGCGTGCCGTCGGGGTCGATGCGCACCCGGAGGAAGGACTTCGAGTCCTCGATGCCCTGCCCGGCGAAGAGTTCGTTGACGTTCACCCCGAACGACCCCGCCACCAGCAGGTACGCCGCCACGAGCTGGCTGGCGAGCAGGCCGCTCACCGGGCCGTAGAGCACCGCCGCGGCGGCCACCGGAAGCGGCCACGGCCAGTCGTAGAACGGCAGCGCCAACCAGGCCCAGGTGCCGGCGGCGGCCAGCCCGACGTGCGCCAGGCCGTGGCTGACGCCGAGGATCCAGTGTCTCGCGTGCCGCTTGCCGCTCGCGCTGGGCGGCTTGGCGAACAGGGCCGCCGCCAGCACCGTCACGAGCAGCATCACCACGAGGGGGACGGTGAAGAGCCGCTGCTCCGTGGTGTCCGCCCAGTTCGCCGCCGTGCCCGCCATGGCCAGCATCAGCAGCGTGTGCAGCGTGCCGAGCAGGGTGGTGAAACCCGGATTGCGGAACGGCAACCGGGGGAAGATGCCCCAGCCGTAGCGGCGGGAGCGGGCGGCGTCCGGATAGCGCGCCACCAGGTCGTACGGCTCGGCGCGGCTCGCCCGTCGGGCCAGGGTGTCCCTCGGCGGCACCTCGATGCGCTCCGGCAGCTTGTGCGTGGGATAGAGGTACGCCCCGCCGCCGCCGCAGGTGATGAGCTGCCGGTCCGGCCCCGCGTAGCGGGCGTAGTGGTGCAGGTCGCCCGAGAGCAGCAGCCGGACACGCGCCCCGGTCGGGGCGATGATCGTCCGGACGAAGTAGTCGATCGAGTCGTACGCCGTCGGATGGTCCGCGGCCTTGACCCAGGTCGGCGCCGGCGCGGCGATGATCACCTTCGATTCCGGGCCGAGCCGCCGGGCCACCTCGTCGAAGTACGCCAGCTGCGGGTCGTCCAGGTACGAGCCGGACTGGTCGTCCACGCCCAGCAGCCACCAGTTGGCCGGAAGCTCCACGGCGAAGTACGACCGAGACTGCCCGGTGCCCCAACCGCCGAAGTGCCGGTCCCGCGAGCGGACGAACAACCGCAGGAACGCGGTGAGGCCGTCGTACCAGTCGTGGTTGCCGGGCACCGCGAAGAGGGTGGGCCGCTCCGGTGGGGTCCCCGGTAGCGCGGCCTGGTAGGGGCCCTTGCACCGGTCCTCGTACGAGGCGTAGGCCGCCGACGGGTACACCTGGTCGCCACCCATCACCAGGGTCTGCGCCCGGGGCAGCCGGTGCCCGTCCACGGTCAGCTCCGGCTGTGCCAGCAGGTACGCCACGGAGTAGGTGGCGTTGAAGCCGTCACCCAGGTCGGCCACGTAGTCGAGCCAGAGCCCGCCGTCCGGCCCCGCCTGGCGGAAGACGCCGTCGCCGAACGCGTTCTGCAACTCGCGTTTGTCCAGGTACGCCCCGAAGAGCATCGCCAGCAGCGTACGGATGCCGGTGCTGATCAGCAGGAACGGGGCGAGCCACGGCACCGGCTTGCGCGGCGTGAAGCCCAGTTCCAGAGGGTCCGTGGTGCGCGGCCGGTGGGGGGCCCGCTCCCCGGCCGACGCGCCGTCGGGGCGCCTGTCCGCCGGGTCCTGCTCGGGGTCGTCGAGGGGGGCGTGATCGTCGCTCACCCGCCGCAGCGTAGTCCCGCCTCCGATGATCCGCTGTCCGGTAAACGGCTAGATGGCGGTCCATGTCCGGTTGATGGCAGCGGCGGGGGAGGGGGTATCCCGTTCGGGCGGCGGCCGTGGGGTGCCGTACACTTGACGATCGTTGCCGCCTTAGCTCAGTCGGCTAGAGCGACGCACTCGTAATGCGTAGGTCGACGGTTCGATTCCGTCAGGCGGCTCCATCGAAAGGCCCAGGTCACCGGCTTGATCGCCGATCATGACCTGGGCCTTTTCCGTGCCGTCGGCTGATCAGCATCGCCATCAACCTCGACCAGCTCCTCGACGCCCGTCGCTAGGCCACGGGCTGGCTGCGCCCGAAGATGATTCCTCCGAGCGCGCTCTCGGCCGAGGCGAGTGTCATCTGCGCCTCGACCGTGAACCCGCTCTCGCGCAGCCACGCCGCCACCTGGGCGGGCTGTCGACGGTGGACGTGCACCTTCATCGGGTGGCCGCCGTAGCCCTGCGTCTTGAGCCTGGTCTCGTTGCCCACGTGGAAGCTGAGCAGCAGCGGGCCACCGGGCCGCAGCACCCGCCGGAAGTGCGCGAGTACCGGGGCGACCTGGTGGTCCGGGATGTGGATCAGCGAGTACCAGGCGACCAGGCCGGCCACCGAGCCTTCGGCCAGATCGAGGTCGGTCATGGAGCCCACCTCGAACCGCAGGCCGGGGTGATCCCGCCGAGCCACCTCGATCATGCCCGGCGAGAGGTCGATCCCGAAGGCGTCGACGCCGAGCCCGGCCAGATGGGCGGTGATGCGCCCGGTGCCGCAACCCACGTCCGCGACCGGCCCGCCGCCGGCCGCCCGCACGAAGTCGGCGAACAGGCTCAGAGTCGCTCGTTCGTAGGGTGTGTCGGCCAGGAGGCCGCGGACCAGGTCCGCGTAGCTGGCAGCGACCGTGTCGTAGGAGCTGCGGGTGTCGGCCAACCAGCCGTCGACGCTCATGGCGACCACGCTAGATCAGCGACCGGACTCAGGTGAGGGTGCGCAGCGCGGCGGTGATCACGACGAAGAACGCGATCAGCGCGGCCGAGACGATGCGTACCTGTCGTGACCGGCTGAGGAGGCCCACCACCACCGCCACCGCCAGGCCGAGAAACCAGTGGCCGGCTTCGGGGTGCTGCTCGGGATCGAAGCCCAGGTGGCCCAGGGCCGCACGGCCGAAGCCGACGAGCACGGCACCCCCGGCCCAGAGGGCCAGGGTCCAGGCGCACCGACCGGCGGGACGCTCGGTCAGTCGGGACCCGTGGAGCGTGAACGTGCCGAGCAGGTACGTCACTGTCAGCAGCGCCAGCACGCCGCCGAGCAGCACGATCTCCGGCCCGACGAAGAGCGCGAACAGGGCCCACGGGCCGCTGGTGGTCCCGCGCAGAAAGAGGGCGGCCGCCGCGCCGACCACCACCATCTGCCCCACCGCCAGGCGATGGGGGTTCGCCGGATGCCGCACGGTCGGTGCCGACCGTGGTGGGGCGGGGTGCGCGGTCATGCTGAGGCCTCCGGGTCGTACGAGCGGCCGGACGGGGCCACGGTCGGCCTGATCCCGGTCGTCGGTGACATCAGTGCAGGATTTCGCACCACACGGGTAGCCGCCTGAGTTCCGCTACTCACTCGGGCCCGACGGGTCCGATGAGTGTCGGTGCCCGGTCCCGTCCATCCTGGAAGACAGCGCCCGCCCGACACCCTGGAGCCGATTCCATGACGTACGCCCCCGTGATCGTCAGCCTTCCCATCGCCGACCGCGCCACCTCGCACCGCTTCTACCGGGACGCCCTCGGCCTGGAGACGGTGGGAGAGCTGGCCGACGACGGGATTCCGGAGCCGCTGCAGTTCGTGGTCAACGACGGGCTGCGGTTGATGCTCATCCCGACCGGCGGCTTCGGCTGGGTGATCGGGCGGCACGAGGTGGCCGCGCGGGGGCAGAGCGAGTGTGTGCTCAGCCTCGGCGTCGCCTTGCCTGCCGACGCGGACGCGATCGTCGAACGGGCTCGTGCCGCCGGTGCCGAGGTGGTCACCGAGCCGGCGGCGCAACCCTGGGGGTACACGGGCGTGTTCGCCGACCCCGACGGTCACCTGTGGATGGTGTCCGCCGAACCGGGATCCTGATCCTGCCGGGACTGTCGGTGGCGGCGGCTACGGTCCGGCCATGACCGTGACCACCGATGCCACCGGTTCGTTGCCCACCCCTGCCGACGAGGCCCGAGACGGGCTCCGGCGTCTCCCGGGAGTCGTTCGGCAATCCCGCCGGCTGGTCGGCCTGACCGAGGCGCCGACCGGCCGCGTGGAGTCGCGGGATCAGGCGTAGATGGTCCGGACGTACTCCGGGCCGTAGTACCGTTCCAGGTCCTCCAGGTTCTCCGTCGGCGCCTCGACCTCCTTGATCAGGCGCGCCCGGGACGGCAACAGCTCCGGCTGCCAGGTCTCCGGCTGCCACAGTGCAGAGCGCAGGAACGCCTTGGCGCAGTGGTAGAAGATCTGCTCGATCTCCACCACGACCGCGAGGACGGGCCGGTGTCCCTTGACCACCATGTCGTCGAACCAGGGCGCGTCCCGCACCAGCCGGCCCCGGCCGTTGATGCGCAGGGTGTCGGTCCGCCCGGGGATCATGAAGAGCAGGCCGACGTGCGGGTTGTCCAGGATGTTGCGGTAGCCGTCGGCCCGCTTGTTGCCCGGCCGCTCGGGCAGCGCGATGGTCGTGTCGTCCAGCACGAGGGCGAACCCGGCCGGGTCGCCCTTGGGTGAGACGTCGCAGCTGCCGTCCGCGCCGGCCGTGGCCACCAGGCAGAACGGCGAGGCGGCCAGCCACTGGCGGTCCCGCGCGTGCAGGCGGGGGCGGTCCTTGTTGGCGGCCCGCGCGTTCGGCGCGCCGAGCAGCTCCCGCAGCTCCTCGTGCGACGTGATCTCCACCGTCACGTGATCCTCCTCCAGCCGTTGACCCGGGTGGCGGCGCCACCGTCCGACGGCCTCGCCCGCCAGCCTAAGCCGGCGCGACCAGCGCGAGGTTTGCCCTGGGTCGCCCGGGGTACGGCCTCAACCGACGCGCCCGCCGCACGACCCGTCACGTAGGACACCGACCAGTGGAGGCCGGGTAATGGAGAGCCGACTCAAGGTACTGGGTCACCCAGTCCATCCGATACTGGTCATGTTCCCGGTCGCGCTGCTGGTCACGGCGGTGCTCTTCGACGTGGTGGACACCGTCGGCGGGCCCGACTTCCTCGGTGAGGTCGCGTACTGGAACATCACGGTCGGTCTGATCGTTGGCCTGCTCGCCGCGACGGCCGGCTCGTTCGACCTGCTGGCGATCCCGACCGGCACCCGCGCCAAGCGGGTGGGCCTGCTGCACGCCGGCGCCAACGTCGCGGTGATCCTGCTCTTCGCCGCCGTCTGGGCGGTCCGGCTGAACGCGGACTCCCGCGCCGCCGGGGGTGCGCTGATCGCCATCGAGGTGGTCGCGGTGGCCATCCTCAGCATCAGCGCCTGGCTCGGCGGCGAGCTGGTCGACCGGCTCGGCGTGGGCGTCGACCGCGAGGCCGGTCTGGACGCGCCCAGCTCCCTGCGGCCGCCCGCGGCCACCAATCGGATCGGAGAGGTGCGATGAGCGAGCAGCAGACCGGGGGCTTCGGCCGGGGGTGGCGGGGCCGGCAGCAGGGCTGGGACCCGATGGGCGAGCCCCAGTCGCTGCGCGCCGAGCTGAGCCGGCTGGTTGGCGGGCGGGCGGGCGGCTCCGACGTCGAGCTGACCGAGATCGCCGACGGTTGGGAGGTCGTCGTCCGGCTGCCCGGGGTGGCGCCGGAGGAGGTGGCGGTCGAGTTGGACGACCGGGAGCTGTGCGTACGGGCCCGCTCCGAGGCGGAGGTCAACGCCGACCAGGGCATCCCGGGCGGCTTCGAGACACGCGGCTTCGAGTACCGCGTCGACCTGCCGTCCCGGGTCGACCCGGACGGCATCGACGCGGTCATGGACCATGGCCTGCTCCGCGTCCGGCTGCCCCGCGCGGCCCGGCCCACGCCGCGCACCATCACCGTCGGCCGCACCGGGCCGCGCTCCGGCAGCCTGTCCGGTGGTACGCCGATGCCGGCCGATCCCGCGGCGGACCGGGAGCTGCACCGCCCGGACAGTCTCGGCGAGATCGACCGGCCGTAGCGGACCGAGTGGTCACCCCGTCCCTGCTCGGCCCGACGGCCGGGCTCGTGCCCGACGTGCAGCGGATCGCGGTGCTGCGCGCGAACGCGCTCGGCGACTTCATCTTCGCCCTGCCGGCGCTGGACGCGCTGCGCGCCGCGTACCCGGCGGCGGAGATCGTGCTGCTCGGCGCGCCGTGGCACGCGAAGCTCTGGCGCGACCGGCCCGGCCCGGTGGACCGGGTGCTGGTGGTGCCGCCGGCACCCGGTATCCGCACTCCGGAGGTGGGTGAGCCGGAGTCGTCGATGGACGACTTCGTGGCGGCGGCCACCGGCGAGGGTTTCGACCTGGCGGTGCAGATCCATGGGGGCGGCGCCAACTCCAACCCGCTGGTCAGCCGCCTCGGCGCCCGGGTCACCGTGGGGCTGCGTTCCGACGACGCACCTCCGCTGGACCGGTGGATCCGCTACGTCTACTACCAGCACGAGGTGATCCGCTTCCTGGAGGCGGTGGCCCTGGTGGGTGCGCCGGCGACGACGATCCTGCCCACGCTGACGGTGACCGACGCCGACCGGGCCGAGGCGGCCCAGGTGCTCGGCCCGCCGACACGTCCCCGGGTGGCGCTGCATCCGGGCGCCACCGACACCCGCCGCCGTTGGCCGGCCGAGCGCTTCGCCGAGGTGGCCCGTGAGCTGCACGGCGACGGCTACGAGGTGCTGGTCACCGGGACTCCGGCCGAGCGGGACGTGGTGGACCGGGTCGTCGCGGCGGCGGGGGTGCCCGTCCGGCCGCAGGTCGGCACGCTCAGCCTCGGCGGGCTGGTCGGCTGCTACGCCGACTGCGCGCTGGTCGTCTCCAACGACACCGGTCCGGTTCACCTGGCCGCCGCGGTGGGCACGTCGACGGTCGGCGTGTTCTGGGTCGGCAACCTGATCAACACGGCCAGCCCGCTGCGCGGGCGGCACCGGCCGATCATCTCCTGGATGGTGCACTGCCCGGTCTGCGGGGTGGACTGCACGCCCGGCATCTACCCGCACCGGCCGGGCGACGGTGAATGCCCGCACCGGGACTCGTTCGTCGCGGACGTGCCGGTGGTCGAGGTCGTGGAGGCCGCCCGGGAGCTGCTCGACCCGGAGCCCGGCGCGCCCTGACCGCGCCGACCCGCGAACCGGGTCAGGCCGGCTGCGGGCTGTCCTCGTCGGCGAGCACGACCTCCCACGCCTCGACGTCCCGCTCGGTGACGGTGGTGGGGGACTCCAGGTGGTAGGCGCCGCTGGGCAGGATGCCGGCTCCGCCGTGGCGGGCCAGCACCGAGAGTTGGGCGGCCACGTCCTCGCCCTGGTGCTTCTCCTGGAGGCGGCGCCAGAAGTCGAAGCCACCGGAGTCGAGGAGCTTGGCCCGGTCGTACAGCACACACCCACCGATCCAGGAGACCTTGTACGCGCGCCACGCCCCCGACGGCAGCGCCAACCTCCCGGTGACGTGCAGCAGGTTGGCCGCCGAGTGGATCTGCGCCCGGTTCCACTCCGGGGTGCCCGGCCGGATCCGCTCCGGTGTCGGCTGGCCCACCCACTCCTCGTAGTGCCCGTGCGTCTCCGGTCGCACGTCCTCGGCGTACGACAACCCGTGCACGCCGTTGCCGACGAAGCCGCAGCCCAGTTCCCCGAGCGCGGTGACCAGCCGGTGCAGCGCCCCCGGCTCCAGCCAGACGTCGTCGTCGAGGGTGAGCACGTACCGGGCCGCCGAGGCGGCCAGCAGGTACGCCCGGTGCTCGGCCAGCCCCCGCCGGGGCAGTCGACGGGTCAGCAGCACCGGGTGACCCCGGTGGCGCAGCGCCCGGACCATGGTGGCCGCGGCGGGGTGGGCGTACGCGGGGTCCCCGTCGGACTGGTCGCTGACCACCACCCCGAAGCCGGGCACGCCCTCCTGCGCGGCGAGCCCGGACAGGGTGACCGCCAGCTCGGCGGGCCGGTTACGCGTCGGGATCAGCACGTCGACGAGCCGCTCGGTGCGGAACGCCTCCGGGGTGTCGAGGTCGAGTGGGCGGTTCACGACGCTCGGGTGCGGGTGCTCAGCGGCTGATCCTCGCCGTGCGCGGACGCGTGGGGCTCCCGGCCCTGACCGTGCGACCGGATCCGCTCGATGATCGCCGACGTGGACCGGTCCGGCACGTACCCCAGGGTGCGCACCTGGCCGCCCAGGCGGCGCACCAGCGGCGCCTCGGGCACCAGCTCCGGAGGGTAGTCCCCGCCCTTGACGTAGACGTCGGGCCGGACCGCCTCGATCAACGCGGCGGGCGAGTCCTCCTCGAACACCACCACGTGGTCCACGCAGGACAGGGCGGCGAGCAGGGCCCCCCGGTCCTCGACCGGGTTGACCGGCCGGTCGGGCCCCTTCAGCCGGCGTACGCTGCCGTCCGAGTTGACGGCCACGATGAGCAGGTCGCCCAGGGCGCGGGCCTGCTCCAGGTAGCGCACGTGCCCGCGGTGCAGCACGTCGAAGCAGCCGTTGGTGAACACCACAGACCGCCCGGCGTCGCGATGCTCGGCGACGATCGCGTCCAGCTCGTCGGTGCCGACCAGGACCGGGTGCCCGGTCGAGCCCGGCGCCAGGTCGAGCGCGGTGAGCAGGTCCTCCCGACGGCACACGCAGGTGCCGGTGTCCGACACGGTGATGGTGGCCGCGAGCTGGGCGAGCTGGGCGGCGGTGGGCAGCGGCGCGTCGGCGGCCAGGGCCAGGGTCATCGCCGCCAGGTACGCGTCGCCGGCGCCCACGGCGTGGCTCGCCGGCACCGGGGTGCTGTGGCTGCGCCGCGGCTCCCCGTCGGCGCCGCCGACCACCGCGCCCTCGGTGTCCAGGGTCACCGCGACCACGTCGGCTCCGGTGTGCGCGCGCAGCTCGGGCAGGCGCGCCTCGGCCAGCACCGCCCGGTCGACGCCCTCGCCGGCCTCGGTGTTCACCGTCACGCCGGTGCCGGTGACGCTGAGCCCGTCGCCGGTGAGGGCAACCTGGCCCTCGCTCGGGGTCGGCTCACCGACCGGCCCGGGGCGGTCGGTGCGCGTCGGGTCCGGGGTGGCGGCCACACCGGCACCGTCGCTCCGGGCCCCGCCCGGCGCGGCGCCGACGGTCAGCTCGGACGGGCCGTCGGCCGGGTCGCTGCCGGGGTGTTCGAGGTGCAGGCCGGGGCCGGCCGTCGGTCGGGTCGCGCCGCCGGCCCGGGCCAGCAGTCGGGTCGCCTCGGCGAAGCTGGGGGTGACCACGGTCGGCGCGAGGCCCCGCCAGTCGGCCAGGTCGTGGGCGTCCAGCGCGACGGTGGCGTACCGCTCGCGCTGCTCGACCAGCCACGCGCGGACCGGCGCGGGCAGCGCGCCCAGGCCGTAGTCGCAGACCACCAGGGTCGGCGCCTCCCCGCCGGCGGCGGCACGCAGCTCCTCGGTGGCGCAGCCCAACGCGGTGAGCAGTCGGGTGACCCCGTCCGGGTCGAGCGCGTCGTCCGGGTCGCCGGAGTCCTCCCGGAGCAGGATCTGGTTGCCCGCCAGCATCCGCCGCTTCACCGGTGTGGGCCGGCCGGGCTGGTTGACCGTACGGTCCCAGACGCCGGCGCGGTCCAGACAGTCGTGCAGTTCGTCGCCCGCGACGTCGGCGCCGACCGGTGCCACCAGCACCGCCCGGCCGCCGAGGGCCGCGACGTTGACCGCGGTGTTCGCGGCGCCACCGGCGGCGGAGATCCGCCGGCGCAGGGTGAGGACCGGGGCGGGTGCCTCCCGGCAGAGTCGGTCGGAGTCGGCGAACCGCCATTCGTCCAGCATGGCGTCGCCGACGATCAGGACCGGGCGTCCGAGCCAGCTCTCCACGACGGTGGCGAGCCGGCGCTGTTCCGCTGCTGCTCCTGCCATGCCCTCCCGGGTCCCCAGCGGCCCACCTGCCAAACCTGCACGGCGGCCGATGCCGCAGTCGATGAGGCTTTCGCTCCTCGCTGGGGTGTTTCGGTCGGCAGGCGTCGGGAAGGGAATTGAGGTACCCCGGAGAGGAGATGTGCCGAGATGACAGCGACGACGCTTCAGGGCAAGCGGATCGCCTTTCTGGCCAGCGACGGCGTCGAGGAGGTCGAGTACGTCCAGCCGCGCGAGGCCGTGGAGAACGCGGGCGCGACGGTCGAGCTGGTCTCGCTCAAGCCCGGGTCCATCCAGTCCTTCAACCACCTGGACCAGTCCACGACGTACGACGTGGATGTGACCGCGGACAAGGCGGACGCCGGCAGCTACGACGCGCTGGTGCTGCCCGGTGGGGTGGCGAACCCGGACTTCCTGCGGACGGACCCGGACGCGGTGCGGTTCGTGCGGGCGTTCTTCGACGCGGGCAAGCCGGTCGGGGTGATCTGCCACGGCCCGTGGACGCTGATCGAGGCGGACGTGGTGCGCGGCCGGCGCATCACCTCCTGGCCCAGCCTGCGCACCGACCTGACGAACGCCGGCGCCACCTGGGTCGACGAGGAGTGCGTCACCGACGGCAACCTCACGAGCAGCCGCAACCCCGGTGACCTCCCCGCCTTCTGCCGCAGGATCACCGAGACCTTCGCCGCCTGACCCCGCTCCCATCCCGGGTCGATCAGGGAGTTCCGGGCACGACACGGCCGGCCGTGATCGACCCGGGGTGGGGTGGGAGGCTTTTTCCCGGTTCGGCGCATGTTCCGTGTCGGTCGGGAAAGAAGCCCCCATGACCACCGAAGCCTCCGCCGCGCCGGTGCTGAATCGCCAGCAGATCCGGCTGCTCATGATCGGCCTGATGACCGGCATGCTGCTGGCCGCTCTCGACCAGACCATCGTCGGTACGGCCCTGCCGACGATCGTGGGGGAGCTGGGCGGGATCAACCACTACTCGTGGGTTGTCACCGCGTACCTGCTCGCCTCGACCGCGTCGACGCCGCTGTACGGCAAGATGGCCGACCTGTACGGACGTCGCCCGGTCTTCCTCTTCTCGATCGGCACGTTCCTGGTCGGGTCGCTGCTGGCCGGGCTGTCGCAGAACATGACCCAGCTGATCATCACCCGGGGCATCCAGGGCATCGGCGCGGGTGGTCTGTTGACGCTGGCATTCACGATCATCTCGGACGTCGTCTCACCGCGGGAACGGGGCCGCTACCAGGGCCTCTTCGGCGCCGTCTTCGGGATCTCGTCGGTGGCCGGCCCGCTGGTCGGTGGTTACTTCGCGGAGACCGACTGGCGGTGGATCTTCTACATCAACGTGCCGCTGGCGATCCTGGCCATCGTCGTCTGCTACCACGTGATGCGGCTGATCCCGTTCGAGCGCCGGGACCACGCGATCGACTGGCTCGGCGCCGGCCTGCTGGTCGCCGGGGTGAGCTCCCTGCTGCTCGCGCTGAGCTGGGGCGGCAACGAGTACGCCTGGGGCTCCGGCGTGATCATCGGTCTCTTCGTCGCCGGCGCCGTGCTCGCGGTGCTCTTCGTGCTCCAGGAGGCGCGGGTCGCCGAACCCATCCTGCCGCTGCGGCTGTTCCGCAGCGCGACGTTCGCGCTGGCCAACTCGGCCGGTTTCGTGCTCGGTCTGGTGATGTTCGGGTCGATCATCTTCATCCCGCTGTACCTGCAGATCGTCAAGGGCGCCTCGCCGACCCGCAGCGGTCTGTTGATGCTGCCGATGATGACGGGCATCATCGTCACCTCGATCCTCACCGGGCGGGCGATGAGCCGGATCGGCCGCTACAAGTGGTTCCCGGTGGCCGGGTCGGTGACCCTGCTGGTCGGCATGTTCCTGTTCACCCAACTGTCGGTGGGCACCTCGCTCTGGATCGCCTTCGGCTTCATGGTGGTGATCGGCGTCGGCCTGGGCCTGTGCATGCAGTCGCTGGTCCTCGCGGTGCAGAACGCGGTCTCGGTACGCGACCTGGGCGCCGGCACCTCCTCGGCCACGTTCTTCCGGTCGCTGGGCGGTTCGTTCGGGGTCGCGATCCTCGGTGCGGTGCTCTCCTCCCGGCTCGCCGGAGGGCTGGGCGACCGGCTGCCCGGCGCGATCGCCCAGCTTCCGCCGCAGCAGCAGGCCGAGGTGGCGGCGAGCGGCGGCGCGAACATCTCGATCAACGATCCGGCCACGATCATGGCCCTGCCGGGGCCGGTGCGGGCCGCGATCCAGAACGCGTTCGTCGACGCGCTGGACATGGTCTTCCTGACCGCCGGTCTGATCGCGATCGTGGCGGTGCTGGTGACCGTGGCGCTGCCGAACGACCAGCTGCGCGGCGCCGGTCCGGAGGGCGCCACGGGCGGCGCCGACCCGCTCGGCGGCAAGGCCCCGGCGCCGGGCGGCAAGCCGCTGACCCGCGAGACCAAGGAGGAGGCGGCCGCCGACATGGAGGGCAAGTCCCAGACGATGATCTGACCGCGTCCACCTCGACCGCCCCGGTTCCCGCCGGGGCGGTCGGTGCTCAGGCGGGGCGGCGGTAGGCCCCGTACCACCAGGTCGCGGCCAGCTCCCCGGCGGCCGCCGCGTCGGCCTCGGGGTCGGCCGGGCCCAGGCCCACGTGGTGGGCGAGGAACCGGTCACCGCCGAGCACGATCAGCCGGGTGGCGGCCGGCACGTCCAGGCTCGCCGGTGTGCGCCCGGCCCGCTGCTCGGCGCGCAGCACCTCCTCGGTACGCGCCACGAACTGCGCGAACCCGGTCGCCCAGAACTCCCGGACCACGTCGTCGTAGGCGGCGACCTCGTTGATCGCCGCCAGCACCGGGGCGTACGTCCGGTAGATCCTGATCACGTCGCCGAAGACCTCGGTGAGTGATTCGAGCGGGTCGCCGGGCCCGGCCGGATCCCACTCGCGGATCCGGTCGAAGGAGGTCTCCCGCATCGTGCCGGCGAGGCGCATGAGCAGCTCGCTCTTGTCGCGGAAGTGGATGTAGAAGGTCGATCGGGCCACCCCCGCCTCGGCGGCGATGCGCTGGACGCCGAGGTCGGTGAAGCGGGCCCCCTGCTGGAGCAGCCGCTCGGTGGCGGCCAGCACCCGCGCTTCGACGGCGGCACGCCCGTCGGGGTTGCGCGGCCGGCGTCGGGTGATCGAGGGCATGGTCCGAATCCTAGGTGGCCAGGGGCGGGACCGGCGACGTACGCTCGGTGCCGGACACAGTGTCCGACATAGTGATCAGTCTGGTGGCCGACGCCGGCCTCCGACCGACGAGGAGTTACGCGTGAAGTACCGACTGCTGGGCAACACCGGGGTGTACGTCTCGGAGATCTCGCTCGGCGCGATGACCTTCGGTGGCAGCGGGCACCCGATCTACGGGACCCTCGGCGGGCTGGCGCTCCCCGACGTGCAGCGGATGGTGGACACCGCGCTGGACGCGGGGGTGAACTTCATCGACACCGCCGACGGCTACAGCGACGGCGAGAGCGAGGAACTGCTCGGCCAGGCGCTCGGCAAGAGGCGTCGCGACGTGGTGCTGGCCACCAAGGTGCACTCGCGGACGGGCCCCGGACCGAACGACGTCGGCACGTCCCGGCTGCACATCATGCAGGGGCTGGAGGACAGCCTGCGCCGGCTCGGCACCGATCACATCGACCTGTACCAGATCCACAACTTCGACCAGGTCACCCCGATGGAGGAGATGCTGCGCGCGCTCGACGACGCGGTCCGGCAGGGCAAGGTCCGCTACATCGGCGCCGCCAACTTCGCCGCCTGGCAGATGTCCAAGGCGCTGGGCATCTCCGCCCGCGAGAAGCTGGCCGGGTTCGTCTCGGTGCAGGAGTACTACTCCCTGGTGGGCCGGGACGTGGAGCGCGACGTGGTGCCGATGGCGCTCGACGAGGGCGTCGGGCTGACCGTCTGGAGCCCGCTCGCCGGTGGCTTCCTCTCCGGCAAGATCAGCCGCGACGGCGCCGTCGCCGACAGCGGTGCGCGCAGCGCCCAGCCCGGCTACTCCAGCTTCACGCCGATGGACCCGGAGAGCGCCTTCGCAGTGGTCGACGTGCTCAAGGGCGTCGCCGAGCGGCACGGGGTCAGCCCCGCCCGGGTGGCGGTCGCCTGGCTGCTGACCCGGCCGGCCGTGACCAGCGTGATCGTCGGCGCCCGCAAGCAGGAGCAGTTGGTGGACAACATCGCCGCCTCGGATCTCACGCTGACCGAGCAGGACCTCACCGAGCTGGACGAGATCAGCAAGCTGCCGGTCGCATACCCGAACTGGATCCAGGAGGCGTTCGCCGGATTCCGCCTGCCCCAGTGAGCCAGTCGCCCGGTCCGGTGCTCACCCGTCGGACCGGGCACGGCCCTACTTGAGGATCAGCCGGTTGGTCTGCTCGAAGACGTCGAGGTCGGCCAGGGTCTCGGCGACCGAGGCGGAGAGCGGGGCGGGGAACCGGTCCCGGGGGAAGAAGCCGGCGTCGGTGGTCTCGTCGGTGACCCGGGACAGCTGCCCGTCCCACTCCTCCACCCGGAACGCGGTGGTGAAGACCTGGTAGGTGTGCCCGTACATGTTGGTGCTGGTCCGGTCCGGGCCGGTGTAGAGGGCGAAGGCGCAGACCCGCAGCGCCCGCAGCCCGGTCTCCTCGCGGACCTCCCGCACCGCGCAGTCCGCGATCGACTCGCCCAGCTCCATCGCCCCGGCCGGCATGGCCCACTGGCCGTTGTCTGAGCGCTGGATCAGCAGGATGCGACCGGCGTTGTCCCGGACCACGGCGCGGGCGCCGACGAACATCAGCGTCCGGTCCCCGGCGAGCGCGCGCAACTGCCCTACGTACGAGTCGGCCCAGGAGATGCTCACCTGCGACAATTTACGGGGGTTCCCAAGGTGTGACCGGCGACACTAACTTGTTACCCATGCGTAGCACGATGATGGACGCCCCTCTGCAGGTCTCCCGGATCCTCGACCACGGCGCCACCGTGCACGGCACGGCCGAGGTGGTCAGCTGGACCGGCGGCGAACCCCGCCGGATGACGTACGCCGAGGTGGGGCGGATGGCCGCCCGGCTGGCACACGCGCTGCGCGACGAGTGCGGCGTGACCGGCGACGAGCGGGTCGCCACCTTCATGTGGAACAACAACGAGCACCTCGTGGCCTACTTCGCGGTGCCCAGCATGGGCGCGGTCCTGCACACCCTCAACATCCGGCTGTTTCCCGACCAGGTCGCCTACATCGCCAACCACGCCGAGGACCGGGTGGTGCTGGTCGACACCACGCTCATCCCGCTGCTGGCCCGGGTGATCGGCGAGCTGGCCACCGTGCGGCACGTGGTGGTGGTCGGCGGCGGCGACCCGGCGCCGCTGGTGGCGGCCGCCGGCGACCGGATCACCGTGCACCACTGGGACGCGCTGCTGGCAGACCGGCCGGAGGTGTTCGCCTGGCCCGAGGTGGACGAGCGCGACGCGGCGGCGCTCTGCTACACCTCCGGCACCACCGGCAACCCGAAGGGTGTGGCCTACTCGCACCGGTCGATCTACCTGCACTCGTTGCAGGTCTGCATGCCGGAGGGCTTCGGCCTCGGTCCGACCGACCGCGAGCTGGCCATCGTGCCGATGTTCCACGCCATGTCGTGGGGTCTGCCGTACGCCGCGTTCCTCTCCGGCGCGTCGCTGATCATGCCGGACCGGTTCCTCCAGGCCGCGCCGATCGCCGAGATGATCGCCGCCGAGCGGCCGACCCTGGCCGGCGCGGTGCCGACGATCTGGACCGACCTGCTGGCCCACCTGGACAGCCACGACGTGGACACCTCCTCGCTCAAGGAGGTGATCGTCGGGGGCTCGGCCTGCCCGCCGGCGCTGATGCACGCGTTCGACGAGCGGCACGGAATCGACGTCATCCACGCCTGGGGCATGACCGAGATGTCCCCGCTGGGTTCGGTCTCCCGTCCGCCGGCCGGCGCGACGGGTGAGCAGGCGTGGCGCTACCGCTACACCCAGGGCCGGGTGCCGGCCGGGGTGCAGGCGCGGATCGTCGGCGCGCTGGGCGAGCCGCTGCCCGCCGATGGCACGGCCGTGGGCGAGCTGGAGGTCCGCGGGCCGTGGGTGACCGCCCGGTACGTCGGCGACGACGCCCCCGACGAGGAGAAGTTCCGGGACGGCTGGCTGCGTACCGGGGACGTGGGCACCCTCTCTCCGGACGGCTACATCACGCTGACCGATCGCGCCAAGGACGTCATCAAGTCCGGCGGTGAGTGGATCTCGTCGGTCGAGCTGGAGAACGCGCTGATGGCCCACCCGGCGGTGCTGGAGGCGTGCGTGGTGGGTGTGCCGGACGAGCGGTGGGACGAGCGGCCGTTGGCGACCGTGGTGGTCCGGGAGGGCGCGTCGGTGACCGCCGAGGAGCTGCGCGACTTCCTGGCCGGCTCGGTGGCCCGCTGGCAACTGCCCGAGCGGTGGGCGTTCATCGACACGGTGCCGAAGACCAGCGTCGGCAAGTTCGACAAGAAGGTCGTCCGTTCGCGGTACGCCGAGGGCGAGCTGACTGTCCGCGAGCTGACGGCACCGTAACGTTTTGCCGGGCACCGTCGCCTGTTGGGGCAGGGGTACTCCTGAGCATTCCTCCCCAGGGGCGGCCCCGGCGTTCGCACCGCGCCGGGGCCGCCCGTTCCACACGGGGCTACCCGCACCGTCATTGTTGCGAAACTTCTTCGCTTCTGTCCTGATGACGGGGAAATCGGTCGGCGAGCGACCCGATCAGGCGTCGCTCGTCACGATCAGCACCTTGCCCACCGCCGCGTTCTCCACCGCCTGGTGCGCCGCCGCCGTCTCCGCCAGGGGGTGGCGGTGCAGCGGCAGGCCGGCGTCCTCGCCGACCCGGATGCCACCCTGGTCGGCCGCCGCGGCCACGTCCCGCACGGCGTGCGCCTTGGCCGCCTTCGGCTCCGTGTAGACCAGCACGAACTGCCACCGGGCGTTCCGCATCATCAACGGCCGGGTCGGGAGGCTCACCTCCGGCCCGTCGCCGTCGGCGTAGACGCAGACCGCGCCGCCGTGCCGGATCACCTGCACGTCCGTCGCGGCGTTACGGGACGGGGACACCTCGACGATCGTGTGCACCCCGTCGGGAGCTATCTTGCGGACCTCCTCGACCACGTCCTGCTCCCGATAGTTGATCACGTAGGAGGCGCCGGCGGCGGCCGCGAGCTGCGCCTTCTCCGCGCTGCTCACCGTGGCGATCACGGTGGCGTCGGCCCAACGGGCGAGCTGGACCGCCGCGTTGCCGACCGCGCCCGCCCCGCCCTGCACGAGCACGGTGTGGTCGGCCAGCGCGCCCGCGCGCAACGTGTCCGGCATGAACTCGCCGGCCGTCAGGCAGCGGTGCGCGGTGAGGAACGGGATGCCGAGGCTGGCGCCCAGGTCGAACGACGCGTCGCCGAGGCGGACCGCCTGCCGGACCGGCACCAGCGTGTACTCCGCCGAGGTGCCCCACGGCCGCTGCCAGGCCGCCTCCCAGATCCAGACCCGCTCGCCGATCCGGTCGGGGTCGACGCCGGCGCCGACCGCCTCCACCACGCCCGCGCCGTCCTGCCCCGGGATCTGCCAGCCGGCCGTCGGCGGGGACGACCGGCGGGACTTCCAGTCCGTCGGGTTCACCCCGGAGACCGCCATCCGGACCAGGACCTCGCCCGCCCCCGGCTCCGGCACCGGCCGGTCCACCAGGCGCAGCACCGAAGGGTCGCCGGTCTGCTCGTACACGATGGCCTTCATCGCCGTCTCCTCACCCGTCCGGCGTGCGGCACCCGGGTCGGGCACCGCCGGCTGCGGTACCCCGCCCACTCCCCGTCATGCCATCCGGCCCGGCTTCGCAAACCGTACAACCGGGCCATGCCCGGTAGGGACCGGGCAGCCGGTGACGCGGCACACCGGCCCGGTCAGGCGGCCAGCGCGTCGACCGTTTCCGGGGTCAGCTCACCGATCGCGCCCAGCGTCACCGCGGCCAGCCGGGCGGCGTCCGGATCCAGCGGGTACGCGCCATGCGGCACCGCCACCACCCGCATCCCCGCCGCGGCGGCCGACCGCACCCCGTTGGACGAGTCCTCCAACGCCGCGCAGCGGGCCGGGTCGACACCCAGTTGCCGCGCGACGCTCAGGTACACGTCCGGCGCCGGCTTCCCCCGCTCGGTCTCCTCGGTGGACAGGGTCGCGGCGAACGCGTCGGTCAGGCCGGTGGCGGCCAACGCCGCCGCGATCAGCCGGGTCGGCGACGAACTGGCCAACCCCAGCGGCCACCGCCCGGCCAGCCGGCGCACCACCTGGTCGGCGCCGTCGATCAGCGGTACGTGCTCCCGGTAGCGCCGTGTCATCTCCTCGACCACCTCGTCGGCGACCTGCTCGGCGGTGCGCGCCACGCCCAACTCGGCACTGAGGTAGTGGGCCCACTCGCCGGTGCTCATGCCCATCAGCCGGCGCTGGGTGTCCGGCTGCCAGACCCCGCCGTGCGTCGCCACGTACGCCCGCCGGACCTCCTCCCACACCGGTTCGGAATCCACGATCACGCCGTCCAGGTCGAAGACCACCGCATCCACCACGGCCCCATCCTGCCCGACCCGTGGGGCCCCGGTCAGCCGGGCAGCGCGGGCAACCCGATGGGGCTGCCCTCCGGGATCACCGTGTGGCAGGGCCGGGCCATCGGCTCCAGCAGTTCGCGCAGCCGGTCCGTGCCGTCCGGGCCGAGCGCCTGCCACGGGTGCTCGGCGGCCCGGTCGGTGGCGTCCTCGACCGCCTGGAAACGAGCCCGGCCGTGTTCGGTGGGCGCGCCGTCCGGGGTCAGCCAGCCACGCTGCGCCAGACGCTCGCGGGCGGCCCGCCACTGCTCCTCCGACCAGCCCCGGCCGAGGAGGTTCTGCGGTGACATGTCCACCGCCACCCGCCACGCCAGCGTCTCCACCGGGTCCAGGCCGGCGGCCACCAACGCCGCCACGTGCCCGTCCCCCCGGTGCTCGCGCAGCGTCGTGGCGGCCTGCCAGAGCCGGGCCAGCGGGTACTCCCCGATCGGCAGCGCCGCGTTGACCGCGCCGAGCACCCGGCCGGCGGTCTGCGTCGCCGACGCGGCCTGCTCCAGCAGGTCGGCGGCCTCCACCAGGTGCGTCTCGGGCAGCTGGTAGGTCAGCTCCGCGAGGGCCTGCACGGCGCCGGTCAGGCGGGCGCGCAACGCCTCCTGCGGGGTCGCCAGCCGCCAGACCGCCGGCAGCGCCCGGCTCACCATCGGCGGCGCGAAATTGAAGAAGGCGGCGATCACCGGGGCCGCCTCGGTGGCGCCCAGCGGCGCGGCTCGGCCGGCGAAGTAACCCCGCCAGTAGCCGCGCAGCCCGACCGCCTCGTACGCCGCCCGAGCCCGGGGGTGGAAGTAGGTGACCGCGTGCACCGGCTCGAAGTGCGTCCACATCAACCGGGCGGTCCGCCCGGGCTCGTCCAGCGCCGTCACGTGCACCTCCGCGTCCCGTCCCGGATGCTCACCCCGGGCGGCGAGCCGCCCGGGGTGACGCCGAACCTACTGCCGGTGGGTGACGGGCCGGAAGCCCCATGTGAACAACTCCATCGCGCCGGGGCGACAACCGGGGCGATCCGGACGGGTCACTGGGCGGCGAGCACGTCCACCACGAAGCGCAGCGGGCCGGTCGGCCGGCCACCCGCGGCGGCCTCGTCGTTGCCGTACGCCAGCTCGCCCGGGATGTCCAGCTGGACGCGGCTGCCCACGGTCACGCCGACCAGGCCCTGGTCCCAGCCGGGGATGACCTGCCCGACGCCGATCGGGAAGGTGGCCGGCTGGCCGGCCTTCCACGAGGAGTCGAACTCCTTGCCGTCCTTGTAGAACACGCCCACGTAGTTGGTGGTGATGGTCTGGCCCTGCTTCACCGCCGGGCCCGTGCCCTTGATCAGCGGGGTGACGGCGAGCTTCTTCAGCTCGCCCTTGCCCGCCGCCACCGTCGGCTTGCTGCCCAGCGCCGGGTCGGCGCCCGCCGGCAGCTGCGGCGCGGGAGGCGCGGCGGCGTCGCCCGGGACCGGGGCGGAGGCGGATGCGGACGGGGTCGCGTCGGCCTGGTTCGCGGACTTGTCGTCGCCCTGGCCGACCAGCACGAAAACGGTGATCAGCACCGCCACCACGGCGACGCCGGCGAGCCCGCCGGCCCACGCCTGACGGCGCCGCTTCGCCTCGGCGGCCTTCTGCGCCGCCAGCTGGGCGGCGAGCCGCCGCCCCGCCTTGGTTGCCGGGCTCTGGCCCTCCGACCGGTTCTGCTGCGTGCGCTCGCTCACGTCGTCGACTCCCTGCTGCGAAGGTGTGGCCGGCACCCGGTGCCGGGGGGAAAGCCGACGCACACGGTACCCGCCCGGCGGCCCACCGTGCCCACCCCGGACGGTCGGGATCAATCCGTGAGCGCTCGCCCGGAGCCGAGCGACGGTTATTCCGGGACCACCATGAAGTCCGTCACGAAGGAGGTCACACGGCCGTCGGCGGCGCGCCCGATCCAGGTGCCGTAACAGCCGTCGCCCCAGCCCGTGGCGACGGTGACGACGTTGGCGCCCGTTGCCTCGTCCAGCACCGCGGTGATCAACCCCGGAACCGGCGAGGCGGGCGGCTCGGCCGGGATGAACACCTCCTCCACCTGCTCGTGGTCCCAGGCTTCCAGGGCGGTGAGCGCCGTCGGGTCGGCGAGGGTGCCGGCGCCCGCGTCCACCCCGTACCCGAAGTAGTCGTCCGCGCCGAGGTCGGCGACGTCCTGGTCGCCGGCGACGGCCGGCTCCCAGCGGACCGTCGGCGCGGCCTCGATCACCAGCTCCAGGGCGGCCACCCGGCGGTCGACCTCGGCGTCCTCCCGCAGCACCCTGGCCACCCAGGCCCGAGCGGGATGCCGTCCGGGGGGCACCGTGACCGTGAACGGCTCGGCCTCCGGGCGGACCAGCGGGTCACACCCGACCACCTGGCCGGTCGGCAGCACGATGTCGCCCACCGGGTGCACCTCGATCAGGTACGCGCCGTGCTCGTCCGTGAAGCGCGCGCCGGGCGTCAACAACCGGTCCAGGTCAGGGGTGTACGGCATGGGGGCTCCTCCGGTGGCCAGCGGCCGGCGGAGCGTACCCGGTCCGGCAGACACCCCCGTCGCTGCCGTGCCGTCAGGCGCTCTTGCGGGGTGCCGTCTTCCGGGCGGCCGTCTTCTTCGCCGGCTCCGCCTTCTTCGCGGGGGTCTTCTTGGCGGCGGTCTTCTTCGCCGGCTCGGCCTTGGCCGCAGCGGTCTTCTTCTCGGCGGTCTTCTTCGCCGCAGTCTTCTTCGCGGGCGCCTTGGCCGCCTTCTTCTCGGCCGCCTTCTGCGCCGAGCGGGCCGACGAGATGGGCGTCGGCTCACCGCCGCCGCCGCGGGCCGGCTGCTCGCCGCGGGCCGCGCGGGCCCGGTCCACCGATGCCTTCAGCGCGGCCATCAGGTCCACCGCGGCGGCCGGCGCCGCCTCGACCTCCTCCGGCTGGACGACCTCCCGGCCCTCCACCTTGGCGTCGATGACCTCCTGCAACGCCGCACGGTAGTCGTCGGTGAAGACGTCCGGCTCGAACTCGCCGGTCATCGAGTCGATCAGGGAACTGGCCATCGCCAGCTCCGGCGGGCGCACCTTGAGGTCCTCGTCGAGGAAGCCGAAGTCCGGGTTACGGATCTCGTCCGGCCAGAGCATCGTGTTGAGCAGCAGCACGCCCTCGCGGACCCGCAGTGTGGCGAGCTGCTCCCGCTGGCGCAGCGCCACCTTGACGATGGCCACCCGCTCTGAGTCGATCAACGCGTCACGCAGCAGCACGTACGGCTTGGTCGCCGCGCCGTCCGGCTCCAGAAAATACGCCTTGTTGTAGAGGATCGGGTCGACCTGCTCGGCCGGAACGAACTCCAGCACGTCGATCGCGCGCGAGCTGGTCAGCGGCAGGTCGGCGAAGTCCTCGTCGGTGAGGATCACCATCTCGCCGCCGCCGATGTCGTAGCCCTTGGCGATGTCGTCGTAGGTGACCTCCTCGCCGCAGACCGAACAGGTGCGCTTGTAGCGGATCCGGCCACCGTCCTCGCGGTGCACCTGGTGGAACCGGATGTCCTTCTCCTCGGTCGCGGAGTAGAGCTTCACCCCGATCGAGACGAGCCCGAACGACACGGCTCCCTTCCAGATCGCCCGCATCCTGTGCTCCCTTCCCCGGTATCGACCATGCTCGCATCCCGAGGAACCGGGCGCGACATGTTCGGCCTGCTACTACAGTCGGGTCGTGCCCGGCGCGCCGCTCAAGCCGATGCTCGCGATGACCGGGCCGCTCCCGGCGGGTGACGGCTGGGCGTACGAGTTCAAGTGGGACGGGGTCCGCGCGCTGGCCGACATCTCCACCGGCGGCCAGCACCTGTACGCCCGCTCCGGCGTGGAGATCACCGCCGCGTACCCCGAACTGGCCACCCTGCCCGAGCAGGTCGACGACGCGCTGCTCGACGGCGAGGTGGTGCTGCTCGGCGAGAGCGGGCAGCCCTCGTTCACGGCGCTGGCGGAAAGGATGCACGTCCGGGACCGGAACAAGGCGGCCCGGCTGGCGGCGGTCATGCCGGTGACGTACATGATCTTCGACCTGCTCCGCCTCAACGGCGACGACCTGACCGGCTGGCCGTACGAGCGCCGCCGGGAGGCCCTGGACCAGCTCGCCCTCGGCGGCCCCCGATGGGCGGTGCCGCCGGTCTTCGCCGACGGCCCGGCCACCTACGAGGCGGCCGGCGAGCACGGCCTGGAGGGGGTGATGGCCAAGCGGTCGGGCTCCGTCTACCGCCCGGGGGTCCGCTCGCCGGACTGGGTGAAGGTCAAGCTGGAGGTGACCGGCGACTTCGTCATCGGCGGCTGGCGGCCGGGCGCGCGCCGGATCGGCGGGCTGCTGGTCGGGGTGCCGGGCCCGGACGGCCGGCTGATCTACCGGGGTCGGGTCGGCGGCGGGATCGGCGCGGCCATCGAACGGCAGCTCCTCGCCGAGCTGGAGCCGCTGCGCTCCGGCGTGTCACCGTTCGCGGCGGGCGTGCCACGCGAGGATGCCCGGGGTGCCATCTGGGTAACTCCCCGGGTGGTGGTGGAGGTGAAGTACGGCCAGCGCACCCCCGACGGCCGGCTGCGCTTCCCCCGGGTGCTGCGGCTGCGCCCGGACAAGCCACCGGAGGAGGTCGACGATGCCGGCTGACCGGTTCAGGGTGGACGTCGAGGGCCGGGCGCTGGAGTTGTCCAATGTGGACAAGGTGCTCTACCCCGCGGCCGGGTTCACCAAGGGTGAGGTCATCGACTACTACACCCGCGTCTCCCCGGTGCTGCTGCCGCACCTGCGGGACCGGGCGCTCACCCGGATCCGGTTTCCCAACGGCGTCGACGACAAGTCGTTCTTCGAGAAGAACAAGCCGGCTGCGACGCCGGACTGGGTGCGGGTGGAGACCCTGCCGGCGCCCGGGTCGACCAAGGGCCGGGAGACCATCGACTACGTGGTCGCCGACGACCTGCCGACGCTCGTCTGGCTGGCCAACCTGGCCGCGCTGGAGATGCACACGCCGCAGTGGAAGATCGGCGAGCACCCGGACATGATGGTCGTCGACCTGGACCCGGGGCCGCCGGCCGGGCTCGCCGAGTGCTGCCCGGTGGCGGTGCTGATGCGCGACCGGCTCGCCGACGACGGCATCGACAGCTATCCGAAGACCTCCGGCAAGAAGGGCATGCAGCTCTGCTGCCCGATCGCCGGCACCCAGACCGCCGACGACGTCTCCGCCTATGCCCGCCGGATCGCCCAGGAGTTGGAGAAGGCGCACCCGAAGATGATCGTGTCGAAGATGGCGAAGAACCTGCGACCGGGGAAGGTCTTCATCGACTGGAGCCAGAACAACGCGGCGAAGACCACGGTGGCGCCCTACTCGCTGCGGGCCCAGCGGACGCCGTCCGCCTCCACCCCGCTGACCTGGGACGAGGTCGAGGCCGGTGGCCGCGGGAGGCGGCCGGCCGTCCGCCAGTTCACCTCCGCGGAGGCGCTGGACCGGATCGAGGAGTACGGCGACCTGCTCGCCCCGCTGCTCGAAGGCGGCCCGGAACTGCCCCTATGAGGCGATGGTGTTCTCGTACCCCCGTGCGGGGAGCATCAGTTTGCGCGGACGTGGACAGCCGGCGAAGTCCGACGCAGCCGCCACCAGGCGCCACCGACCAGGGCCAGGGTGACCACGGTGACCGCGACGTCGCCGGCGAGGGCCGCCGACGGCGTCGCGGGGGAGTAGGGCGGCACCAGGTACGCGAACGCGGCGGCGGTGAGCAGGCTCGCCGAGCCGGCGACGAGCACGTGCCGCTGCCCCCAGCCGGCACGGGAGGACCAGTACGCGATCAGCCCTCCGGTGACGGCGGCGAGTGCCAGTGCGATGCCCACTCCCGGCCAGCCGGGTGTCAGGTCGGTGCCGAAGTGGACGAGGACGATCACCAGACCCACCCAGAGCGGGTGGGGTGCCCGGCCGACGCGTCGCGGGTGGAGGTGACGCCAGCGGGGCAGCAGGGCAGCCACGACGAGTGCGAGGACCACGGTCGCGGCGAAGATCAGTTGGAGAGGGATGGCCAGGAAGCCCTTCCGGCCACTGTCGGAGAAGACCAGCAGACTGCCGAGCAGGTAGACCACGCCGACCACGACGAGCCCGGGCCGGCCGAGCCACGGCCGCAGCCTGCGGCCCGGCCCGAGGAACGACTCGACGATCACGATCGGCGCGCAGATGGTCAGCACGATGTGGTTGCCCACGTAGTCGAAGGCCTGGCGGACGCTGAACCCGAGCCCCGGCACCAGCGTGGCCTCGGCGGCGGCGCGGGTGTCGGCGTACTCCGTGTCGTCGAGGTAGCCGGGGTTGAACAGCGACTGGTCGACGAGGCCGGCCTGCGCCACGCCGAACGCTGCGGCGAGCAGCACGATCGTCGGCCATCCCGCGCCCAGGCGGCGGGCGGTCTCCCGGATCAGGATCGCGGCGCCGCCGTACATCGGGCCGAGGAAGATCAGCACCGGGAGGAAGTCGTCGAGGGTGAAGCCGCCCCAGGAGCACTCGGCGGCCCAGGGCGCGAGCAGCAGTAACGCGACCACCGGCAGGAGCCGGCGGCGTCGCGGAAGACGGTCGACGGTGGCGGGGTGGGGCTCGGCCGGCATGGGTGCTCCTCGGCGGCGCGTCGGGGTCACCCGCAGCCTGCGCCGACCAACCGCACGGCCGCTACGGCCATCGGCCGACGACGGGCGCGACCAAAGTCGTTGAGTAGGGTGGTCGCGACGTCGTCACCGGGGAGCGTGGACATGCAGCCAACCGTCGCGGCCGACCTTGCGGCCCGTCCCGCCGCCGCCGAAAGCCCGTTGCTCAGCTACCGCGACGAGGCGACCGGCGAGCGCGTCGACCTGACCGCGCAGCAGGTCGGGTCCTGGGCGGCACGCAGCGCGAGCCTGCTGCGGAACGGCTGCGGTCTCGGCCCCGGCAGCCGCGTAGCGGTGCTGCTGCCGCCGCACTGGCGTACCGCCGCGGTGTTGTTGGGGGCCTGGGCCTCCGGCCTGGCGGTGTCGTTCCGGCCCCGTGCCACCGCGGGCCTGGCGGTGCTCGAACCGGGCGGCGACCGGCCGTTCGACGCGGTGTTCGTGACTCCCGAGCGGCAGGACGACTGGCTGGAGGACGTGCCGGACGCCCCGCACCGCTACCTTGTCGGCACCGGGCCGGGGCCGCTGGCCGACGTGCCGCTGGGTTGGCTCGACTGGTCCGCCGAGGTGCTTCGGCACCTGGACGTCACGCCCGACCACACCACCATCCACCCGTCGGACCCGGCCAGCGCGGACGGCACCACCTACGGTCAGTGGGGCGCGCTCGCCCAGGAGATCGCCACGATGCTGGACCTGCGCGCCGGTGACCGCCTGCTGGTCGATGCCGCCGAGCACGAGCAGCCGCTGAAGTGGTTGCTGGCCCCGCTCTCCGCTGGCGCGTCCGTGGTGATCAGCGCCAACCTCGACCCGGCGCGGCGGGACGCGGTGGTCGCCGCCGAGCAGGTCACCCGGGTTCTCTAGCCGCCTCCACTGCGACGGCCGGTGAGCCTGCTTCACCCTTCCGGTGGAGCCGACGCGCTTCGCCGTCGGTCAGAATCGCCTGCTCATACGCTTCGCCGAAGGCACGCGCGCTGTCGGAGCGCCGGCCTCCACACTGGCGGAGGAAACATGGCGTGGATCCGTACACGTCGGACACTGGGTTCGGCGGCAGCCGGCGGCCTGTTCGCCCTCGCGGTGATCGCACCGGGACCGGCCGCCGCCCCGGCGCTACCCCGCACGGCCCACGCCGACGACTCATCCAGCAGCGCGAGAGAGCCGCGTCCCCCGCAGCTCCCGGCGGATTTCTCCGGCACCGGCCGGTACATCGTCCGTGACCTCGGCATCGACGTGCCGTTCACCTGGCAGGGCAGGGACGGCAACAGCCAGATGATCGCCGGAGGCCCGGAGTACCCGATCTGGTTCACCAACCTCATCTACGAGAACACGCTCTACACGCTCACCTACAGATGGCCGAACATCCCACTGTTCCCGCCGCGCGCGTGCAGCAAGGTCCCCGGGTTCTTCAACCGCCAGATCTTCAACGACAAGCTGAAGACCGCACGCTTCGTGGGGCCGGAGATCCTGCAAGGGGAGAACGATCGGCACGTCGACCACTGGCGGGTCGGTGTCGTCGGGGGCTTCAGCGTGCCGGGCGAGGTGTTCCGGTTCCCGATCGCGCTGGGGGACATCTACGTCGACCAGCGGGATCCGAGCCAGTGGTGGCAGGTGTTGCAGTTCGGCCTGCAGAACCTCTTCGACCCGGAGCTGGACGAGTGGTTCACGATGACGACGTTCGACCACCGGCCAGGTCAGGTCACGCTCCCCGACCGGTGCCCACCGCCGACCTCGTGACCGCGCACCTGATCAGCGGATCGGCCGGGTGCCTGTCCAACAGCGCTTTTCCGGCCTCTGCCGTTACACCCGGATAAGCCCTGCCAGCAGGGCTTTTGTCGAGGTCAGAGACGTGGTCTCATACCGGGAAGACGGCGTCATCGGCCTGGTCCTGGCGACCCGCGTCGATACCGCACCGTCTCCTCCCCCGAAAGGTGCACCGATGCACAGGAGACCGATCTTCCGACTGGCAGTCCTCACCGCCACCGCTGCGACGCTCCTGTCGTCCGGTGGCGCCTACGCCGCCGTGGGCGCGGCACCCGCGACGGTGTCGCCGGGTGGCGCGACGTGTGAGTTGAGCGCCGGCGAGCACAGCGCGGCCCGGGTCGCCGAGGGCGCCACCGCGCAGGAGCCGGAGCTGTACTCCAAGAACGAGGCGAACGCCTACGGCGTGATCAAGGATGCGCCGCGCCTGGCCAACGGCAGCGTCACCATCCCGACGGTCTTCCACATGGTCTCCGACCACCCGCTCACCGCGGCCGAGACGGCCAGGTGGAAGACCCTCATCGCGGCGCAGATGACGGTGCTGAACGACTCGTTCGCGGGCCGCACGGCGGCGAACGCCTCCAACACGCCGTTCCGGTTTTCGCTCGTCGACACCACGTGGACGGTGAACAGCGCCTGGTACACGGTCGAGCCGGGCAAGAACGAGCGGGACATGAAGCAGGCGCTGTACACCGGCGACTCCCGCACCCTCAACGTGTACGCGGCCAACATCGGCGGCGGGCTCCTCGGCTGGGCGTACTTCCCGAAGGGTTACAACAACGGCCGCGACCACATCGACGGTGTGGTGATGCTGGACGAGTCGATGCCGGGCGGCACGGCCGGCAAGTACGCCCTCGGTGACACGCTGACGCACGAGGTCGGGCACTGGCTGATGCTGGAGCACACCTTCGCGCACGGCTGCTCCGCGGCCGGCGACTTCGTCGCCGACACTCCGCGCGAGGCGGCGCCGCAGTTCGACTGCCCGGTGGGCGCGGACACCTGCACCGCACCCGGGCTGGACCCGATCCACAACTTCATGGACTACACGCAGGACTCCTGCATGGACATGTTCACCGCAGGTCAGGCGGACCGGATGAGCGACGCCTGGGTGGCGTTCCGGGCCGGCGGCGCCGGGTAACCAGGCATTGCCGGGTGGACGGGCCGCGCTTAGCGGCCCGTCCACCCCTGGATCGGGGGCCGGGCGTCGTTCCGGTTCAGTCGAGCGCGGCGGCGAACATGCCCGGCTGGTACGAGCCGCCCCGCTGGTGCACGATCACGGCGAGCCGGTTGGCCGCGTTGATCAGGGCGACCAGGGCGACCAGTGCGGCGATCTGGTCGTCGTCGTAGTGCTTGCGCACCTGAGCCCACGTCTCGTCGGACACGCCCTGGTGGGCGTCGGCGAGCCGGGTGCCCTCCTCGGCGAGCGCCAGCGCGGCCTGCTCGGCCTCGGTGAAGACGGTCGACTCACGCCAGGCGGCCACCAGGTTGAGCCGGACCGCGCTCTCACCGGCCGCCACGGCCTCCTTGGTGTGCATGTCGATGCACCAGCCGCAGCCGTTGATCTGGCTGGCCCGCAGCGACACCAGCTCCTGCGTTGACGTCGGCAGCGACGACCGCTGGATCACCTGGCCGGCGTTCGCGAACCGCTTGGCGAACTTCATGGCAGTCTCGTTCTCGAACATGTTGAATCGGGCGTCCATGGTTCCGTCCTCCACTCGTTTTGTTCGATCGGACGACCATGAGATGCCGGCCTGCCCCGGTCTGTGACGGCGCGGCCGGGTGACGACCGCCACAGGCCGCAGGTGTCACTGAACCGCCGGGTCCGGCATCTGATGGGTGACGCAGCCGAGCGAACAGGAGCCACGCATGGTGGGCACGCCGCAGACCGTCGCCGCCGACGACCGCCCGGACCGGGCCACCGAGGCGTTCCTCGCCCACCGCAACCTGCTCTTCACCGTCGCGTACGAAATGCTCGGCTCAGCCGCCGACGCGGAGGACGTACTCCAGGAAACCTGGCTGCGGTGGGCGGGCGTCGACCTGGGCGCGGTCCACGACCAGCGCGCCTACCTGGTCCGCATCACCACCCGGCAGTCCCTCACCCGGCTGCGGACGCTCGGCCGCCGCAAGGAGTCCTACGTCGGCTCCTGGCTGCCCGAGCCGCTGCTCACCGCCCCCGACGTGGCCGAGGACATCGCACTCGCCGACAGCGTCTCGATGGCCATGCTGCTGGTGCTGGAAACCCTCGCGCCCACCGAACGCGCGGTGTTCGTGCTGCGCGAGGTGTTCGCCCTCGGGTACGACGAGATCGCCGAAGCCGTCGACAAGAGCCCCGCCGCCGTCCGCCAGATCACCCACCGCGCCCGCGCACACGTCGCCGCGCGCCGGCCCCGCCAGGTCGTGTCCGCGGCCGAGACCCGGAGCGCGCTCGACGCGTTCCAGCGGGCCGTCGAGACCGGCGACCTCCAGAGCCTGCTCGACATCCTCGCGCCGGACGTCGTCCTCCTCGGCGACGGCGGCGGCGTGAAGCAGGCCGTCCCGCGGCCCATCCTCGGCGCCGACAAGGTGGCCCGCCTGCTGGCCGGCGGGTGGGGCAAGGTCGCGGGCCACTCGTCGTGGCGGCCGGCGCAGGTCAACGGCTACCCAGCGCTGATCGTCCACCTCGACGGCGAGTTGGACACCGTCGTGGCCGTCCGTATCGACGACGGGCTGATCACCGGGCTCTACGCCGTGCGCAACCCGGAGAAGCTGTCCCACATGCAGCAGGAGAACATCCTGAGCCGCTGAGCCTCGTTATTCAGCCGCTCTGCGGGGGTGGCTGTCCCCACCTGCGGCCACTATGGAGCTGATGACGTGAACGACTCAGCGCCGCCGGGGCCACGGCGGGCGTGGCGCGCACGCCGAGGTGTGGTCGGCCGGCAGGGCACACCGCCCGCGCCCGTGCGGCAGTGGCCGGTCGCAGAAGACCCAATGTCGTACGCCCTGCTGGTCCTCGGCCGAGACGGTCACCCCGCCCGGCTCGACGTGTGCGCTGAGCCGGGCCAGCACCCGGGCGGCGGTCCGGGCGAGGATCCGGGCCCGGAGCAGGTCGGGCGCGGTGACCGGTAGGTGGATCACCCAACGCTCGGTCATCGGTAGCGGTGGTTCGCCGACTGGGCGCTCTGCCAGGCCCGCAGCGCGTTCTTGATCCGTACGTTCTCCTCCTGCACGGCGACCAGGGCGGTCTGCGCGACGGCGAGTTCGTCGGCCACCCGGTGCAGGAAGGTGCGGATCTCGACGGGGTCGAGGCCCCGCCGGCGGACGTTGAAGCACCGCTCGCGGATCTGCCACGGGCGGAGGTTGCGAGGTACATCCCTCGGTGGCTGTGTTTCCTCGTGCCGGCTCGCCAGCCGGCGGAACAGCTTGCGCACGCGGTGACCGCCCTTCGTCGGGTCGCGCCTTCGTCGGGGTGGAGGGGGCGGCCTCCGCCGGTTGCGGGCGGCGGAGACCACCCCCGCCCTGCCACCGCAGCCTCGATCGGCGGTACGGCGGCAGGGCCGCGCCGGGGGAGCGCGGAGGGTGGGGTCTCGGCGGCGATGCGAGACCGGTACGAGAGGCGCCAACCGACCGCAGCAGCACCGCATCACCGAGAGCGACGCTACCGATACCTCTCACCTCTGTCAACGCTCTCTTACCTGTCGAATCTAGCTGCCGCTCGCACCTGCTGCTCCTGAGTCAGTTATTGCCGCTCTTTCACCTGTTGCTCAATACTGGGAGAGCCAACCGACTGCAAGGGGCCTCTACGTGCCGATTCCGCCGACGATGGACGAGTTGATCAAGGATCTGCTGACGCGGATCGAGGTCGGCGAGTTCCAGCCCGGGTCAAAGATCCCCTCCACCCAGCAGCTTTCTGACCACTACGACGTGTCGGTCTCGACGATCCATCGGGCGGTGGCGACGTTGCGGCAGCAGGGTGTGCTCGTCGGCCGCCCGGGTCGCGGCGTCTTCGTCGCGGAGTCCACCCGGCGCTGACTTGGGCTCGCCGACGCACTGTTCAAACTCTCTGCACAAGAATCAAGGCGGCCCGCAACGGGCCGCACGCGCCCCCGCCTGGGGCGCGCGTCCGTCGCTCCGCTGTCGCTCCACGCCGGCCACGCAGAACGCCCCGGCGGCTGGCGCGGAAGCGAGATGCCCAAGGGGTCGCCGCAGAGGTAGTTGTTGGCAGATATCGGGCAGCGACCAGCTGGCGTCAGTCCAGGAACGCGAAGATGGTTCCCGCAGGGTCCAGGGGCTGGGGAGGATTTTCGAACCGGTGAACGCCGACAGAGAATCGCACGTCGTCCGGAGCGTGGAATGCCTGCTCTACGAAGCCGGCATCCCGAAGCCACTCCCGTACTGCTGGCGTCAGGTCCGAGTCTCGCCGTGCCCTGGTCCAGATCACGGTAGCGCCCTCGGCACACAGCCGAGGCAGGGCGGCAACGGTTCGCTCTACGTCGGCGTCCGAGATGTTGCCGAAGACCCCAACCATGAGCACCAGGTCGGCTGGAACCGCCCCCGCATACGAAGAGTGTTGGCCCGCGTCCGCCTGTCTGATCAGGATATTGGAGAGCCCAGCCTGATCGGCGGCGGCCTGAGCGGCAGCCACATTGCCCGCGTCGTACTCAAGCAGGGTCCCGTGTACACGCTGAGCATCAGTCCTTGAGGCGAGGACGCCGATGAGGTCATGACCCTGCCCCGCGCATGCGCTCACCACAGTCAGCCGCTCGTCGCAACGCTGGTCAAGCCACGAGGCAATGTGCTGCTGGACCAGCCGCAGCCGACGCGACAGCGGAGAGTTTTCATCGGCGTAGGGCTCATGCCACGCCTGCCAGTGAGTCTGGGCGGTCATCTGGGCTACCTTGCCAGGGCGAAGCTCACACCTATGCCCGCCCGGGACCCGGTCCAGGCCGTCACCGGGCCGCCTGGACCTTCAAGATCCGGAGCGCGCGGAGCTTGCGGCCCGAGCCGGCCGGACTCTTCAGCGCTAAGGGAGGCGTCGGACGGCGGGCAGCAAGAAGGCAGCGCGAACTTCGACGCGGGCCGGGCCCGACGTAAATCGACGAGGCCCGCCACCTGTTCGTCGACGCGGGCCGCCACTATCTGGCAAGAACCGACAGCTTGAATCCGCGTCCTCCCGACGGGGGCGGGCCCAGCCCGAAGTGCTTGCGGGAAGGTTGCTACAGGGTCAGTCGACGGTCGGCAGTTTCGGGCCGAGGACGTCGTCGGCGTCCACGATGGTGTACGCGTACCCCTGCTCGGCCAGGAAGCGTTGCCGGTGCGCGGCGTACTCGGTGTCGATGGTGTCCCGCGAGACGACCGTGTAGAAGTGCGCCTGCCGACCGTCGGCCTTCGGCCGCAGCACCCGGCCGAGCCGCTGCGCCTCCTCCTGCCGCGATCCGAACGTCCCCGACACCTGGATCGCCACCGCCGCCTCGGGCAGGTCGATGGAGAAGTTGCCGACCTTCGAGATGACCAGGGTGCGGATCTCCCCGGACCGGAACGCGTCGAAGAGCCGTTCTCGCTCCTTGTTGGTGGTCGAGCCCTGGATGATCGGCGCGTCCAGGTATTCGCCCAGCTGGTGCAGCTGGTCGATGTAGGCGCCGATCACCAGCACCTGGTCGTCGGGGTGCCGGTCGACCAGCGCCTTCACCACCGGCAGCTTGGTGCGCGCGGTCGCCGCCATCCGGTAACGCTCCTCGGCCTCCGCGGTCGCGTACGACATGCGCTCCGCGTCGGTCAGCGTCACCCGGACCTCGGTGCACTCGGCCGGGGCGATCCAGCCCTGCGACTCGATGTCCTTCCACGGCGCGTCGTACCGCTTCGGGCCGATCAGGCTGAACACGTCGCCCTCCCGGCCGTCCTCGCGTACCAGAGTCGCCGTGAGGCCGAGCCGGCGGCGGGCCTGGAGGTCCGCGGTGAACCGGAAGATCGGCGCGGGCAGCAGGTGCACCTCGTCGTAGACGACCAGGCCCCAGTCGCGGGCCCCGAACAGGTCGAGGTGGGTGAACGCGCCGCCGCGCCGCGAGGTGAGCACCTGGTACGTGGCGATGGTGACCGGACGGATCTCCTTGCGCTCGCCGGAGTACTCGCCGATCTCCTCCTCGGTCAGCGAGGTGCGCGCGATCAGCTCCCGCTTCCACTGGCGGCCGGCGACGGTGTTGGTGACGAGGATCAGCGTGGTGGCCTTCGCCTCGGCCATCGCCGCCGCGCCGACCAGGGTCTTGCCGGCGCCGCAGGGCAGCACCACCACGCCCGAGCCGCCGGCCCAGAACGCCTCCACGGCCTCCCGCTGGTACGACCGCAGCGTCCACGGCTTGCGCCCGTCCTTGCCGGCCTCGGCCAGCTCGATCGGGTGCGCCTCACCGTCGACGTAGCCGGCCAGGTCCTCCGCCGGCCAGCCCAGCTTCAGCAGCGCCTGCTTGAGCCGCCCGCGCTCGGACGGGTGCACCTGGATGGTGTCGTCGTCGATCTTGTTGCCGAGCATGCCGGCGAGCTTCTTGCTCTTGGCCACCTCGATCAGCACCAGCCGGTCCAGCGCCCGCAGCACCAGGCCGTTCGCCGGGTCGTTGGCGAGCTGGAGCCGGCCGTAGCGGTCCATCGTCTCGGCCACGTCCACCAGCAGCGCGTGCGGCACCGGGTAGCGCGAGTATTTGAGCAGGGAGTCCACCACGCCCTCGGCGTCGTGTCCCGCGGCCCGGGCGTTCCACAACCCGAGCGGGGTCAGCCGGTAGGTGTGCACGTGCTCGGGAGAGCGCTCCAACTCGGCGAAGGGCGCGATGGCCATCCGGCAGGCCTGCGCGTCCGGGTGGTCGATCTCCAGCAGCAGGGTCTTGTCCGACTGCACGATCAGTGGTCCACCGCTCACGCCAGGGTCCTCTCGTCAGGTTGGCCGTCGGCTCAGTGGCGCCTGCTTACCCACCGCTGGCCGACCATCCAGTGTTGCACGGCGCGGGATGTCGGAAGAAAGATGCTCACCGGGCGCAACCGAGACGGCACTCACGAACGTCTAGCAAAGGGACGACTGCCCAGGGAGGGCTCATGAAACGTGTCCGGATCACTTCCCGGCTTGTCGCCCTGATGGTGGTCACGCTGGTCGGCGCCGGTGCGTGCGCGCTCGATCCGCAGGCCGGCGGGGGTGGCGGCGGGGGAGCCGCCCCGGCAGGTGCGGCGGAACAGCCAACGGGGGCGAGCGGCACGTCCGGGCCGGACCAGCGCGGCCGACCCACGACGACCGCGCCGACGCCGAAGGCGACCAGCGCCACGCCGAAGCCCAGACCGAAGCCGACCCGCACCACGCCGGCGCCGACCACCAGCACCGCCGCCCCGGCCGCGGGGTGCCCGCAGGGCGAGCACCAGCGCGGGGTGGAGACCTACCTCGCGCGGTTGGGTGGGTTCGGGCCGGTGACCGTGGACGGCCGTCAGTCCGCCGCCGACTGCGCCGCGATCAAGAAGTTCCAGCGGCGGTACGGCATCAGCCCCGTCGAGGGTCGCGCCGGGCCGACCACGCACGACGTGGCCCAGCGCCTCGCCACCACCGATCCGAAACGTTGTAAGGCCGGCACGGGCACCACCTTCTGCGTGGACCTGACCCGGCAGACCGTCTGGGCGGTCCGGGACGGCAAGGTGATCATGGCGCCGACGGTGACCAGGACGGGAATGTCCGGCTACCGCACCCCCGCCGGCACGTACAGGGTCAACTACCGCAACCCGAAGGAGTGGTCCAACCCGTACGAGGTGTGGCTGCCGTACTGGCAGCACTTCACCCAGGGAATGGGCTTCCACGAGACCACCACGTACCTGCACAACAAGTCGATCGGCTCGCACGGCTGCGTCAACCTGCTGCACGCCGACGCCGTCCGTATGTGGGAGCTGGGGAAGGTAGGCACCCGGGTGGTGCTGATCGGCCGCCGCCCCGGCACCTGAGCGACCCGGCCGGCTCGGGGTTTTATCCCCTGTCACACCCGTCCCCGGAGTGACACCCTGGGAGTCCAGGCCGGACCGGGCGGGGAGGCTGGGTATGACGGTCGACCGTGACGTCTTCGAAGCGCACGACCAGGCTCCACCCGACGAGGTGTCCCGCGCGACCGTGGTCGCGTACGCCGTCGCGGCGGCGCTCCTCGTCGGGTGGTTCCTCTTCGGCTGGCTGGTGCTGCGGCAGGGCTTCGTCAACTCGATCGGGGAGTCCGCCGGCGCCGGCTTCGCGCTGCTGCTGATCATCTCGGTCGTCGGCACGG
Organism: Micromonospora acroterricola; assembly: GCF_003172955.1. Classification (GTDB taxonomy): domain Bacteria; phylum Actinomycetota; class Actinomycetes; order Mycobacteriales; family Micromonosporaceae; genus Micromonospora; species Micromonospora acroterricola. Next base: position 24,906 of record NZ_QGKR01000156.1, on the reverse strand, counting down.
TACGACGCAGCCGACGCTGACCGGCGCGCACGGCGACCGGTGTCGGCCGTGCCGCCTCAGTCCGCCAGCACCGCCGCGGTGATGCGGTGCAGCGCGAACGTGTGCAGCATCTCGGTCCGCTCGTCCTCGGCGCGCAGGTAGCCGGCGCCGATCGAGACCGGCTTGACCAGCCGGGACGCCGTCGCCCCGTGGGCGTCGACGTACCCCACCCAGACCAGCGCCCGGTCGCGGACCGCCTGCTGGAGCACGGCCAGCGCCTCGCTGTGGGTGTGCGCCGGCACCGGACCGCCGCCCAGCCCCGCCGCCCCTCCGCGCACCACGGCCGGCGCCCGTCGGGCCGCCCGCGCCGCCGTGTCACCCCGCCGCATGTGCTCCACGACGCCGAGCAGCCGCGGCATGGGCAGCTTCGGGGCGGCGAGCGGGTCCACCGTCCGGGTGGTCACCGGAACCCGTGCCGGGGCCCGCCGGACCCGCGGCCGGGCCAGCACGGTGCCACCGCTGCCGTCCTCCTGCGCCGGGGCGTACCCGGCGTCGCGGAGCGCGCCCAGCAGCCGGCCGACCTGGTACGGGGTGATCAGCACCGTCGGCGCGAGCCGACGCAGTGTCAGCGACTCCAGGCGCCGGTCGGCCAGCACCTCGCTCAGCAGCGTCTCGTCGTCGCTGCGCAGGTACGCCCCGGCCAGACCGACCCGCAGCCCGCCGTGCTTGCGGGCCACGTCGTCCACCAGGTAGCTGAGCCCCTGCGGCACCGGCGTACGGGACCTCCGCCGGAACACGTCGTGCAGGTCGTCGGCCGAGTAACCGGCGTCCAGCGCCCGCCGCACGCTCGCCGTGGTGACCCGGTGCACGCTGGCCCCGCCGGCCGACTCGAGTTCGGTCATCGCCTCCAGTTCGACGGCGAGCGCCGGCTCGGGCGGCCCGGGCACCACGACCGTCAGGTCGGCCTGCACCAGGAAGTGGTCGACCGGCGCGGGCAGCAGCGCGTCCAGCGCCCGTGCGGCGCCCGACGGGTCGCCGCTCTCGGCGTCCGCGTGCAGCCCCAGCGGGTCCTCGCCGCCCGGCTCGTCGGCCGACAGCAGGTCGGCGAGCAGCAGCCGGCCGTACGAGGTGAGCGCCCCCAGGCCGGTGACGCCGAGCTGCGCCGCCTCGGCCAGCACCTCCCGGTGGGCGGCTTCCCGGCCCCGGCTGCGTCGCGGCGCCCGCCAGTCCAGCAGGTCCTGCACCTCCTCCGGTGTGGGCGAGGTCGCCGGCTCCAGGTCGGCGAGCACGCTGAGCACCGCACGCCGCGTGGCCGGCGCACCGGCCCGCTCGGCCTCGGCGGAGAGCGCGGTGATCGGCCGGTCCCGGTCGTCGCGCCGCCCCACCAGACCGACCTGACGGGTCATGGTCAGCCACGCGCGAGCCAGCTGCTCCCACCGCTGCGCCAGCGAGGCGGCGCGCCACACCTCGTACCCTCCGGTCGGCATCACCTGCTGGTCCGCGCCGTACCGGGTGGTGGTCGCGCCGGGCAGCTCCAGCTCACCGGCGAGGCCCGCCGCGTACGCCACCTCCAGCAGCAGCGCGGTGGTCGACTCGTCCAGACCCGCGGTACGGGCCAGCCGGCGCAGGTCCCGGACACCGATGCCGCCGGAGCGCAGCACCGGCGCCGGTTCGGCGGCGAGCTGTTCCAGCAGGCCCTCGGTGTTCCGGACCACCTCCATGGTCTGCCCGGCCCCGGCCGAGTCGACCGCCTTCGCCTCGCGGGGCGCGGCAGCGACCGGTGGCGGGCTGGTGCGCAGCGGCCCGAGCGGGCCACTGTCGCGGCGCAGCAGCAGGCCCACCTCGCGGGGCAGCTCGACGGTGCCGGTGGTCGTCGACGAGCCTGCCGAGACGGGGACCAGCAGCCGGTTGTCGACCAGCCAGCGGACCGGGGAACCGGTCGGTGCGCCGCCGTTGGTCGGGTCCGAGAGCAGGGCGTCCTCCGCGCCGATCGGCGGCGCCTGCAACGCGCCCGGGGGCACGCTGCCCACCGGAGGGCCGGCCGCCAGCCGGTCCAGGATCGCCCGCGCCGAGGGGGGTGCGGCGAGCAGCGTCCGGCGCAGCTTCGCCGGGTCCGCGCAGAGCGCGGCCGTGCGCGGGTCCAGGTCCGCGGCTGGCCGGCCGAGCCCGGCGGGGTACGGGGAGACCTCGTCGACGGCGGGCGTCACCTGGAGCGCGTGCTCCGGGCCGTACAGCAGGAAGAGCGCGCGCAGCCGGCCGACGGCGGCCCGGACGGCCGTCGGCGCCGGCGGGTGGGGCCCCGTGGTCGCCATGGCGAGCACGGCCTCGGTGGCCGTGGTGCCCTCGGCCGGGTCGCGGGTCAGCCGGGCGGCGTCGAGGATCTGGAGGGTGAACTGGTCCAGCCCGTCCAGCGCGCGGGCCACCGAGACCCGGGACTGGGCCCGGATGGCCAGGGCGGAGATGTCGGCCGGCACGGGCACGACGAGGTCCGGCCGCAGCTGGAGGAGCGCGGCCAGCGACTCGTCGGGCAGCGACCGCAGGTGGTCGGCGAGTGAGGTGGTCATCGTCTTTCCACGCTAGCCCGGCACCGGGCCGTCGCGCCCCTCGGACGTCCGCCCGGCCAGGAGACAGCCTGTACGTTTCTCGGCATGCCCGCACTGACCGTCGGATTCGATCTCGACATGACGCTCGTGGACTCCCGCCCCGGCATCGCCGCGGCCTTCCGGGCGTTGACCGCCAGGACCGGCGTGCCGGTGGACGCCGACCTCGCGGTGTCCCGGCTCGGTCCGCCGCTGCGCACCGAGATCGGGCACTGGTTCCCGCCGGAGCAGGTCGAGTCGGCCGTGCGGATGTACCGCGAGCTGTACCCGGCGTACGCGATCACCCCGACACTCCCGATGCCGGGCGCGCGGGAGGCGGTCGAAGCGATCCACGCACGGGGTGGTCGTGTGCTGGTCGTCACTGCCAAGATGGGCCGGCTGGCCCGCCTGCACCTGGAGCACCTCGGTCTCGCGGTCGACGAGCTGGCCGGCGACCTGTTCGCCGAGGAGAAGGCCACCGCCCTGCGGGAGCACGACGCGACCCACTACGTCGGGGACCACGTGGCGGACATGGCCGCGGCGAGGGTGGCCGGGGTGCCCGGAATCGCCGTAGCGACGGGGCCGTGCTCCCCGGACGAGCTGCGCGCCGCCGGGGCGGAAGTGGTGCTGGAAGACCTCACCGGATTCCCAGCGGCGCTCGACGGGATGATCCAGCTAGCCTTGGAGCAGTAGACGGCTCAAGTGAAGCAGGGGATCTCAGGTGCCAACGGGTCGAGTGAAGTGGTACGACACGGCCAAGGGATACGGCTTCGTCACCAGTGACGAGGGCGGCGACGTGTTCCTGCCCAAGGGCGCGCTGCCCGCGGGTGTCACCGACCTCAAGGGTGGTCAGCGGGTCGACTTCAGCGTGGTGGACAGCCGGCGGGGTGCCCAGGCCATGGGGGTCAAGCTGCTGGACGCGCCGCCGTCCATGGCGGAGTTGCGCCGCCGGCCGGCCGAGGAACTGCACGGCCTCGTCGAGGACATGATCAAGGTGCTGGAGGCGAAGGTCCAGCCGGATCTGCGCCGGGGTCGATACCCGGACAAGAAGGCCGCGCAGAAGATCGCTCAGCTGGTCCACGCGGTCGCGCGCGAGCTGGAGGTCTGAGGCACCAGCCCGGCGTCGGCGGCCCGGTCGAGCAGCGCCGTGACGGCGGCGAAACCGGCCTCGCCCAGGTCGGCCGTGAACTCGTTGACGTAGAGGCCGATGTGCCGGTCCACCACGTCGAGTTCCATCTCCTGGGCGTGCGCGAGCACGTACTCCCGGCTGGCCGCCGGGTCCGCCCAGGCCTGCCGGACCGACTCGCGGACCCAGCCGGCGGCGGCCTCCGGGTCCACCGCACCGCGCCGGGCCAGGATCGCGCCGAGCGGGATGGGTAGGCCGGTGTCGGCCTCCCACCACTCGCCGAGGTCGACCAGCGCGGTCAGGCCGTGCCGGTGATAGGTGAACCGGGCCTCGTGGATGACCAGCCCGGCGTCGTAGCGGCCGGCCGCGACGCCCGGCATGATCTCGTGGAACGGGACCACCTCGATCCGGGCCGGCGGCCGCCCCGCCGACCAGAGCCGGAACAACAGGTACGCCGTGGTCCGGTCGCCCGGCACCGCCACCGTCGCGCCGGTCAGGTCGGTGCGGTCCGGCCCACCGGCGCGGTCACCCCGGGTCAGCACCAGCGGCCCGCACCCGCGACCGAGGGCGCCGCCGCACGGCAGCAGGTGGTAGTCGTCGAGCAGCCACGGCAGGGCCGCGAAGCTCACCTTCACCAGGTCGAAGGCGCCCCGCTCGGCCGCCGTGTTGGTGACGTCCACGTCGGCGTACGTCACCTCGACCGGCGGCGCGCCGGGCACCCGGCCGTGCACCAGGGCGTGAAAGACGAACGTGTCGTTGGGGCAGGGCGAGATCGCCAGGGAGAGCGCCACGTCCCCACGGTAGCCCCGCGCCCGCGCCGCCATCCGCGCCGACCCCGTGCACTGTGATCCGCGACCGGTCACGACGGGTACGCCGACCCGACACCGCCCGGGTGACTCTTCGACAGGGAGGACCACCACCTCGGACTCCCTTTGGAGCTGATGTCGCCAACGATTCAGGCGCACGGGGCCGTGGGAAAGTCAGACCGGATCCGGCCCGCAGACCGCGACCATGCCTCCGACTCCCTATGGAGCTGATGTCGCAAGCGATTCAGGCGTAGGGGGCGGCAGAAATGTCCCAGAGGCTCCGGTCAGCGGGACCATGGCCACGCCTTCAACTCCCTTTGGAGCTGATGTCGCAAGCGATTCAGGCGCGGAAAGCCGCAGGGATGTCCCACAGGAGCGCGCGAGCCGATCGTGACAATGCCGCTCAGGATTCGGCGAGGACCCGGCGGTGTCGCGGCGGTTCGTGCGGCGGGCCTTGGCGGTGTCGCGGCGGTTCGTGCGGCGGGCCTTGGCGGTGTCGCGGCGGTTCGTGCGGCGGGCCTTGGCGGTGTCGCGGCGGTTCGTGCGGCGGGCCTTGGCGGTGTCGCGACGGTTCGTGCGGCAGGCCTTGGCGGTGTCGCACGGCATTCAGGCAGCGGACGACGGTTGATGTCGTAGACGATTCAGCTCCAAAGGCACCGCGAACCCCTTCGTCCACCGGCCCCGGCGGGTTTTCCACAGCGTTATCCACAGCTTCGGCGGGGGTGTTGATGGCCAGCCGGGCCGCCCGGGAGCATCTGTCTGTGGCCGAGGCGACCGACGCGACGGAACCAAGCGGGGCCCGCGAGACGGGTGGCGCGGCGGACTGCGCCGCCAGCGGCCCTACCGACTGCGAAGCCGGCGGCCCTACCGACTGCGAAGCCGGCGGCCCTACCGACTGCGAAGCCGGCGGCCCCACGGAGGCTGGCGGGGCCGATCTCGGCACGGTGCTCCGCGCGCTCCGTCGCCGGGCTGACCTGAGTCAGCGGGAACTGGCCGCGAGATCCGGAGTGCCGCAGGCGACGCTGGCCCGGATCGAGTCGGGGCGCGCGACCGACCCCCGGTTCCGGACGGTGGAGCGGCTGGTCCGGGCGGCGGGCGGGGAGGTGGCGATGGGCCTCGCGCTGCCCGCCTCTGCTCCCGCCGCGCCGGTGCCGCAGGTCCCGGCCGCGCCGGTCCCCGCCGCGCCGGTGCCGTCGGTCCCCGCCGCGCCGGTGTCGCCGGTCCCGCATGACGACATGCGCGACCAGGCAGGGCGGCGATACCCGGCGCATCTGGACGTCTGGCCGGTCTACGAGCCGCGGGACTGGCCCGGCGCCTGGTGGGCGGAGTGGTATCGGCTGCCGCCCGAACGGTATCCGCTTCCGTTGCCACCGGCCGCGTACGAGCTGAACCGGCGTTACCGGGACAACCGGCGCTGGTGCGACGAGGTGCGCCGGACGGCGCGGGTACGGCGAGTCATGGGCGCCGACCTGCCGGCCACCTGCTGGCGGTTCGTGGCGGAGTTGCCCGACGGTGAGCTGGTCGGTGAGCTGCGGGCCCACGAGCGCAGCCCGCACCTCGACTACGGGGAGCGGTACCCGGGTCAGCCGGAGCGGGAGATGGTCCTCGACGGAGTGCTCGTCGCCGCCCGGTACCGGCGGTTGGGGCTCGGGCGCCGGCTGGTGACGGCGCTGGTCACCGAGATGCGCCAGGCGGGGATCGATGGGGCGGCCGCACTCGCCGAGAACTTCGGCATCGAGCTGCTGCTGGCCTGCGGTTTCGAGATCGAGGCCCGCCGGCCCGCCGCACTTCGGCTGAGTCCGGGCCAGCGGCCCTTTCGATGACCTCCGACGGTCAGCGCAGCGCCGGGGCTGCCGTGGCCAGGGCGCTGAGGGCCTCGCGCAGCCGCCAGGCGTCCCGGTCGCGAGGGCCGATCGGGTTGGAGATGGTGCGCAGCTCGGCGAAGGGCACCCCGGCCTGGGCTGCGGCGACCGCCACCCCGTACCCCTCCATGGCCTCGGCGACCGCCCCCGGGTGCCGCCGGCGCAGCTCCTCCGTGCTGGCGGCGGTGCCGGTGACCGTGCTGACGGTGAGCACCGGGCCGGTCGTGGCGGTCGGCAGGGCGGCCCGCAGGGCTGCCAGCAGCCGTGGGTCGGCCGGCACCACGCTGCCGCCGCCGAGCAGCGCGGGCGGCATGCCCAGCTCGTCGACGGGGATGAAGCCCTCCGGTGACTCGGCGCCCAGGTCGGCGGCGATGCTGGCGCTGGCGAGCACGATGTCGCCGACCGCGACCCGCCCGACGAAGCCGCCGGCCACGCCAGCGCTGACGACCGCGCGGAACGGGCGGCCGGCCGCCTCGGCAAGCGCCAGCAGCCGGGCGGTGGCGGCGCCTGCCACGGCCGGGCCCACCCCGACCGGGGCCACGGTGACGGTGGTGTCGGTCAGCCCCGCGCGGACCGCGTCCGCCTCGGCGGGCACGGCGGTCACCACCAGCAGGCCGGTCACGGAAGCGGCCCGGGGGACTCCCGGCGGGTCTCGTCGTCCGCGCCGCCACCCGGTCCGCCGACCGACGAGGACGGTCGGTAGATGTGGTAGCCCGGCGGGGCGAGGCCCGGCTCGTCGTAGGGCGGCGAGCCGGTCTGGGTCGGCGCCGGCGAGGTGGGCGCCGGGTCGTCGGCGTCCGCCGGGTCGTCGGCCTCCGCCGGGTCGTCGTCGGCCAGCTCGTCGTCGCCCAGCGGCCGGCCGGCCAGCTTCTCACCGCGCAACCGGGCGGCGACCAGCACACCCCGGATGGCCGCCAGGACGGCCACCCCCGCGGCGACGGCGATGCCGGTACGACCGTCGAACGGGACCAGCCCGAGCCCGCCGCCGGCGACGAAGGCGAGCATCAGAACCGTTTCCGAGTGGGCGAAGGAGCTGGCCCGCAGCCGCTCCGGGATGCGCTCCTGGATCGAGGCGTCCACGGCCAGCTTGGCGATCCCGCTGACCAGCGCGGTGACCAGGCAAAGCAGGGCGACCATGGGCAGCGAGAAGCGGATGACGGTGAGCACGGCCACCCCCGCCACGATGATCATGCCGCTGGACTGGATGGCGGCCGGACGGTGGATGCGCAACCGGGTGCCGACCGCGGTCGCCAGGAAAGTGCCGACCGCCAGCGCGCCGCCGACCAGACCCAGCGCCCACTCGGCGCCCAGGTCCCGACCGAACACCACCGTGGTCAGGTCGCCTTTCTTGATCGCGAAGGCGAGGAACAGCAGCAGGAAGCCGTAGACCGCGCGCAGGGTCGCAGACCCGATCAGGGTGGCGATCACCAGCCGGCCGGCCGGTCGGCCCCGCCCCAGCGGCCGGTCACCCCGGCGGCGGCCCAGCGCGCGCAGCGCCCGGGGGACCCGTTCCGGTGGCTCGGAATCCGCCTTCGGTGGCAGGCGCAGGGAGATCACCATGCCGATCAGGAAGATCACCGACGCGACCCGCAACGGCCACTGCGGCCCGAACCAGAACGCGGCCAGCCCGATCGGCGCCACCAGCGCGCCCGCCACCGTGCCGTAGACGCTCGCCCGGGCGCCCACCTGGGACAGACCGAGCCCCTCGGGCAACAGCCGGGGCACTGCCGCCGACCGGGCTACGCCGTACGCGCGGGACAGCGCGAGCACCCCGAACGCCGCCGGATAGAGCCCGAAACCGTGGATGTAGTCGGAGATCAACCAGGCCAGGAACGCGCGGCCGAGCATGGTGGCGGCCAGGGCGTACCGCCGGCCGTGCCGGAAGTGGTCCAGCAGCGGGCCCACCACGGGGGCGAGCATCGCGAACGGCACCATGGTCACCAGCAGGTAGAGCGCGACCTTGCTGCGGGCCTCGCCCAGCGGCACGTTGAAGAAGATCGTCCCGGCCAGGCCGATGGCGATCAGAGTGTCGCCGGCGCAGGAGACGGCGTGCAGGTCGAACAGGCGGACCATGCCGACCTCGCCGCCGGCGCCCCGGGCCCGCGCGTGGCCGGCCTGGCGGGTCACCCAGCGCCCGCTGCCCACCGAACCACGCAGGAGCAGCCGGATGGTACGGATGCCGGTGCCGACGGTCCGACCGAGAATGGAACGCTCGGAGCGGGAGTACGGCGGCATGTGCACCATCCTCGCCCATCTGATCCAGGTACGCCGCACCACTGGGCGAAAGGTTCCCCGGGAGTCCCTGTCACCCCCGCCGGACCGATGGGGAACAATGGTGAGGTGACCAGGCCCGCCTCCACCCGCGCCTCCCGTCTCGACCAGGTCTGTGCCGCCGCCGTCGAGGTGGCCCGCGCCGGCATCACCGAGGTGGACGCCGACGATGTCGGCGACCACCTGCAGGTCGTGGCCGAGGGCGACCGGCTGGTTACCCACTACTTTGAATGCCGCCTCGCGGGCTACCGCGGCTGGCGCTGGGCGGTCACCGTCACCCGGGTGCCGCGCAGCCGCACGGTGACCATCTGCGAGACGGTGCTGCTGCCCGGCCCCGACGCGCTGCTCGCCCCGGGCTGGCTGCCCTGGCAGGAGCGGCTGAAGCCCGGCGACCTTGGCCCGGGTGACCTGCTGCCGACCCCGCCGGACGACGAGCGGCTGGCTCCGGCCTACCTGCTCTCCGACGACCCGGCGGTCGAGGAGACGGCCTGGGAGCTGGGCCTCGGCCGGGCCCGGGTGCTCTCCCGGGAGGGTCGTGCCGACGCGGCGCAGCGCTGGTACGACGGCGACCACGGCCCGACCGCGGCGATCTCCGCCGCCGCGCCCGCGGCCGCTCGCTGCGGGACCTGTGGCTTCTACCTGCCGCTGGCCGGCGCGATGAGGCAGGCCTTCGGCGCGTGTGGCAACTTCTACGCCCCGGACGACGGCCGGGTGGTGAGCGCCGACCACGGCTGCGGCGCCCACTCCGAGACGCTGATCGAGGCCGCCGAGACCGCGGTGGAGGAACTGCCGACGATCTACGACGACAGCGCGGTCGAGGCCATGTCGGTCAGCCGTGCCCCGGGTTCGGTGGAAGCCGCCGAGCCGGCGGAGCCGTACGGGCACCCCTGACCGTCCGCGCCGGGCGTACCGGCGCTCTCGGCAGGGTCAGCTCGCGCGGCGGCGGCGGCGGTTGGCGTCGTGCCGCATCATGACGGCGAGGCCGGGGAAGCCCCACAGGAAACCGGCGAGGCAGGTCCAGAGCCAGTTCTCGTGATCGTGCTCGGTCAGCCAGCCGCGAAAGAAGATCAACAGGACCAGCCCGGCCACGGCCCAGCCGATCAGCCCGGCGACGGCGAACGGCACCATCGGCGGGTCCAGCGGCGCGGGCCGCGGCGGCTGCTCGTTCGGCATCCGGCAAGCGTACGCGATCCACTTTCCCTGCCGGCCGCTGATCTGGGACGATGCGCGCGACAACCGGAAGATCACCTGCGAGGACCTGATGGCAGTAACGCCGCCCGAGAACGGCACACCACCCGACCCCGCGCATCCGCGTAACGGCTTCGACCGGTTCTTCGAGATCTCCGCCCGCGGCTCGACGCTGAGCCGCGAGGTACGCGGTGGTCTCGCGACCTTCTTCACGATGGCGTACATCGTGGTGCTCAACCCGCTGATCCTGGGCGGTGCCGTCGACGGTGACGGCAAGACGCTCCCGATCCCCGCGCTGGCCGCGGCGACCGCGCTCGTCGCCGGCCTGATGACCATCCTGATGGGTGTGGTCGGCCGGTTCCCGTTGGCGCTGGCCGCCGGTCTGGGCGTCAACGCGCTGGTGGCGTACGAGATCGCTCCGGAGATGACCTGGGCCGACGCGATGGGCCTGGTGGTGATCGAGGGTGTGATCATCGCGGTGCTGGTGCTCACCGGTCTGCGGACCGCGGTGTTCCGCTCGGTGCCCACCCAGATGAAGACCGCGATCGGGGTCGGCATCGGTCTCTTCCTGACCATCATCGGTCTGGTGGACGCCGGCTTCGTCCGACGGATCCCGGACGCCGCCAACACCACCGTCCCGGTCGGCCTGGGCATCGGCGGCAAGCTGGTGAGCTGGCCGATGCTGGTCTTCGTGGTGGGTCTGCTGCTCACCCTGGTGCTGGTGGTCCGGCGGGTGAAGGGCGCGATCCTGATCGGCATCCTCGCCTCGACCGTGCTCGCGGTGATCGTGGAGGCGGTCGGCAACATCGGCCCGTCCTTCGTCAACGGTCAGCCGAACCCCAAGGGCTGGTCGCTGAACGTGCCGGAGCTGCCGAAGACGGTGGTGGACCTGCCGGACCTGTCGCTGCTCGGCAAGTTCAACGTGCTCGACTCGTGGGGTCGGGCCGGTTGGCTGGTCGTGCTGATGTTCGTCTTCACCCTGCTGATCACGGACTTCTTCGACACCATGGGCACGATGGTGGCGGTCGGCCAGGAGGGTGGCCTGCTCGACGAGCGGGGCACCCCGCCGAAGGCCAAGGAGATCCTGCTGGTCGACTCGATCGCCGCCGCGGCCGGCGGCGCGGCCAGCACCTCCAGCAACACGTCGTACATCGAGAGCGCCGCCGGTGTCGCGGAGGGTGCCCGGACCGGGGTGGCCAACCTGGTCACCGGCGTCCTCTTCCTGCTGGCGATGTTCCTGGCGCCGCTGGTGGTGGTCGTGCCGTTCGAGGCGGCGTCGACGGCCCTCGTGGTGGTCGGCTTCCTGATGATGACCGCGGTGCGGACGATCGACTGGTCCGACTACGAGATCGCCATCCCGGCGTTCCTCACCATCGTGCTGATGCCGTTCACCTACTCGATCTCCAACGGGATCGGCGCCGGTCTGATCACCTTCGTGGTGGTCAAACTGGCCCGGGGCAAGGCCCGGGAGATCCACCCGCTGCTGTACGGGGTCGCCGCGCTGTTCGTGCTGTACTTCCTGCGCGGGCCGATCGAGTCCCTGGTGCTCTGACGTACGTCCGGGCGGGGAATCGACTGGGACTCCCCGCCCGGAACAGCACAGACGTCCTCGTGAGCCTGGTCATAACGGATGTCGTTAGCCAGGCTCATTAGTTAAGCTAACTATCGTGACGGAGCGGACGGTGACGGCGGAACGCGTGCCACCGGCGCAACTGGCTCCCCAGTTGCGTGATGCGATCACCCGACTCAACCGGCGGGTCCGCCAGGCCCGACCGGTCGGCGACCTCACGGTCACCCAGGTCTCCGCGCTCACCAGCCTGCGGCTGGCGGGCGCGATGACGCCCCGGGAACTGGCCGACGTGGAGCGGGTGCAGCCGCCGACGATGACCAAGATCGTCGGGAAGTTGGAGGACCGCGGCCTCGTGCAGCGGACCCCCCATCCGACCGACGGCCGGCAGGTCATCCTCGCGGCGACCGAAGGAGGGCAGGCCGTGCTCGACCAGTTCGAGCGGGCCCGCGACGAGTGGTTGGCCCACCGGCTGGCCGCGCTCGACGAGGACGAACGGGAGACCCTGCAGAGGGCCGCCGAGATCCTTCAGCAGCTCGCTCGCGCCTGAGTCACGCCCGCGCCACCGGGCCGTGCCGTCACCTGTCGATGACGCGTACGTCCGAGGAGGCGCACCAAGAGTGCAGGCCAAGCTGAGCACGATGTTCCAGTCCCTACAGGTCCGCAACTACCGGCTCTTCGCATCCGGGCAGCTGATCAAACTGATCGGCGTCTGGATGATGTTCATCGCCCAGGACTGGCTCGTCCTCGAGCTCTCCGACAACTCGGCCACCGCGCTCGGCGTGGTCACCGCGCTCCAGTTCACCCCGGTGCTGCTGCTCACCCTGCTCTCCGGCCGGCTCGCCGACCGGTACGACAAGCGGGTGCTGCTCTTCGCCGCCAACGCCTTCTGGACCGTGCTGGCGCTCGGCATGTCCCTGCTGGTCCTCACCGACCTGGTGCAGCTCTGGCACGTGTTCGCCTTCGCCGCGCTGCTCGGCACGGCCAACGCCGTGGAGACGCCGGTCCGCCAGGCGTTCGTCTCCGAGCTGGTCGGCACGCCGCTGCTGCCCAACGCGCTGTCGCTGAACGCCGCCGTGTTCAACTCCGCCCGGATCGTCGGCCCGGCCGTCGCCGGCCTGGCGATCGCCGCCTTCGACGTGGGGCCGGTCTTCCTCTTCACCGCGCTCAGCTCGATCGCGCCGCTGGTCAACGTGGTGCGGATGCGCACGGCCGAGCTGCACCGCGACGCCCTGCTGCCGCGCGACGAGCGGGCCTCCGCCCGGGTGGTCGACGGGCTGCGGTACGTGTGGCGCCGCCCGGACCTGCTGCTGCCGATGGCGGTGATGTCGGTGATCGGTATGTCGCTGTTCAACTTCCAGCTCACCCTGGCCGCGCTGGCCAAGACGGTCTTCCACACCGGTGCCGCCTCCTTCGGCCTGTTCAGCACCGCGCTGGCGGTCGGCGCGCTGGGTGGCGCGCTCAGCGGCACCGGCCGGCGCAGCCGACCGTCGGTCTGGCTGGTGCTCGGTGCCGCGATCGCCTGCGCCAGTTTCGGCACCCTGGTCGGCTTCGCGTCGACCTACTGGCTCGTCGTGACCCTGCTGGTGCCCACCGGCTTCTTCATGGTCTTCTTCGCCCAGGCCGCCAACCAGCGGGTCCAACTGGGCGTGGACGCGGCCTTCCGGGGTCGCGTGATGGCGCTGTGGGTCCTGGTGTTCCTGGGTACCAACCCGGTCGGCGCGCCGCTGATCGGCTGGGTGGCGGAGCACTTCGGCGCCGGCGCCAGCATCTGGATGGGCGGCTTGATCTCGCTGGCCGCAGCGCTGATCGCGCTCACGTGGCAGCTGCGCCGCTCGGGTGCCCGGGTGCGCTTCCGGGTGCTGCCGATGCCCCGCTTCTACGTCACCTCCACCGACTGCTGAAACGCGCGGAAGGGCCCCTTGTCATCGGATTCCGCATGACAAGGGGCCCTTCCGCACTGGTGTCGGGCCCCAACGCGTCGCGTTGAGCGGATGGCGCGGATGCGGCTATTTCGGTGGCGGGGCGGCACGACGGGGCTTAGCGTCGATACGTGGGAGTCGGACGCGCGCTGATGCTGGCCCTGGCGATCCTCGCCGTGGCCAGCCTGCCGGCGGCGTTCGCCCTGCTCTTCTGCGCCGACGAGATCCTGGACCGGGTGGTCTGCGGCTGGTCGGAGTGGCGTGAGCGTCGACGGGAACGACGCACCATCGCCCGCCTGGACCGCGCCATCGAGGCCGACGCGCTGACACGGGACATCGACCTCAGCGAGTTCGACCGGACCGACCGGCGGCCCCTGGAACAGCTCGCCGCCGACCTGCGCCGCCTCGGCGGCCAGCGGCTCGGCGGCACCGGCCGGTCGATGGTCTGGCACGGCGCGGTGGTCCAGGCGTACGACGACCGGCTCCGACTGGCCTGCAGCGCCCTCGGCATCACCGAACACCTCGCCGAGCTGAGCGGCGTGGACCAGGAGATCGAGCGGGTCCGGGTGGAGGGCGTGCTGCACGCCGCCGGGCTGACCCTGCCGGCGGCCCGAGCCGGGCACCGGCAGCGGCACCGCTGAGCGGGCCGACGGTTGCGGCTCTTCGTCGCGGTCTACCCGCCCATCGACGCGGTCACCCATCTTGGCGCGCAGGTCGCCCGGCTGCGGGTCGGCGCGGCGGCCGCCGCCGGCACCAACGTCCGGCTCGCCGACCCGGCCCACCTGCACCTCACCCTGGCCTTCCTCGGTGAGGTCGAGGCGGCCCGGCTGGTCGAGGTGGAGAGCGCGCTCGGGCTGGCCGCCGAGTGGTTCCGCGACGGCCGCGACGCCGCACCCCGGCTCAGCCTCGGTGGGGGTGGCCGGTTCGGGAAGGGATCCTTCACCGTGCTCTGGGTGGACCTACGGGGTGACGTCGAGGCGCTGCGCGTGCTGGCCCGGTTGATCCGGTCCCGGCTGCGGCACGCCCGGCTGCCGCACGACGACAAGCCGTTCCGGCCGCACCTGACCGTCGCCCGGCCCGGTGACCGGGTGGGCCCGGCCGACATCGAGGCCGACCAGGCCACCCTGGACGGCTATCAGGGTCCATCGTGGCCGGCCGCCGAGCTGCAGTTGGTGCGCAGCCACCTCGGCCCGCGGCCACGCTACGAGCGCCTCGCCGCCTGGCCGCTCTGACCCAGCCCGCCCTGCCACGGGAGCGCTTCGCGTGCCTCGCGCCGACGGGTGGCGAACCGCCACCCGTCAACGCGAAGCGTCAGGAGGACTCGCGCGCGGCCGGACCGCTGCCGAAGAGCACGTCGTCCCAGCTCGGCAGCCGCTTGCGCGGCTTGCCGTTGGCATCGGTGGACTCGCCGCCGGCGGCCGCCGCGGCGCCCGTCCGGCGGGGCCGCAGCACCGCCAGCGACGGCACGGCCGGCACCTCCTTGGGCGCGTCCGAGTCGTCGTCGAAGGCCGACCCCTGGCCGCCGCCGAGCAACGCCGCGGCGCCCCCGCCGACCGGCCGCTGCCGGGGCGCGTCCGACCCGGCCATGGCAGCCGGGGTACGCGGCTCCAGCCCGCGACCCGACGACCCGCCGAGCGGGCGGTCCAGCGAGGCGAGCAGCGCGTCCCGTCCGGCCCGGATCGGGTCCCGGCCGGGGCGCGGGTGCTCGGACGCCGCGGGCAGCCCGTGCCCACCGCGACTCGGCTCGCCGCGCGACGGACCGGGCAGGGCGTGCCCGCCCCGCTCCGGCGCCGGCTCCTGGCCGAGGATGGGCGTGGGCCGTTCGGCGCACAGGTACTGCGCCATGTCGTCGTGCGGGGTGACCGCCTGCCGGGTCTTGTCGAGATCCCAGATGGCCTGCGCGGTGGCCTTGCCCGACGGCCAGGTGGCGATGATCCGCCAGGTGCCGTCGTCGCGCCGGTACGCGTCCCACGAGATCTTCTCGGTGTCGATGCCGTGCTGGCTCAGCCGACCGTTGACCACCTCGGCCAGCGGGGTGGGCTTCTCCGCGCCCTTGAGCCGGGTGCGGCGGGCGTGCTGGGCGAGCATCGCCCGCTCCTGGAGCACCGGCCCGGCGTACCGCAGGACCCGGTCGACCGGCACACCGGCGATCCGTGCGACGTCCTCGGCGGACTCACCGGAACGGATGCGGGCCTGGATGTCCCGGGGGGACAGTGAGGGGATCGGGTCGGCACCGGTCGGTGCCGCAGCGAGCGGCGGGGCACCCGGCTCGGGGTGCATCAAGCCAGCGATCCGCTCGTCGATCGGCAGGGCGAGCAGCCGCCCGACCTCGTCGGCGAGAACCAGGGCATGGCCGTCCTCGGAGAGGGCGACGAAGCGTACTGGGCGCATTGCGTTGCCTCCGTCCCGCTTCGCTGGCCGCACGCCACGAGTCGGCCACCCAGGCGTCTCGGACCACCGTACGCGCATCTGCCTCGGGGTGGGGGAAGCGACACCCCGCATGTCGCGACTGAGCTGCAACGATGATCACGGTCGGTGTCCGTCGGGGCCCCGACGGACACCGACCGTGACGATGCTCAGAGGCGCTCGACCACGTAGTCGATGGACGCGGTCAGCGCCTCGACGTCGGCCGGCTCGACGGCCGGGAACAGCGCCACCCGCAACTGGTTGCGGCCGAGCTTGCGGTAGGGCTCGGTGTCCACGATGCCGTTGGCGCGCAGCGCCTTGGAGATGGCGGTGGCGTCCACCCCGTCGGCGAAGTCGATCGTGGCGACCACGTTGGACCGCAGCGCCGGGTCGGTGACGAACGGGGTGGCCACGGTGGACCGCTCCGCCCAGCCGTACACCGTCGCGGCGCTCTCCGCGGTGCGCTTGGCGGCCCAGGACAGCCCGCCCTGCGCGTTCATCCAGTCGGTCTGCTCGGCGGCCAGGAAGATGGTGGCCAGGGCCGGGGTGTTGTACGTCTGCTCCAGCCGCGAGTTGTCGATCGCGGTGACCAGGTCGAGGAAGGCCGGGATGTACCGCCCGGACGCCTTGATCTCGGCGGCCCGGTCCAGCGCGGCCGGCGACATCAGGGCGAGCCAGAGGCCGCCGTCCGAGCCGAAGCACTTCTGCGGCGCGAAGTAGTAGACGTCGGTCTCGCCGACGTTGACCTCCAGGCCACCGGCGGCGGAGGTGGCGTCGACCAGCAGGAGCGAGCCCGAGTCCGCCCCGGCGACCCGGCTGATCGGCACGGCCACGCCGGTCGAGGTCTCGTTCTGCGGCGTCGCGTAGACGTCCACGCCGGCCTCGGCGACGAGGGCCGGCGCGCTGCCGGCGTCGGCCTTGCGGACGGTCGGCTCACCCAGGAACGGGGCGTCCTTGACCGACTTGGCGAACTTGGCGCCGAACTCGCCGAAGCTGGCGAACTGGGCCCGGTCGCGGATGAGCCCGAAGGTGGCGACCTCCCAGAACGCGGTGGTGCCGCCGTTGCCGATTACGACCTCGTAGCCCTCGGGCAGCGAGAAGAACTCGGCGATGCCGGAGCGCAGCCGGGCGACCTGGTCGCGGACCGTCTTCTGGCGGTGCGAGGTGCCCAGGTAGCTGGTCGCCACCTCGGCGAGAGCGGACACGGCCGCCGGACGGACCTTGGACGGGCCGCAGCCGAAGCGTCCGTCGGCGGGCTTGATCTCGTCGGGAATCCGGATGGTCGGTGCGTCAGCCACGGTCTTGAAGGTCCTTCCGCATGGGCGAGGGCGGGGCCCGGTCAGGGGGCCGGTGCGGACCGTCGGCGGGCGCGCACGCGGGCCGGGATCCGTACCGGTGATCCGGCGACACTGCCGACCCTCATCCTCGCACCCTGGCCCGGCGGTGGAACTGGGGGTCCCGCGGGCCGGCCTGAGTCGTTCGCCACACCCGGGCGTCGATCGCCCGTCCGCCGTACAGGAAGGGCCCCTCCTGTGCCGCGGACGGTGAGGAGGGGCCCTTCCCTGGAGCTCAGACGCCGTGCGGGATGGCGCTCCAGCCCTCGACGTCGCTGGGCTTGCGGCTGTTCGGGCCGACGTAGCGGGCGGACGGGCGGACCAGCCGCTGCAGGCGCTTCTGCTCCAGGATGTGCGCGCTCCAGCCGCCCATCCGGGCGCAGGTGAACATCGAGGTGAACATGTGCGCCGGCACCTCGGCGAAGTCCAGCACCACGGCCGACCAGAACTCGACGTTGGTCGCGAGCACCCGGTCCGGGCGGCGGGCCTGCAACTCGGCCAGCGCCGCCTTCTCCAGCGCCTCGGCGATCTCGAAGCGCGGCGCGCCCAGCTCCTTGGCGGTGCGCCGGAGCACACGGGCGCGCGGGTCCTCGGCCCGGTAGACCCGGTGGCCGAAGCCCATCAGCCGCTCGCCGCGGTCCAGTACGCCCTTGACGTAGCCCTCCGCGTCACCGCTGCGCTCGACCGCCTCCAGCATGCTGAGCACGCGGGACGGCGCGCCGCCGTGCAGCGGGCCGGAGAGGGCGCCGATGCCGGACGAGATGCAGGCCGCCGCGTCCGCGCCGGTGGAGGCGACGATGCGGGCGGTGAAGGTGGAGGCGTTCAGGCCGTGCTCGGCGGCCGAGATGAAGTACGCGTCGACGGCCTTGACGTGCCGCGGGTCGGGCTCGCCCCGCCAGCGCTTCATGAAGCGCTCGACGATGGTCTGCGCCTTGTCGATCTCCTTCTGCGGCACCGCCGGCAGACCGAGACCCCGCGCGGACTGGGCGACGAAGGAGAGAGCGGTCACCGACACCCGGGCGAGGTCCTCGCGGGCCTGCTCGTCGGAGATGTCCAGCAGCTGGCTCAGACCCCAGTACGGGGCGAGCATCGCGACGGCGGACTGCACGTCCACCCGGATGTCGCCGGAGTGCACGGGCACCGGGAACGGCTCCGCCGGTGGCAGGCCCGGACCGAACCGACCGTCGACCAGCAGTGCCCAGACGTTGCCGAACGAGACCTGGCCGATCAGATCCTCGATGTCGACCCCGCGATAGCGCAGCGCGCCACCCTCACGGTCCGGTTCGGCGATCTCGGTCTCGAAGGCGACGACGCCCTCCAGCCCGGGTTTGAAATCGGCCATGTCGCTCTCCTGGATCTGGTCGGTGCGCCCGATCAGCTCATCCGGCCGGTCGGCCGAGCGCCTTAGGCGACCCTCAGGGATGTGTTCGGAACATCTTGCCTGCTGAGTAACCGGATACGCGACCCACTGCGACTGTGCTGCACACGACATCCCCGGACGCGCATTCTCCGCGTCGCTCGGTGAGACTGGGCGGTGCGTGCTGGCCTGCGCGGGAGGGCGCCGGCGGGGCCGCCGAGAAGGAGTGGGAACGTGACGGGCGACACACCCGCCCCGGCTGCGATGCGTAACGAGTACGCCGCGGACCTGGGCCTGACCGAGGCCGACCTGGCCGCCGACTGGCACGCCCAGTTCGACCGCTGGTTCGCCGACGCGGTGGCCTTCGGGCTACCCGAACCGAACGCGATGGTCGTCGGCACCGCCGACGCCGCCGGCCGGCCGAGCGGGCGGACGGTGCTGTTGAAGGGGTACGACCCGGACGGCTTCGTCTTCTTCACCAACCACCTCTCCCGCAAGGGCGTCGAGGCGTCCGCCAACCCGTACGCCAGCCTGGTCTTCCCCTGGTTCCCGATGCAGCGGCAGGTGGTGGTCACCGGGCGGGTCGCGCCGGTCGACCGGGCGGTTTCCGACTCGTACTTCGCCAGCCGCCCGCGTGCCTCCCAGCTGGGCGCCTGGGCCAGCCCGCAGTCGCAGGTCGTGCCGGACCGGGCCGCGCTGGAGGAGAGCTACCGGGCGGCGGCCGAGCGGTTCGCCGGTGAGACGGTCATCCCCACCCCGCCGCACTGGGGTGGGCTGCGGGTCCGGCCCGAGTCGGTGGAGTTCTGGCAGGGACGGGCCGGCCGGTTGCACGACCGGCTCCGCTTCCGCAGGACCGACGACGGCCCGCCCGGTGACGGCCCGGGCGCCGAGGGCGAGAGCTGGACCGTCGAGCGGTTGGCGCCGTGACGGGCGTGCAGGAGGCCCGGCCGCGCGGAGCGCGCCGCTGGGCGATCGACGTGCGTCCGCTTCGCGTGCCGGCGTACCGGCGGCTGTGGCTCGGCAACACCGTGGCGATGTTCGGCTTCCAGTTCACCGCCGTCGCGGTGCCGGTGGAGATGTACGCCCTGACCAGGGACTCGTTCTGGGTCGGCCTGCTGGGCGTGGCGGCGTTCGTGCCACTGCTGGTCTTCGGGCTGTGGGGTGGCGCGGTCGCCGACGCCCGCGACCGCCGCGTGGTGCTGCTCGGCGGGTCGCTGCTGCTCTGGGCGTCCACGCTCGGGCTGCTGGTCCAGGCGTTGCTGGACGTGGGCAGCCCGGTGTTGCTGCTGGCGCTGATGGCGGTGCAGTCGGTGGCGTTCGCGATCAGTTCGCCGGCCCGCAGCGCGATGCTGCCCCGGCTGGTGCCGGACGATCTGGTGCCGGCCGCCAGCACCCTGAACTACACGACCTTCACCGCCGCCTCGGTGGCCGGTCCGCTGGCCGCCGGCCTGATCCTCGCGTCATCGCCGAACGTCGCGGTGGTCCTGCCGATCGCGTACGGGCTGGACGCGGTGCTGTTCACCGCGATGCTCTGGGCTGCGCTGCGCCTGCCCGCGCTGCCCCCCGAGCCGACCGCCGACGGCGAGCCCCGCCGCGCCGGCCTGGCCAGCGTGATCGACGGGTTCCGCTACCTGGCGACCACCCCGGTGCTGCTGCTCTCGTTCGGGGTGGACCTGATCGCCATGATCCTCGCGATGCCGCGGGCGCTCTTCCCGGAGATCGCCCACGAGCGGTTCGGCGGCGGCGGCGCGGTCGGCCTGCTCTACGCCGCCATCGCGATCGGGTCGATGATCGGCGGGCTTACGTCCGGCTGGATCGGTCGACTCCGCCGGCAGGGGCTCGGCCTCGTGGTCGCGGTGGTCGCCTGGGGGATCGCGATCGCCGCGGCCGGACTGGCCCACCAGCTCTGGCTGATGGTCCTGCTCCTCGCCGTGGCCGGCGCCGCCGACCTGGTCAGCGCCGTACTCCGCCAGTCCATGCTGCTGGTGTACGCGCCGGACCGGATGCGTGGCCGACTCCAGGGCGTCAACACGGTGGTGGTGGCCGGCGGTCCGCGCCTGGGCGACCTGCGGGCCGGCACCATGGCCGCCGGGTTCGGCGGCGGGGTGGCCTGGGTGGCCGGCGGGCTCGCCTCGGCGGTGCTCGTGGTGGTGCTCGCGGCCGCCTTCCCGGCGCTGCTGCGCTACCGGGCGGCAGCCGCGTCGAGCGGCGACCGGACCTGACCGGTTAGGGTCGCCCGCATGGAAAGCCCCGACCAGCGCCCGTTCTCCGGCGCCCAGTGGACCATCTCCGCCGCCGGCCACGAGGCCGTCATCGTGGAGGTGGGCGGTGGGCCGCGGACGTACCGGCACGACGGTGTCGACCTGCTCGACGGGTACCGGGCCGACGAGGTCTGCCCGGGCTGCGCCGGACAGGTGCTGGCGCCCTGGCCGAACCGGATCCGGGATGGCCGCTACTCGTTCGGGGACCGGACGCACCAGCTTCCGCTGACCGAGCCGGAACGGCACGTGGCCATCCACGGGCTGGTCAACTGGGTGCCGTGGCGGCTGCTGGAGCAGTCGGCGGACGCGGTGACGGTCGGCTACGACCTGCCGCCGCAGCCCGGCTACCCGTGGCCGCTGCGGCTGCGCAGCCGGTGGAGCGTCGGCCCGGACGGTCTGCGGGCCGAGCACGAGGTGACCAACACCGGTGGCGAGCTGGCGCCGTTCGGCTTCTCCGTGCACCCGTACCTGCAACTGCCGGGCGTCGCGGTGGACGACCTGGTCATGCGGCTGCCGACGCGTACCCGGCTGCTGGTGGACGGGCGGCTGCTGCCGATCGGCGTGACCCCGGTGGCCGGGACCGAGTACGACTGGACCAGCCCGCGCCGGATCGGCGGTGCCCAGCTGGACCTCTGCTTCGGCGGGGTGATCGCCGACGCCGACGGCGGCTCGTCGGTGAGCCTGGCCGCGCCGGACGGATCGTCCGGGGTGAGCATCTGGGCGGACCAGGAGTTCGGCTGGTGGCAGGTGTTCACCGGTGACGCGCTCACCGGGGAACGGCACCGGCGCTCGGTGGCGATCGAGCCGATGACCTGCCCACCGGACGCATTCCGCTCCGGCAGGGACCTGCTCACGCTGAAGCCCGGTGCGACGTGGCAGGGCGCCTGGGGCGTCCGGCCCGGGGCCTGACGGGGCGGCGGGGAGGTCAGGATGGAGTTCGCCGAGGTCGTCCGGCGCAGGCGGATGGTGCGCAACTACGACCCGGACCGCCCGGTCCCGCCCGACGTGGTGGACCGGCTGCTCGACCACGCCGTACGCGCTCCGTCGGCCGGATTCGCGCAGGGCTGGGGCTTCCTGGTGCTGGAGGAGGCTGCCGACCGGGAACGGTTCTGGGCCGCCACCACGCCGGACGGCGGCGGGCGCGAGCGTTGGCTGGCCGGGATGCGCCGGGCGCCACTGATCGTGGTCCCGCACGCCAACGAGTCGGCCTACCTCGAGCGGTACGCGGAGCCGGACAAGGGCTGGACGGACCGGTCCACCGACCGCTGGCCGGTGCCGTACTGGCACATCGACACCGGCTTCGCCGCGTTGCTGATGTTGCTCACGGCGGTGGACGAGGGACTGGGGGCGTGTTTCTTCGGCATTCCGCCGCAGCGACTGGCCACCTACCGGGACGCGTTCGGCGTGCCGGAGGACTACCGACCCATCGGTGCCGTCACAATCGGTTACCGCGCGCCCGACCATCGGTCACCGTCGCTGCGCCGAGGACGTCGTCCGGTGGACGAGGTGGTGCGGCGAGGCCGGTGGAGTTGAACGGGGCGTCCTGTTCGTCCGGTTGAGGATCGGACGAGCGGTAGTGAAACTGACATCAGGGAGCAGAACGCGGTGTGCGCTGGGCGGCTAGGCTGGCACGGGTCATCGGTGCCGCGCCGCGCGGTGCCCGCCGCGACCCGGCTCGGCGCCGTCGGTCGGCCCGGCCACGGGGAGGGGAGCGTGCCGTCGTGATCTTCAGAGCGGTCCGGGACGGGCGTCCCTATCCGGAGCACAACCTGACGCTCAAGCAGTGGGCGGAGATCCCTCCGCGGCCACTGCGTCTGGACCAGTTGATCACCACCAAGCGTGAGCTGGCGCTCGACAAGCTCCTCGCCGAGGACTCCACCTTCTACGGCGACCTCTTCCCGCACGTCGTGCAGTGGAACGGCGGGCTCTACCTGGAGGACGGCCTGCACCGGGCCCTGCGCGCCGCCCTGCAGCAGCGCAACCAGATCCACGCCCGGGTGCTGGTGCTCTCCGAACCGATCGAATGACGCGTCCGCGCCCACCGGCCTGAGTCTTCGTTAAGGTGACGTCCATGACCGCTCCGCTGGACCTGCTCGACCTGGACCCGTCGCTCACCGAGGAGGAGCGGCAGATCCGCGACGTCGTACGCCAGCTCGTCGACGACCGGGTGCGCCCGCACGTCGCCGACTGGTACGAGGAGGGCCGGGTGCCGGCCCGGGAGCTGGCCCGCGAGTTCGGCAAGCTCGGGCTGCTCGGCATGCACCTGAGCGGGTACGGGTGCGCTGGCGCCTCCGCCGTGGCGTACGGGCTGGCCTGCCAGGAGCTGGAGGCCGCCGACTCCGGTGTCCGCTCCCTGGTCTCCGTGCAGGGCTCGCTGGCCATGTACGCCATCTGGCGCTACGGCAGCGAGGAGCAGAAGCAGCGCTGGCTCCCGTCGATGGCGACCGGGGAGGCCATCGGCTGCTTCGGCCTGACCGAGCCGGACCACGGCTCCGACCCGGCGTCCATGGCCACCCGGGCCCGCCGCGACGGCGACGACTGGGTGCTCACCGGCGGCAAAATGTGGATCACCAACGCGCCGATCGCCGACGTCGCGGTGATCTGGGCGCGCACCGACGACGGCGTGCGGGGCTTCGCCGTACCCATGGACACGCACGGCGTCACGGCCCGCGAGATCCGCCGGAAGATGTCGCTGCGCGCGTCGGTGACCGGCGAGATCGTGCTCGACGACGTCCGGCTCCCGGCGGACGCCCAGCTGCCCGAGGCGGTCGGGCTCAAGGCCCCGCTGAGCTGCCTCACGGAGGCCCGGTACGGGATCGTCTGGGGTGCCGTCGGCGCCGCGCGGGACTGCCTGGAGACCGCCCTGACGTACGCCACCACCCGCACCCAGTTCGGTCGCCCGCTGGCCGGTTTCCAGCTCACCCAGGCCAAGCTCGCCGACATGGCCGTCGAGCTGGTGAAGGGCCAACTGCTCGCGCTGCACCTGGGCCGCCTCGCCGACGCCGGCCGGTTGCGACCCGAGCAGGTCAGCGTGGGCAAGTTGAACAACGTGCGGGAGGCGCTGGCCATCGCCCGGCAGTGCCGCACCATCCTCGGCGCCAACGGCGTCTCCGGGGAGTACCCGGTGATGCGGCACGCCAACAACCTGGAGAGCGTGCTGACCTACGAGGGCACCTCCGAGATCCACCAACTGGTCGTCGGGCAACGGCTCACCGGGCTCTCCGCATTCGCCTGACCTGCGGGTTCACGCAATCCGGACGCTCGGCGCGCGGGTGTCGTACCGGGGCCGTACCGTCAATCACAGACGACGTGTCTGACGAGGACGGTGAGCGTGATGGCCCGCGACGCTGGCATCAACGAGCCCACGAGGGAGTTCCCCGGTTATCCGACCGGCGACGATCTCAAGGAGCGGTCGACCGCGACACCCGAGTCGACCACGGACACACCGGGCGGCGCCGGCGGGCCGACGACCGGGGGCGCCGGTGGGCCGGTTCGCGGCCTGCTCGTGCTGCTCGGGGCCGCCGCGCTGGCCGTGGTGGTGCTGCTCGGCGTGCAGGCGACCGGCATCCTGCCGGACTTCCGCAACCCCTTCGCCAAGGAGCAGACCGACCGCAGCCAGCCGCCGCTGCTCAAGTCGATCCAGGACCTGAGCCGCTACGTGGCCGCCGAGGGCAACTTCCAGGTCGTGGTCGACACCCAGAACGACCGGCGTAACGTTCCGGACTTCCTGCTCAACGAGCGCACCCTGTTCGTCGGGGCGGGCAGCGTCGAGGCGTACGTGGACTTCGGCAAGATCGGTGAGGGCGCCGTGGTCGAGTCCGCCGACGGCACCTCGGTCGAGATCAAGCTGCCCGCGCCACAGCTCGGCCAGACCAACCTCGACCTGGAGAAGAGCTACGTCTTCGCCGAGCAACGCGGACTGCTCAACCGGCTCGGCGACCTGGTCGGCAACGACCCCAACCGGCAGCAGCAGGTCTACCAGCTCGCCGAGGAACGGATCACCGCCGCCGCCCGGGACAGCGGGCTCTCCGCCCGCGCGGAGGAGAACACCCGCAAGATGCTGGAGGGGCTGCTCCGCTCCCTCGGCTACCAGCAGGTGACCGTCACGTACACCGCCCCCTGACCCGCGTACCCCGCACGGAAGCGCCCGCCCCGACGACAGTCAGGGCGGGCGCTCTCGTTTCTAGAGTCCCCGCGCCTCCGCCGCGCCCGCGGGCGCCTGACGCCGCGCCGCGCCTGACGCCGCGC